>JBNMNB010000146.1:0-19348 GCA_051270635.1 Verrucomicrobiales bacterium | reverse complement strand
TAGAGCTGCTGTCTTGCTCTGCATTTCCGTATTTGGTTTTTCGCCGTTACTTTAATTCACCTCTGGCTGGTTGATTGACGAAGGAATCCACTGCGGCCATATAAAGTCACAGGGCGACGCAAGTGCTGCAGATTGGAGCTGATCCCGGGCGATCGGGCCAATAGCACTAACATTGGCAGATCACCGCCTGAGGCATCGTGATAATTAAATGAAAGTTCCTGAATTCAAATTTGCAGGACTCCTGTCCGCGTTGCGATTTCTTCTATCGAAGCGTTGAATACGTCAAAGCATCGCACAGACATCGTTCGATGGATCCAGGCTCCATTTTTGTGGATGCAAGCCTCCAAAATTGCGATCAGGTTTTAGCGGCCAAAGAACTGACGCATATTTTTATATCTTTCACAATGAATGAGTTGGGCACTACTCGCCGCAACTTGGCACGGCATAAGCTGTATGGATGGCAACTGTTAACCAATCAAAACCATGCACGACGAACTTATCCTAACAATCGCTTCACTTCCTGAGTCTGAAATCCAGCAACTTGCTTTTGTGCAAAAGGGCACCGATCCAGATCTCGACTACATTCTGTCAGCCGTAGGCGACCATCGCTACGACGAATTGCCCTACATCGCCGACAGCCAATCTTCTGCCCACGGAGGATAAAGCCATGGGCCATTTCACCGCATCCCTTACGCGTATCGCCCTGCATCTGGCATGCCTTTGCCGGAACCTGCAACACACTCGATTCCATCTGGCCGGAATCGTCAGGGAAATCGTTCCGAAAGGAATTCAACTCCACATTCGCTAACTCTAACCTTCTTGATTCGCCATGGTCTCCGTTCTCAATCCCTTCGTCAACTACCTGCACGACTCCTACGCTCTGCTGAACCTCGCGCTACACCAGCACGCTTTCAGTAGCGACAACACCACCTTTCTGGCACGCAGCTCGGCAATGCATGCGATCGGTGCGGTGCACACAGTTGCCAACACTTGCCTGCAATCCATCGCTTCAAAAATTGAAGGGCAGCCGATGCCTGAAACGCTGGTGGAAAAGTTTTCCACTTACCTGCGTCTAGAGAAAAGCTCTGAACTTGATCGATTGGAAGTGTCCCTGCTTGAGGAACTCGAGACCATCGGCAAGATGCTGGCGCTCCCACAAGCCGCCGAGTCCTACGACTTCTGGCGACCAAGTGACGATCGCGTGACCGACTTCGCCCGCACTCCTCTCAAAAAGATTCCCTGTAATATCACCCATTGGCAGACGGAATTCTCCGGAGCGGTTCTAGGGATGGCCGTTAGTGTCATCAAACGCCTGCTGGTCGACCGCTGCGGTCACTGCGCCAGCGATCTGGAGAAACTCTTCGGCATGCAATTTTCAACACCAGATTCTCACGCGGTAGCCTTTGATGAACAACTCATCGAATCCCTGCGCACCGAACAGGAAGTCCTGGTAAATAACACCAAATTCATGGAGCGGATGGCATCCATTCGCTGGAAGATCCGCCAGAACGATTTCCGAATCGACCTCGAGACCACTGCCGCACGCCCAGCCTGCATGGCGTGCAAGAAACTTAAGATGGCGGGATAACTTCCCCGCCGTGGGTCATCGACCAAGTCCCATTTTTGCGCTTTCTCCCGCAGCGGAGTGTGACTAGACTGCGCATCATGCGAGAACATTCCCAGCACTGGTGTGGGAACTGGACCCCAGTGCCCGTTTCCCGGCATCGGCTTCCAGGGTGCACTTTTGTTACCAGTTGGGTTGTCAGTTTGGTAATCATGATCACGGGAATGGCACCGATATCGTCCGCCAGTGAAGATCACCTGGAAATCAGTATTCGCTACCTGAGTGATCACGGAGTTGCGATCACTGCGGATGAGACTGCTGAGGAAACTGCAAAATTGCTTCGCCCCCTGCTGGTCAATGAAGAAGTATTACGGCTGACGCGCCATTATCTGTCTGACTTGCGAGCAGATGATTACGGCCGCCGAGAAACTGCAAGCCGCGAACTGGCCAAGTTGCGCATTCCGATTGATCCGCTTCTAGCGATGCCTGCCAATTCCAGCAAAGACAAAGGCAGCGGAAACCTTGAATTCAACTGGAGGCTGCAACAAATCCTAGCCGTCCGCCGTTCATTGGCATTGGAGGATCAACTCTATCACGCGCTACTCGTGATCGCGAAAAAACCCGTCCCAGGCTTAGTCGCTGAGTTGATGAGTACCGCCAGTGCGATGAATGCCGGCGACGCCCGGCTTCTCGCCGCAACGGAGTATGCGATTGGGGCCACGGTTTCGATCACCGACAAAGAGTTCCTGCAGTCTTTCCTGAATGCCACTGTGCCAACTCTGACGCAGCATCGTGCAATTGTAGCACTTTCAGGACTACTGGCCAAAACCGACCAACAGGAATTGGACGTGCGCCTTCGTGCCGACGATCCAGACTTACGGTTTGCGGCGGCAAAAGGCGCACTCATCGCTGGCAATCAGAGCGCCATCCCTGTCTTGGTCAAACTGTTAGAGTCTCCATCCACTGAATCACGCTGCGCAGCGGCGGAGGTGCTGTTTCAACATACTGGACAGGACTTCGGATTCGCAGGGTACGATCCTCCGAGAGCGCGGACGGCCAGCCTATTGAAATGGCAGAAATGGTTGCAGAGCGGCGCACCAGCAGCGCATTCGTCGACCGCCGCTTCTCCCTCAAGTGGCAGAGTCATTGTTGGCATTCAGCTGAAAGAAACGCCGGCAGTAAAAGAGGGACGGAGAAAGCCTCGCGACGCAGCGGTTTCGCGCTCGAATGTGATCGAGTTCTCGCCCGCTGGCTCAATTCGCTGGCACATGCGATCCGCCGCACTGCGTGGTGGAACGGCCATCGCTGCTGTCCCACAGCGACAGGGTGCCCGCGCCATTGCTTTTGGTAAACCCATTGCTTTCGGAAAACCCACGGGGGGGCTGCAACAGAACATTTCGATTCGCTTCTTCGATGATCAGGATCGTCCCATCGGCTCTCTATCTGGACTGGCAGGCATGCCGGTGCTGGGGTTGAGTCCACAAACGAACAACCTGCTGGTCGCCGCAGCCAATGAAATCGTCGAGGTCAGCTTGATGGGAAACGTTGTCCAGCGACGTTCCTTTGCTGAACTCGCGGATACCATCGACTTCTTTTCAACTGCCCGAGGCGGACGCATGATCATCGTTTCTTCAAAATCTGGCACGGTGCGTGAGTTTTCTGCCAACGGTGACCTCATGGTTGAGAAAGGCGGACTGCAACGACCAGTCTTCGCCCGTCGGCTGCAAGACGGCAGTATGATTGTGGCACAGATGGCCAGGGACGCGCCCGCACTGATACACTTCGATGCCTCGGGCAAAGAAAAATGGGCATTTACGCCCTCAAATGAAGTCGGTGATCTGCATGCCGCTGCTGCACTTTCCAATGGCCACGCTCTATTTGGATCAGCCACAGGATTGTATGAAATCGGCACCAATGGCCACATCACTCGCACTTGGATCAACGGTTCCGTCGGATTTGTATATGCAGACTAGTTCCCCTATCATTGCGCTAATCGCCAGCGTTGTTCTCAGCCTTCCGCTATCGGCTCAAAGCGAGGAAATCCGTAGTACCCCGCTGTGGGAAATCAGCATTCGGTCGACCGTTGAATGGCCACCACTGGAGGCACCTAAATTAAAAGCCAGCAAAGAGAAGGAGAAGGACGAGGCGCCAGAAGTTCCAGAGATGGTTACGGAGCGATCTCTTCAAGCTTCGATGACGGGAGAATTACGCTCCATCGCCAATGGCCAAGTTGAATTTGTTCCACTTCTGACGGCAGGCACACCATCGATGCTACCCTTGGATTCCGTTGTCACACTAAGAAAATATCGCCCAAGGCCCCGGTCTGATGATCAAATCGAGGCCGCGAAAAAAGTGCACAATGAGGGCAAAGGGGGCAATAACAACGCAAGAAACTCCGTTAGTGAAGATAAGAACCTGCGGCTGGTAACCTTTCGCTCCGGCAGCTGCGTGCCTGGAAAGCTCAAACGCATCTCGCCCCGCGGACTGATACTAGCATTCGGTGACTCAGAAGAACTCACTGTTCCATTGCACGAGATCGCCAGCATTACTCCCTTAAACTCGAAGGGAACAAAGGCCAAAGAATTGCCACCTGCGAAAGGCAGACACGTCGCCCGACTGACGACAGGAGAAGTCATCACGGGCAACATCGCACCGGTCGATAGCGAGCGCGACCGCCTCACAATTTCCAGTCCGATTCTATCCGGCGAGTTTTCCCTGACGTTGATCGAAACGATGCTGTTTCCAATCGTCCCCAGAAAGGAAGCAGTGGAACCGACCAATAAAGTGAGAAAAAAATCAGGACGCGTGGCGGTTGTCAGCTTCGACGGCGGCGCAACCCTCACATCTCCACAAATTTCACTGAGCAATGGAATGCTGGAGCTGGAAATCTGGGAAGGCACGCCCTTTCGAGTGGCATTGGATACTGCCGAAAGCATCACTTTCCTCGACCCCTCAGGCATGCGTCGGAATGGCCCGATCTTTTTGTGGGGACAATACTCAGATCAAGCGGACGAGTTCGAGAAACTGAAAACGGCGTTGGAGAACGAGCCCCTGACACGCGAGTTGATCATCCTGGATGGCAATGATGGCGCGGGTGATGATTTTACCTCTGCCCTCAGACGATGCACCGCTTTCATCTGGAACGAGTGGGAAAATTTTGACGAAGCCGCATTTGCCGAGGCCCTTTCCGGCGTCCGAGGCCAGCCGGTCAGTGAACAACTCCAAACCTATGTCAGTGCCGGAGGGATTGCAATTTTCATGGGGATATCAGGCGGCACGGCCGATCACTTTGCACAATTGGGGCTGGGAGAAATCAAATCTGATGGATCGATCGGCGACGGCACAGATCTTGAGTTGATAGGAATCGGCGACGCCCTTGCCTCAGTCACTGAAGGGGAAATTAAGGCATCCAATTCGACCATGATGTACACCGCTCCCGAAGGCGGTGACTGGAGTCCCCTGCTCGTTCAGCCTGGGAGTCCGGAAAACGCTGCACTAGTGGGGCGGCGCATCGGATCAGGCTGGATATTCCTGATGGGAATGGATTTCTACGAGACCAACGATAACATCACGCGCATTCTTATCGAGCTCACGCAGTTCAGCCGATGATCGACACTACAGGTTGTAAGCCGAGACCGCAGTGCCGGCATAAAACGCAGCTGCTTCGCTGGCGGAAAGCTCTGCACTTAACTTGCCAACAGCGGCAACCCATTGGCCATAACCGACACGACTGAGGCACACTGGCCAATCGGATCCAAACATCACGCGCTCAGCTCCGAATGCCCGCAATGTGGTGTCAAAGTAAGGGAGCAGCAAGTCTATGTCCCAATCAGAATCTCGCACTTCCGTCACCACACCGGAAAATTTACAGGCGATAACGTTCTCCCGGCGGCCAAGCTCTTTTAAACTGCGATCCCACTCAGCGGCGAACACTTTTGCGGTGATCGTGGGCTTCGCGATGTGATCCACAATGAACTTTTGATTCGGGTGTCGATCGACGAACCCGATCACGGTCTCTAATTGATTCTCGAACAGCAACAAGTCATAGGGAAGCGCTCTGCGCGTCAGCTCACAGATGCCACGGTTGAATGCTTCATTGGTGAAAAATGCGTCGTCCGCCGCTCCCTGACAGATCTCCCTCACACCTTTAAAAAGTGGATCACCGCACCATTGATCCAAGATTTCTCCAACTCGAACATCCTTCAACGCCGCCCAGCCAACAACACCCCGCACCAATGGACACTGGGCTCCCATAGCCAGCAAAAACTCCGTTTCCTGCACGTTTGTCCGTGCCTGAACAGAGACAACACCGTCGACATCGGTGCCGCAAACCGCATCCGCCAGATCGTCACCGTCAAAGTCACGCTGCAACATTGCCAACTCGCCATCAATCCATGGATAATCGGCCGCGTTGTAGTTCCAGAAATGGTGATGGGAATCAATCATCTGCATGGCAACAACATTTCCTGATAGTTGCCGACATAGGAAGCAGAAAAAGGTGAGCACTGATCCATCGACATTCTCAATCGTCACAATTTGGAACTCGCCGATGGCACGCCAATCCATCCATCTTTCGAAAATTTGGAATTTGTACGTGACCCTTTTTAGATGCGGTATAGGCTCGGCTTCAGGTGCCTGACTCCATGAGCAACAAAGACGAGAATTTCCTCAAGAACTATCTTCGCCGGGCTCCCGACGGCGTGTTCATGACGTATGCGGTGATCGCGTCGTTCATGGCTTACTTCGCGATGTATGCCTTTCGTAAACCATTCGCGGCAGCCACGTTTGAAGGGGCGACCTGGTTCGAAGGTGAGACCGGAATCAAGGCTGTTCTTGCCGCATCTCAACTGATCGGTTACGCGCTTTCCAAAGTCGTGGGCATTAAAGTTTGCGCAGAGATGCAACATGGAAATCGAGCGCGTTTTCTCATCGGCACCGTCCTCGCTGCCGAAATCAGCCTGATGATATTTGGAGCAGTGCCGGACAATTGGAAATTTCTTCCCATCGCCGTCAACGGACTGACTCTCGGAGTGATCTGGGGAATCGTAGTGAGCTACCTCGAAGGACGCCGCACTTCGGAAGTTCTTCTCGCCGGTTTGTCCACTTCCTACATCATGTCGAGCGGGATTGTTAAAGACTTCGGTCGTGCAGTGATGGAAGGCGATGGCGCAGCCTGGTGGCATGGAATTCCATTCGCCAGCCAGGCTGTGGTACGCGCCACGGGACCGATCAGCGAGGGCTGGATGCCGTTCGTCACTGGCCTGCACTACCTCCCTGTTTTTCTCTTTGCAGTTTATCTTTTAAAGCAACTTCCTCAGCCGAATGCTCAGGATATCGAGAATCGCAGCGAGCGAAAATCCATGAACCGAGAGCATCGTCTCGCCTTTTTCTCAAAGTTTGCCCTCGGCATGGTCATGCTCTGCGTAATCTATCTGCTTCTCACCGCATACCGTGATTTTCGCGACACTTATCAAGTCGAGCTCTTCGCTGCCCTGGGCTACGACGGTGACTCCGGAGCGCAAAGCCTGCTGGGAAATTCTGAGACGCTGGTCGCCTTCATTGTCACAGGCGGACTGGCTTTGCTCTATTGGCTGAAGCGAGTCCTGCACCAATCCGGGCTGCTCTTGGTCTGGCTCTTCATGCTCTCAGGTCTTACAGTCCTTGGGTTGGGCACCTGGCTGTTCCAAAGCGGTACCATCAGCGGATTCACCTGGATGGTCATGACTGGAATCGGCGTCTATATGACCTACGTCCCGTTTGGCTCAGTCCTGTTTGACGAGGTCATTGCCTCGACCCGCTACGCAGGCACTGCGGTCTTCGCGATCTATGTCTGCGACGCCGTCGGCTACAGCGGCACAGTGGTCATGTACTTTTTCCGCGAGTCCATTTTTGGCAATCTCAATAAGCTGGAATTCTTCACCGCCTTCACTTGGATCATGACCATCACTGGCATCGCTTGCTTTGTTGGCAGTTATCTCTACTTCCGCAGAAAAGTGGTTTGTTAGGGCAAAATTCATATGAAGGGCAGGCAAGTGGCGCGGCTTTCAGCTCAATCTCTCCCAAAAGCCCAAAGGTAACAACTTACTCGGGGCGGGGTCGCCCGTTGTAAGGGGGGCACTTCTTGGCGAACTCACGTAGTGCCTCGCTCGCCGCGCTCGCTACCATCGGGCCGGACACGCTTACGCCACGTCGTGCGAGTTCATTCTGCCACTGCTCCGGCTTGGCACCCTCATCGAATCCCGCAGCCTCCGCTTCATCGCGCCCCGCCCCGAACACGAGCGAGACTACTCCGCTCCACGGCACAGCTCCCGCACACATCGCGCAGGGTTCTGCACTGCTCACCAGTTCAAATTGTCTACCTCCTTCACCGAGGTTCCAGTTCCCCAGCGCCGTTTGTGCCAACGAGATAGCCACCACCTCCGCATGGGCGCTCGACAGTTGACTGGAGAGCACCAGGTTCACCCCGGCGGAAACCCAGCGGGCCTCGTCCAGATCCCAGACTCCAGCGGAAAACGGCCCTCCACCTTGACGCGCGTTCTCCAGCGCCAGTTCGCCAACCAGAGCCATCCGCCCCTCTGGCGAGGACAGGTTCGCCTCTAGTTGGTGCCTGGCCCACCACTCGGGCAACCAGGGTGGCAGCCCGAATCGTACGCTAGTGGGGATATCGTCAGGGACATTCATTGGTTTTTTTGAGTCGTATTTATTCTTGTCAGAGCTTGGCCGGGAATACAATGTCCGCCTCTGTGTTCACAGTTCGCACGTTTTTCGAACGCCACAATTCTATCTGCCAACGAACCATTGGTAACCTCCACTTTGCTGAAGTCCCTTACCACGCGATTGACGAGAGCTCCGATCATCAAGGCGCGTCTTCGATCACTCGTCTCACGCAAACGTCTACCGCCTGGAGACTGGATCGACCTCGACAAGCTCGAACGCTCGAACCGTTGTTTTCTTCTTGAGCAGGCCGACCGTTTCGGTCCAATTTTCAAAGCACTCGCCTGGGGCGAGCCCTGGATCAGTGTCCTTGGCTTAGGACGGGGTCGCCGCCTGCTGCGCGACCACGGCACAGAGCTCAAACCGATGACTCTCGACCTGCAACCGCTCTTCCCGAAGGGCTTTCTCCGCCAGATGCAGGGCGATAGCCACCGCCAATACCGCCAAGCCCTCAACAGTGCCATCCGACCGGAAGACTTCAGCACTTGTCGACCAGAACTAGCACGACTCGCGGCCACCCACCTCGCCGCCTACGCCACTCTGGACGACCATTCCCCGGACGACTACATCTCGACACTCAACTCCATCGCCAGCGGCATGCTCGTCCGCCTTTTCTTTGGCGCCTCTACAGATACCACCTCCTTCGAGCAGCTTATGGAGGGTTACCAGAAACTTGGCCCCTACGGACTCGTCTGGAATATCGGCCCCGCCCAAGTCGCCGCGTTCAACGACATTCGCGACCAGCTCCAGGAAGAGAGCAAAGGTACTGCCACACTCTGCGCGAGCTCCATACTCGGCCGACTTTGCGAGGGCAACAGCCTCGACGAAACCCTGTTGGGAAACCTTATCTACATGGTCGAGATGGGACGCTACGACACCTATTCGCTTTTCCGCTGGCTGAGCAAATACGCCGCGGATTTCCCAGAGTTCCTGGAGCGAATTGCAGAGGAAACAGAACGCCCGCCCGAGGAAGAAAAAACTTTCACCGAGGCCTTTGTGTTAGAGACTCTCCGCATGGACCAGAGCGAGCGTCTGCAGCGCAAGGTGCAGAACGACTTCGTCTTCGAGGGCTACCTTTTCCCCAAGGGTTCCACAGTGCGCATCTGCTTGTGGGAATCGCACAAAGCCCCTGATGCCTTCCCCGATCCCATGCGCTTCGATCCAGAACGCTTCCTTGCCGGCAATCCTGGCAGCGACGAATTCGCCCCTTTCGGTCTCGATCGCCACCAGTGTCCGTTCGGCAACATCGCCATTCGCACCGCAGTGCTCTTTGTCCAGCAACTCGCCCTCGGCTATCATGTGATCCCTTCCGGCGACGGGCTCCCCATCCGCGGCGCTTACCATTGGGAACCAGCCAGCTCCTACTCGGTGCGACTCGCCCCTCGCAACTCTCCGGCCCGACCATGACGGGTTCCCCAGACGACAACATCGCAGCCCGGTTCGAAGTCCAGGCCAGAGCGACTCCAGATGCGATCGCTATCATCTCCGCGAAGCCATCCACCTACCGCGAGCTCGCGGACGACATGCTCCGCACCGATGCGTTCTTGCGCGCCCGCGGCCTCCGACCGGAAGAGCCCGTCGCCGTGTTCATGTCCCGCTCTGCGCGGATGGTCGCTGTGTTGCTCGGAATCCTCCGCGCCGGCGGCGCCTACGTCCCCCTTGACCCTGCCGACCCATTGGAGCGCACCCGCCAGATCCTCTCCCAGTCGGGGGCGTCCCTCGTGTTCACCGACAGCCAAGGTCTCGATTCCGCGATTCAGGAGCTGGCAGGAGAGGCCTCTGCGGTTGAGTTTATCAATGCGTCCCAAATCGACAACAGCACATTTCCGAAAGAACCTCCGCCCCCCGCTGCGGGAGGCGATCGGCTCGCTTATCTCATCTTCACATCCGGCAGCACCGGTGCCCCGAAGGGCGTCGCTGTCGAACACCGCAGTGTCCTCAACCTATTGGATTCCACCCGAGAACTCATCAACTTTACCACCGCCGACCGCTTCCTCGCCGCCTCGACCATCGGCTTCGACATTTCCGTCGCCGAGCTGTTCCTCCCTCTCACTACCGGCGGTAGCCTCCTGCTCAGAGATCGCAACATCTGGCTCGCCCCCGCCCAGCTCGCAGCAGACATTCGGCAACACGGTGTCACCGTTCTCCAGACCGGCCCTTCCACCTGGGCCGTCCTCCTCGACAAGTTGCCCGACTTTCCCTGCCTCCGCGTCGCCATCTCGACTGCCGAAGCGATTTCCCCGCAACTCGCCTGCCGAGTCGCGGCGTGTGGCGAGCAAGCGTGGAATCTCTACGGCCCCACCGAGGCTACCATTTGGGCGACTGCCCAACGTCTCTCCACGGAGGTGTCGCCCACGCGAAACAGTGAAATCTCAGCCCCCATCGGTATCCCCTTCGCAGGCACCCAAGTGCTCGTCCTTGACGAAGATGGAGAACCCGTTCCCGATGGTGAAGTCGGCGAACTCTACCTCGCCGGCCCCGGTCTCGCACGCGGCTATTACCGGAATGAGCCCCTCACCCGTGAACGCTTCGTCGTCTGGGGCCCCCAGGCGGTGCGCTGTTATCGAACCGGCGACCTCGTGGCCACGCGCGACGATGGCAGCCTCGACTACTTTGGTCGCAATGACGACCAACTCAAAATCCGTGGCGTCCGCCTCGAACCCCGCGAGGTCGAGTCCGCGATCCGCGACCATCCCGATATTGCTGAAGTTGCTGCCACCTGGTATCACACCTCGGATCAGAGTCGCGCCCTTTTGGCTGCCATCGTCCTCAAGACTGAGGCAAGCCTGGAAGCGGCCGCACTGCATGACTGGCTCGTCCCGCGTCTCCCCCCGCAGATGATCCCTTCGCGCTTTCGATTCCTCGATTCCCTGCCACTTTCTCCTGCAGGCAAGGTCGACCGCAACGCGCTGCGAACCGCTGCCAAAAGCGAACCCATCACCAACAATAATACACACCTCACTCCGACGGAAGCGACCCTCGCTGACATATGGAAACGCTTGCTCAAACTCGAATCGGTCACCGCCACTGATCACTTCTTTTCAATCGGTGGCGACTCCCTGGCCGCAGTGCGCATGGTAACCAAAGCAGAGGCAAAGCTTGGCGTCCCTATCACCGTTCAGAACGTTTTCGAATCCCCGACCCTCGCCCAGCTCGCCACGCGTCTCGACGCGATGCTCCGGAATGAGGGAGGAGCCCCGACTGACGCCCGTTTCGTCTTTCCGCTCGCCGACACCGCACCAGGCCGCCCATTGTTTTTTAATGCGGTCGATTTAAGAATAGCAAAGCAGGGCCGTTGGCGCGTGCCCTGCCCGCTATACGCCGTCTCCCATTGGATCCACGGTGCTGGCTTCCTCGAAGCCGACACAATCGAGGAACTCGCCCGCAGCCAGTTGCTCGCAATTCGCGAAATTCAACCAACCGGCCCATACCGCATCGCGGGCTGCTCGTTCGGCGGTCTCGTTGCGCTTGAGATCGCTCACCAGCTGCAACAGGCTGGCGACGAAGTCGATTTTCTCTTCCTTCTCGACCCGATGCAGCCCTATCGCACGAAGGACAACCCGGAGCCTGTCGACGAAAGTGCCCTGGAACCCCGAGGCCGCAGCTCGCGAGGGCCGCAGCTCTTCCGCAAGCTCTTTACCCACCCCGAGCGTCTGCCCAAGTTCCTTACCTGGCATACCGTCAGGCAATTCGAGCGCAGCCCGTTGGTCCAGTGGCTCATCTACAAGCTTGTCCACCTCCACGGCCGCAAGCCGAACACCGTTTCCACCTTCCTCCTGCCGAAAAACCGTTGGCCCGCTTTCTGGTTCAGCGCGCAACGCCGCGCCCGAAAATACACAGCGAAGCCGTTCCCAGGTCGCGTCCTTGCCGTATTTTCCGAACAGAAAGAACGCGCTGCGGTCTGGCGCGATCTCCTGGCCGACGCCGAGACCCACGCGATCGCTGCCTCCCACAGCGACCTTTTCAAAGAACCCGCCGCCAACGAGTGGATGGAAACGCTCACTCGCTTCATCGAAGAGTATTAGCTTGCCGTTCCAAGCCGCGCCTGACAGCGATAGAGCAGTCGGGGCTCGTTCTCATAGCCACCCAAACTGCGGTGCATCACCTGCAGATTGTCCATGATCAGGGTCTCCCCTTCTGCCCAAGCGTGCTCATAGATCCCGAGTTCCTCGAGCAAGGGATCCATAAGGCTTTGTGGCGTCGTCAAAAATTCGCCTTCGCGGCTCTCGATCCCCGTCCGCGAATTCGGCAGATACAGCGCAATGGATCCCGACCGTGGGTGCGGCAACAGCACCGGGTGCCGAGCTTCTGGTGGCAACTCCTGCGGTGGCGCGTCTTTGAAATCACCTATCTCCGACGGCCGCACGCAAATCGTAGCCCCCACGAGCTCTCTCTTTTGTTCCTCGTTGAGCCTCTCGTAAGCTAGCCGCGAATCGAAAAAGCCGGTGCGCCCCCCCTTAGAGGGGATGCGCACAGTGCTCAGGAAATTGACTATAAAGTTCTCTCCGGGCTGCCAGAAATTCCCGTCGTGGTGCCAGTACTCCGCGTAGTGCACTCCGGGAATGATGCTGCCGTCAGAACAGACGTTGCCGACTCTCGCGATGCTAGGCAAACCCGGCTCCTGATTGCCAAACGCCAGCCCCGGAGGAAGCACGACCACTTCCCCCCAGCGCCCCGCAAAATCGTGCAGGACGCGCGGCTCCATCGGCGACTGTCCGACGATGCAGACAAGCCCGTGGCTCGTCAGCACCTCGCCCAACTGCCAGAGTTCTTCGTCCCCGAGATCGCGGATCGACCGATCGAGTTGCACACGGATCCCCAGCTTCCTCTCCTGCTCCAACGCCTTCTGTAAATTGACTGTCTCTATCATCGTCTCGATCTTAGACTACGATCCGTTCCGCCGACCAGCCCTCTTCGGGCGAATTTCTAAATAGCATGGGATAGTCTCAGCCCATGTGGTTGCGAAGTTAGTTCTATCGCGCCCAATGGGTAGTCTACTCGAATCAGGGAAAAAATCCGATCACTTCCGCACGGACATCATCGGTCACAGTGGCCCGCCGCATCGACTCGTCACCTGCACCCGCCAGTCCAGGCGTCATGATCACCTTCATCCCTGCCCGAGATGCGGCAAGCACACCGGGATTAGAGTCTTCGATGGCAATACAGAGTTGTGAAGAAACATCGAGACGCTGTGCCGCGAGATGATAGATCTCAGGATCAGGTTTACTCCGCTCGACTTCATCGCCCCCGACCAACACAGAAAAAAAACTGCGCAGCTCAGCGATCCCCAGGAAGCGTTCGATCTCATCCATGTCACTGGACGATGCCACTGCGAGAGGAATTTCCCGCTCCCGCAAATCATTCAGCAAGCCACAAATTCCCGGCATCACAGGCAGCCCTTCCTTCTCAATGATTCTCTTCAGGGCAGGCGGCCAATTCTCCCGAAATGAGATTGGATCAAAATTCTCACCGAATTTCTCCGCGAGGTAAAACTCAATGTTGTAATTCGTTGTCCCGGCGAGACAGCGAAAATACTCCTCCCCTGCAAATTCGAACCCCTGCATGGCAATTGCGTGGCAGTAGGCTCGGCAATAGAGCGGTTCGCTATCGAAAAGCGTGCCGTCCATGTCAAAGACTACGGCCGAAAATGAAGTCTTCATTCCGTAGTCTCCCTCTCTCGCTTAAAAAATGGAGCATCCTCTGGCGCAAGTAACTCTTTCCCTAAAATGGCATCGGCAGCCCGCTCAGCAATCATCATGACCGGGGCGTAAATATTGGCATTGGTCACGCAAGGCATCACCGAGGCATCGACTACCCGGAGGCCTTCAACCCCGTGCACCCGAAATGTATCTGGATGAGTCACCGCCATGTCATCCAGCCCCATCTTACAGGTGCAGGACGGGTGCAGCGCGGTCTCACCGTCCTTTGCTACCCAGTCGAGAATTTCCCCATCGGTTTCAATTTTCGCACCGGGGGAAATTTCTCCATCGCTGAATTCCTCAAAGGCAGGTTGGCTGAGAATTTTTCGCGTCGCCCGAATACACTCAACCCACTCGCGTCGGTCCTGTTCCGTCGAGAGGTAGTTAAATCGCAGGGCCGGATACTCGCCAGGGTCGCTCGATTTGATCTTGCAACTTCCCTTTGTATCCGAAGTCACCGGCCCAACATGCACTTGATAACCGTGCCCCGATCCTGGCGAAGTCCCATCGTAACGGATAGCAAGAGGAAGAAAATGAAACTGCACATTCGGATAGGCCTCATCTTCATTGCTTCGAATGAATGCGCCCGCTTCAAAGTGATTAGTCGCCGCCTCCCCCGTGCGAAAAAACAGCCACTTGAAGCCGATCCAGGGCTTGTTCCACCACTTGAGCGCAGGCGCCATTGAGACAGGTTTCTTGCAGCGATGCTGAACGTAGACTTCGAGATGATCCTGCATGTTCTCGCCCACTCCAGGGAGATCGTGAACGCTATCGATGCCAATTTTCTCCAATTCAGTTTTGTTTCCCACTCCCGAAAGCTGGAGCAGCTGGGGAGTATTAATGGCTCCACCGCAGCAGATAATTTCGCGCGCAGTGACGCGCTTCGTTGCTCCCGATTTCCCACGGTGGAATTCGACGCCAGTGGCTCGTTTTCCATCGAAAAGTATGCGCGTCGTCATCGCGCGGCAGATCACGGTGAGATTCTTCCTTTGCATCACCGGATGAAGGTAAGCCCGTGCCGCGCTGAGTCGACGCCCGCGAAAAACATTGCGGTCAAATGCCCCGAATCCCTCCTGGCGCTCACCGTTGATATCGTCCGTGCGACCGTATCCGGCCTCCACTCCCGCGCGCAGCCAGGCTTTGAAAAGAGGATTCTTGCAGGGCCCCGTCTCCAGCTTGAGCGGGCCCTTGTCGCCATGATAGCGGCCGCCGCCCTCAAGAAGGTTTTCCAATCGCTTAAAATAGGGCAGGCAGTGAGCGTAATTCCACTTCTCCATCCCCTCCTCCTTCGCCCATTTTTCGTAGTCCATGGCATTGCCACGAATAAAGATCATGCCATTGATACTGCTCGATCCGCCCAGCACCTTGCCCCGTCCATGGAAAATTCGCCGACCATTCATGAAGGGCTCGGGTTCCGATTGGTAACACCAGTCGTAGTGCTTATTCCCCAGCGGCACACTCAAGCCCGCTGGCATGTGAATAAAGATATCCCAGATCGAATCCGGGCGGCCGGCTTCAAGAACAAGCACCCGGTTCGCGGGATCTTCGCTCAGCCGATTCGCCAGCACACACCCAGCCGAACCTCCTCCAACGATGACATAATCGTAGTCTGTTCTCATTTCACTCATACGGGCAGTCGACGTCGCCAGCTTCGATATAAATACTTTTCACCTGGGTATAGGCATCCAGTGCCTCCCAGCCATTTTCGCGCCCCAGCCCACTTTGCTTGAAGGCACCGAAGGGCACTTCGATAGGAGTCAGGTTGTAATTGTTGATCCAGCAAGTTCCAGCTTCCAAGGCGTGCACCATACGGTGCGCCCGCTGAATGTCACTCGTGAAAACGCCTGCTGCCAATCCATAAACCGTGCCATTGGCTCGACCGAGCACCTCCGCCTCCTCATCAAAAGGAGTGACGCACATTACTGGTCCGAAAATCTCGTTCTGCATCACCCACATCTCATCCTTACAGTCACAGAAAACAGTGGGTTGAAAAAATGCGCCGGGCAGCCCCGGCTCACGTATCCCTCCGATCAGAAGACGTGCTCCCTCTCGCACTCCAGTTTCACAAGCCGATGCCACCTTTTCCAAATGACCCTCACTGATCAATGCTCCGACCTGTGTTTCAGGATTCATCGGATCACCAATTTTCAATCGCTTCGTCCGTTCAAGCAACTGATCTAAAAATTCCTCGTAGATGATGCGTTCCACAAAAACGCGCGTCCCATTCGAACAGATTTCTCCCTGGGTATAAAAATTTGCCAGCATCGCTCCGCTTACGGCATTGCGCAGATCCGCATCCGCAAAAATGATCAATGGCGACTTCCCACCCAGCTCGAATGTCACTTTCTTCAGTGTCCCCGCTGCGGCCGCCATCACCTTTTTTCCAGTCTCCGCTTCGCCTGTCAGTGACACCTTGGCCACGCCAGGATGAGCCACCAGCAACTGCCCTGTTTCCGCCCCGCCCTGCACCACTTGAAAAAGTCCGTCCGGCAGTCCCGCTTCCTGGAAAATTGGCCCCAACTCCACCGCCGTCAACGGTGTCAGCTCCGATGGTTTAAAGATCAGAGCATTCCCTGCCGCAAGACAAGGTGCCGCCTTCCAGCAGGCAATCTGCAACGGATAATTCCACGCTCCGATCCCAACGCACACGCCCAATGGCTCGCGCCGAGTGTAAGCAAACGATGCCCCCAAATCAACCGCACCTCCCCGATCACCAGCAATGATCCCACCAAAATATTCCAGGCAATCCGCTCCCGACAACACATCCACACAATCCGCCTCCTGAATCGGTTTCCCTGTATCCGCTACTTCCAACTTCGCCAGTCGCTGATTCTCGTTACGCAATAAATCCGCCGCTCTGCGCAAGACTCTCCCCCGTTCCACAGCAGGCGTCACCGCCCATTTTCTCTGAGCTGCTGCCGCTGCCGTCACTGCCTTCTCGATCACCCCAGAATCCGCCACAGGGACTCTCGCCAAGTCCTCGCTAGTCGCCGGATTAACAGTAGTAAAAAAATCGCCGATCCCAGCGAATTTTTCACCAGCGATCCAATGGAAGCTCTCATTCATCATAGCGATCAGACTCAATATCGGATCCCCTACTTGCAAGGGATCATTTCAAGTGTTCAACCAGGCATCGATGTCCTTCAGCGACTGATAAGCTGTTTCCTCCCCCCATGAGAAAATATTGCTACTCCGGCCCAATGCGAGGAAGGGGCATCGTTTTTCCGCGACGGCAGGAAGCAATCCGTTATTTCTTAGTTTCTGAGTAAACATAAGCATGCCTCCTACGGCCCAAGGGGCCAGCACTAAAACAGCCCGGGGCATCGCCCCGGGAAACGTCAGAAAAAGATCGAGCCCAAGTGGGGCGGCCCTAGGATTCCCGCTACCATGCCTCAATCCCTCGCCAAATTGACGGTACACATTGGGTTTTCAACCAAGAAGCGTGACGCTTTCTGCAAGATCGCGAAATCCGAAAAGAACTTTACGCTCACATGTGCCATAAGGTAAAGCAAGCCAACCGAGAAGGCACAGATTCCTCAACGAAAGCCACGTTTTTCGCATCGGGAATTAGTTCAGGGCTGGTCACGGCGATTGATCTAGGGCACGCTGGAATTGCGCGCGTTTTTATGAGGTGTTGATAGCAGCGGGCTCCGTATCCTTGCGAAGCAAAGTAATCAGCAATACATCCTCCGCCCTTACGATTGCGCAATATCCAAATGACGAATGACCCCAGCGATAGCCCATTGAAAAACGAAGAAGTACAGCGCGAAGCGGTTCTCCAGCCTGACTACATAAAGATTGGGCCGCTTGAGTTTCATCCAGTTGTATTCCCGGTCTCGGCGCTATTGATCGTCGGCTTTGCGATCTGGGGAATTGCGTCCTCGATCGCGGACAAAGACGGGACTGCGGCGCTCTTCAATGGCGCGCTGGGATGGCTTGCGACGAAATTTGGCTGGTTCTATATCTTGACCGCTAATGTGTTGTTGATCGGCGCATTTGTTCTCATCGGTTCTCGAGTGGGGAATGTGCGCCTGGGTGGGGCGGAGGCAAAACCTGACTACAGCTACAGCGCATGGTTTTCGATGCTGTTTTCGGCAGGAATGGGAATCGGGTTAATGTTTTGGTCAGTAGCTGAGCCGATGAACCATTTCGGAACGCCACCCAATATTCTTGGAGGAGGAACACCCGAAGCGGCTCGAGAAGCGATGGTCATCACGTTTTATCACTGGGGATTGCACGCATGGGCAATCTACGCCGTAGTCGGTTGCTCCATCGCCTTCTTTGCCTTCAATCGCGGACTTCCTCTGACCATTCGCTCAGCGTTTTATCCGATTCTTGGGCACCGGGTGAAGGGAGCAGCCGGGAACTGCATCGACATCCTGGCGGTAGTGGCCACACTGTTTGGTGTGGCGACATCGCTGGGGCTTGGAGTTCTTCAGGTGAATTCAGGACTCAACTACTTGATGCCGGATCAGATTGCCGCATCCGATACTGATGCCGGCCGAAATGTGCAGATGATCTTAATCACTGTCATCACACTGCTAGCCACGGCTTCTGTGGTGAGTGGTCTAAACCGGGGCATAAAACTACTTTCGCAGATGAACCTCATTTTAGCATCCTGCCTGATGCTCATGGTGTTTGTGTTAGGGCCGACTGCCTCCATTCTCGATGCCCTGATTCAAAACACCGGCCAATATCTGTCGCGTCTGTTATCTCTTGCCACCTGGACGGAAAGCTATCGGATCGGCGACGAAAATGGGACGACCTGGCAGCATGGATGGACTATTTTCTACTGGGGATGGTGGATAAGCTGGTCGCCATTTGTCGGCATGTTCATTGCAAAAATTTCCCGTGGCCGCACAGTCCGAGAATTTGCTCTGGGAGTCCTTCTGGCACCAACCATCGTGACCTTTGTCTGGCTCACCGTGTTCGGCTACTCCGCATTGCATGAAGAAATCGCAGGAAGCGGGAACATTCTGGCCGCGGTAACTGAGAACGTCGATACCGCCTTGTTCAAACTGTTCGAGCACTACCCGCTTTCCAAATGGACTAGCAGTCTCGCTATTCTAGTGATCATTACATTCTTCGTGACCTCCTCTGATTCAGGATCCCTGGTCATCGACACGATCACCGGAGGCGGACATCCGCGCCCGCCCCTATTGCAGAAAATCTTCTGGGCATTACTGGAAGGAGGCGTGGCTGCAGCCTTGCTCTTTGCAGGTGGACTGAGGGCACTGCAAGCAGCAGCCATCACTACCGGTCTGCCATTCGCAGCAGCGTTGCTAGTGATGCTCTATTGCCTGATAAAAGGACTCAAGGAGGAGACCGACGGCAGTGTGGATAAAGAGCGAAATTAGAAATTGATCAGGGC
>JBNMNB010000145.1:0-19399 GCA_051270635.1 Verrucomicrobiales bacterium | reverse complement strand
TGGAACCGATCATGATCGTGGTTCTCGCGATTGTTGTTGGAACGATCGTTTTAGCGCTCTTCATGCCGCTCGTGAAGATCATTCAAGGAATGTCTGGTCAGTAAGTCAACGGGGGAGCTTCTGTTCGCAGATGCTTCATTGGAAATCTTTGTATATATAATGTATTGACATTTGATGGTCTTCGAGGAAGGTTATCAGGAAAGGTAAACCTATGAATCTACAATCCAGCTCCCTGAGTCGGCGCATCAATAGACGCAAAAATAATGACGGCTTCACCCTCATTGAATTGATGGTGGTCGTAACGATTATCGTTCTTCTCGCGGGAATGACGGTTGCTATCACGACCGCTGTTCAGAACAAAGCAAAGAGAGCCAAGACCTCTGCCCTGATTAAAGCAATCGACAATAGCCTGGAGCGCTATCGTAACGACAACGGCGATTACCCCCGACCAGCTCAGGAAGACGAATTGGGTGAAGTGAATGGAATGTCAGTTGCTGTCGGGCCGGCTAAAGCGCTCTATCAGGCACTCTCAGGCGACGGTGACGATGCCATCGAAGGGGGTAGCGAAGCGTCCGATGGAGAAACTGAGGACGATGAAAAATTCTACTGGGAAGATATTGTCAATCCATTGAGTTCTGGTGGAGAAGGGGAAGAAGATCAAAAAATTCGTAAGGGAATTCCTGTCGAGTTTTCGAGTGGTGGATACCTGCTGGTTGATCCATGGGCACACCCCTGGCAGTATGAATTGTTCGATTCTGAACAAAGTGATGAGTATCAGCAGAACACTAAAAATATGACTTACGATCTGTTTTCGTATGGCGAAGATAATTCTGGAGGAACGGATCCTGAAGCTGAAGGCAAGTGGATCACCAACTGGTAGATTTTCCACAGCAGTTTTTCGAATAAGGCGATACTCGAATGAGTATCGCCTTGTTTGTTTTGTTACTAACCTAATCCCAATATCATACTGGCCGCATGGCCGCTAAATGTCCTCTTTGAGTCGAGACGTCATGGATATGGAGGACGTCGTGACGTGGAGCATTGGATTTCGATCGACATATCGAATCAAGTGGAAGTATTCTCCAGACTTCCGCTGTATTAATCCCGTCCCGTCTATCACTCATGCCTTTAAGCTCTGTGCTAAAACTATCAGGTCTCGTTCTGCTGGTGTCGCTCGTGATCGGCACCGGAGTGTATCAGAATAGGGAGGATTCCAATCTATTGTATCTTTTTGGCCTCTACATGCTGACGGGAATTCTGGGGGCGTTCTATTTTTTCAAAGTGATTCTGCCCGCAATTGGAGACTCGATCACTACTGCCTTGGTGGATTCAGGCGAAGAGCCGGAAGAACCGCCGATGGTGCGCATTCGTGAACTGGTCGCATCTGGAGAATATGATACGGCTGCAGAGGAACTGGTGCATGTTGCCGCTGCGAATCCGGGAGACCAAGTTCCATGGCTGGAGCGCGCGGAGCTTTTAAACGACAAGTTGTCAGATTCCAAAGCTGCAATTCAAACTCTGGAAGTCGGGTTGAAGTCGTTTGCTTGGGAGCAGGAAGTTGCTGCGGTCTTTATGTTTCAGATCGTGGAACTTCAAGAGAAATCAGCTTCGAAAGAGGAAGTGGTTGCCACACTCGATCGAATCATCGAACGCTTTCCCAACACTCGCTACTCGGCGAATGCCAGCCATAAGAAGCGAACACTGACGGGGGTTGCGCCGAGGCAGGGAGCGAGTGGTAAACCGAGCAACCCACCGCCACCGGGTGCTGGCAGCAGCAAGCGAGTCACTCCGCCTCCTCCTTCTGCTTCATAATTTTTTAAGTTGTAACAATGTGGCGAGACCGATTCAACGCGATGTGGAATCGGTGGGCGGTGCACGCTTCGAATGTCGCATTTCCTCCGCTAGCATTGTTAGCTGTTGCGGCGCTGCTCGGGGCTTTTGGGGCGCATTTCCTTGATCAGCGCGTCGGCGTCTGGCTATGGGGCACGGCTGTGGCTTGCAGCGTGTCCGTGTTTTTAAGGCATCGCAGGATGCCGGCGCTCGCGGTCGCTGTGGGGCTGAGTTTCGCCCTCATGCACTCGATGAAAGTACAGAGAGTGCGTAATATTCCGCATCGGGATGCCATGATGGCCGGGCAGGACTTCTTTCTGACAATGACCGGCATTGTCATGGATGAGCCTCGACAGTTTGGAGAGCGGGGTTTTCGTTTTCCGATGCGGCTGGAATCTATTCAGGAAGATTCTGAGTTCACCACAAGTTCGGTAACGGTTCTGACATCAGTGACAGGTATCAACTTCGAGCCCGCCTATGGAGATCGTTTGGAGGTGAAGGGATGGCTTTCGTTTCCAGAGCTCCCCATGAATCCGGGACAATTTGATAGTCGCCAGTGGTTTCTCCAACAGGGGTATGCCGGTGATTTCTATTCCGTGGAGAATGTGTCCATGTTAGGGGGCGGAAATGGAAATTCCTTTTTTGCGGCTGCACTGCAAAGTCGAAGCTGGATAAAGGAACGGTTGATTATGGGGCTGGATGACGATCCTGATACTGCGTCAGTGATTGCCGCGATGGTGCTGGGCATGCGCAGTGAGACTCCTGATGAAATCGAAGATGCGTTCGTGGGGAGCGGAACGATGCATGTGTTCGCGGTGAGTGGGCTGCATGTAGGGCTCTTCGGATATCTGGCATGGATGTTTTTGAAGGCAATGGGAATCCGGCGTCCAAATGCGATTGCCATCATCATTCCTGGATTGATTTTCTATGCGTTTGTTACAGGCCTGCGACCATCGGCTTGTCGCGCTACCATCATGGCTGTCATTGTTCTCGTTGGTTACCTTTGTGATCGCGTCCCCAGTATGCCCAATAGTCTGGGTGCCGCAGCTCTGGTCATTCTTTCCGCAAATACTCTGCAAGTACTGCAGCCTGGGTTCCAGTTGTCGTTTGTCGTTCTAGCTGCCATCGTCGTCATTGCTCCTCGTGTGCGGGCGCCGCTGCAGAAGCTCTCCGAACCGGATCCATTTTTGCCGAAGACATTGCTTTCAGTATCTCAGAGGGTGGTGACGGGCGTTGGAACGCGGGTTGCAGATGTCTTTTCTGTGTCTCTTGCTGCCTGGCTTGGATCTGTCTTTCTGGTGCTTCACCACTTTGAGATCGCAACGCCCATTGCTGTGATCGCAAACTGTTTTCTTGTTCCTTGTGCGTTTTTGATACTTTTTACTTCGTCTGTCAGTCTTGTGCTGGGAACCTTGTTCGGGAGTTGGCTGGGATTGATTTGCAATCAGACCAATTGGCTGCTGGCAAAGGGAACCGTTTTGCTGGCGACATTTTTTGCTGGGATGCCAGGCGGAGGAGCAGAATTAACTGAGGGGACGTCTGGAGTCGCGGGCACGCTCCATGCCACGATCCTGCATCTGGATGAAGGAGGTGGGTGTAGTTATGTTAGCGTCGGCGGTGGGGAAGCATGGTTTTTCGATGCCGGGCACGCTACCGATTTGTCTGAAGTGCTGCGCCCTTTTCTAGACTTCCGCGGCATCGAAAACATCGATGCGATGCTCCTCTCTCATGCTGACTCAGGTCACATCGGCGGCGCGTCCTGGCTGAGTGATGCTTTGCAGCCACGGCAGATCATCGTCTCATCACAGCCGTATCGATCGCCGATTTTTTCAGAATTGAGGGACAAGCACGCTGTGGCTGATTCGTTGTTGTCACAGGCTTCGGCCGGACGAGAATTCGCCTTGGGAGGTGGCAGTGTGGCGAGAATTTTGTTTCCTCCGCAGGGCGCAGAAATTGCGATTGCAGATGATCAGGCAATGGTGGTGCAACTGGAGCATGAGGGCTGGCGAATCCTATTCATGAGTGATGCCGGGTTCTCGACCGAGCAATGGCTGCTGACGCATTGCCGCTACCTCGACAGCGATGTGCTTGTGAAGGGGATGCACGAGACGGATTTTTCGGGCGGCGCAGAGTTCCTTGACGCAGTGAGCCCGCAAGTGGTGATCTCCAGCAACGCCAGATTCCCGCGAGGCCAACTAATCGCTGATGAGTGGCGCGGAAATATCTCCGAACGAGGCATGGTGCTGTTTGATCAGATGTTTGCCGGCGCAGTGGAGATCACCGCTGAGGCTGGCAAACTAACCGTCGAAGGATTTGTCTCAGGCGGGACGGTAAATCTGCACAAATGACCATCCCTCTGACTCCATCTCGGCTACTGCACTGTCTTTGCCTGTTCTGCTTCTTCAATGAGCCTCCAGAACACCTTTGAGCGACCGACCTCTTCGTCTTCGTTCATTGAAAGACTGCTGCGGTAGAAAAAATCTTGTAACGTATTCTTGTGCAGCACCCGACGAACAAGGACTCCGCCATCGACGATCTCAAAGTAGATGCGGTAGTCATTCACGCGATAGCGATGAAGTACCCGTCCGTTCCTCTCGATTCGGCCAAATCGATCGCCGTCCACATGTTCGAGATCTGCAGGTTGCACCTTAAATCCTGTGAGCAATTCAAGTTGCAGCCTGGTATCCAGTTGGGAAATTTCGGCGGCGCTGATCTCGTTGAAGATTATCTGAAACACGTGTGGACACTAAGCATACAGTTTGCGCTGATCCAGAAGTTTCGTTGATTCCTTTAAGTTCTTTGTTTTGAATGAGTTATGCATATTTGACACCTGCCATGACAGGGTGCATGGTTTTTCTTGCAGTCTCGAAACCGCTGCCTTAGACTCCGCGCTTCGACTGTGACGGCACGGCTACCGAGCAGATTTGGACTTTCGCGCAGCAACCATCGCTATTACCCTTTTTTTATGAAGCAAGACATTCACCCTGAATATAACGAAACCACCATTTCGTGCATGTGCGGCGCTAGCTACCAGACGCGTTCAACTGCCAAAGATGTCCAGATTGGCATCTGCGCTGCGTGTCATC
This sequence comes from Verrucomicrobiales bacterium, assembly GCA_051270635.1. Classification (GTDB taxonomy): domain Bacteria; phylum Verrucomicrobiota; class Verrucomicrobiia; order Verrucomicrobiales; family DEV007; genus JAGROY01. The sequence continues at coordinate 14,483 of JBNMNB010000145.1, read as the reverse complement.
CATTTTTCACTGGTGAGCAGCGTTTTGTAGATACTGCCGGACGGGTAGACAAATTCACTCAGCGATACGGAGCGCAAACCGCTCGTCGCAAGAAGCCGTCGCTCGCTTCAGTTTCTTCCTAGACAGCCGTCTTACGTTTTGAACGGTGCTGGCGCTGGGATAAACCAGCGTCGCACCGTTTTCTTTGTCTATTGTTCCCGGTTTTACCGAAGACAGGCATCCCTCTATTTTCGTAATGGCTTGGCGCTATTGCGCATTCCCTTTCCGTCCCGCACACTATTGTGAACTACGCCCCACTCATCGAGAAAAAGAAATCTCGCCTCCAGGAACTGGAGCAAGTGATTGCGTCTCCGGGATTTTACGATGACCCCAAGGCAGCGGGCAAGTCGACTCGAGAACACTCCCAGATCCGCCGACTTTTGGATCAATGGGAAGTGTGCGAAAAAGTGCAGGAGAACCTCACTGAGAGCCGTGAGTTGGTGAAGTCTGACGACGAAGAGATGGCTGAAATGGCGCGGGAAGAATTGCCTGAACTCGAAGCCCAGCTTGCACGTCTAGGCTTGGAAATTCAGTATGCGCTGTTGCCCAGGGACGAAACGGAAGACCGCGATGCGATCGTAGAGATTCGTGCAGGGACAGGAGGGGACGAAGCATCACTTTTTGCCGGCGATCTCTACCGAATGTACTCCCGGCTCTGTGACGAGCGCTCGTGGAAACTGGAGACGATGGAAGGGAGTTTGTCTGACGTGGGCGGCTTTAAGGAGATCGTGTTTAAGGTCAGTGGCGACGAAGTTTTTCGAATCCTGAAGTATGAAAGTGGTGTGCACCGTGTTCAGCGCGTGCCAACAACAGAGACGCAGGGCCGCATTCACACATCCACAGCGACGGTGGCGGTGATGCCGGAGGCAGAGGAAATCGATGTTGAACTCAAGCCGGACGAGCTGAACATTCAGGCTACTCGCTCAGGTGGTCCCGGAGGTCAGCATGTGAACACGACTGATTCCTGTATTCAGGTCACCCACCTGCCAACAGGAATCATGGTGCGCTGTCAGGATGGGCGCAGTCAGGGGAAAAATAAGGAAAAGGCACTGCAGATCCTGCGAGCGAAGCTGCTGGAAAAACGAACTCAGGAAGAGGCCGCCAAGTACTCCGAGCACCGCCGCGATTTGATCGGCAGTGGCGGCAGGGAGGAAAAAATCCGCACTTACAATTTTCCTCAGAATCGAGTCACCGATCACCGAATTGGCCTGACTCTCTATAATCTTGACAGTTTCATTCAGGGGCAACTTGATGAGATGATTCAAGGTCTGCAGGCTAGTGACATGGAAGCCAGACTCGCGGAGGTCGGCCTCGCATGATTTTTTTCTATGAACGATTGCGGATCTGAGGGGTGGTTGGCTTTAAACCTGCGTCACTGAGCAGGAACTGTTTAGAATCACCCTCTCGACCAGGATTAGGCCACCTGAAATGAAAGGGCATTTGTTCCTGAGACATTTCCCAGTCCACTATTGACCAAACGTAAAAAACAACGAACCGCTTCATACTTAATTATTAATCGATCATTTCATTCAGTAGAGCTTAATTATTAACGAGACGAAATAGGATTGCCTCATGCCATCGATTTTTTCTAGGATAATGATTCCGCTGATGGTAGGGACAGCCTCCCGATTCCGCTGAAGCGGATCGATTTCCTCATCCCCATGCACGATTACGCTATGGAAGAATCTAAGACGCACACACAGAACCTCCACTATCCACAGGCGATCCCGAATGCGGGCAGCCTTCACGATCTTAGCGAAGAGAGAGACTCCTGCGGGGTCGGTTTTGTGGCGCATCAACAGGGTGTGCGTTCGCATCTAATTTTAGACTATGGATTGACTAGTTGCGGCAATGTGACTCACAGGGGAGCTGTGGAGGCCGATGGAAAGACTGGGGATGGTGCTGGAATTTCTGCGCAGGTTCCGCACAAAATTCTTCGTCCGGAAGTAGAGAAGATGGGTGGCAGCCTGGACGCTGATGCAGATCTCGGCGTTGGCGTATTTTTCCTTCCTCAAGATGCCGATGCCAGGATGAAGGCAAAAGTGCTTTCAGAAGGGATCGTGCGCAGTGCCGGTATCACGGTATTTGGCTGGCGAGAAGTACCGGTCGATGTGTCGACACTCGGCAACAAGGCGCGTGAAACGATGCCTGCGATCACCCACATGCTGGTGGGAAGGGGGTCTGGGATGGAGGACAGTGCCTACGATCGTGCACTGTATCTCTGCCGTCGTGAGATCACCAACCATGCCAGGCTGGATGAAGGAACCGCCGGACTCTACATCGCGTCATTTTCGCACCGCATGGTCAGCTACAAAGCACTCTGTGTCGCCACGGCACTGCGGAATTTTTATGATGACCTACGTAACCCGGATTACGAAACTGCCATCTGTCTCTACCATCAGCGATTCAGCACGAACACGTTTCCGACCTGGTCGTTGTGTCAGCCGTTCCGAATGCTTGCTCACAATGGTGAGATCAATACGGTGAAGGGCAATCGCAACTGGATGCGCTCCCGTGAGGCAGACATGGCAAACGAAATCTGGGGCGATAAGATAGATTTACTGAAGCCAGTGGTCGACGGCGCCGACTCTGATTCCGCAAGTCTGGACGGAGCATTGGAGTTACTTGTGCTTAGTGGGCGTTCGGTTGAGCACTCAATGGCCATGCTTGTCCCGCCCGCCTGGCGTATTGATCCTTTCACGACTCCTGAAGCGCAGGCATTTTACCAGTATCACCGTTGTTTCGCCGAACCGTGGGACGGCCCTGCTGCTCTTTGTTTTACGGATGGCGTCACGATCGCGGCTTGTCTCGATCGAAATGGATTACGACCGCTGCGCTACAAGGTTACTACAGAGGGCATCATCACGGTGGGTTCTGAGGTAGGCGTCGTCGAGATTCCTGACGAATCGGTAGTGAGCAAAGGGCGCCTGGCTCCGGGGCGCATGCTCTCTGTGAATACGCGCTCCGGGCAGTTGCGATTCGACACGGAGATCAAGGAAGCGCTCGCCGCGCAGCAGCCCTATAGCCAGTGGCTGGATGACAACCGTGTCGAACTCGATGCTGGAGAGTTGCCAGCGCCAGCAGGGGACATCGATGTCCTAACATTGTCCCAAAATCAAGTAGCCGCTGGCTGCACAAGGGAAGAGGTCGATATGATTCTGACGCCTCTCGCTCGCGATGGTAAGGAGGCGATTTACAGCATGGGGGATGATGTTCCATTGTCCGTTCTTTCGCTTCAGCCGAGGTCGTTGACGACTTATTTCAAGCAACTGTTTGCACAAGTCACTAATCCGCCGATCGATCCGATCCGCGAGCGCCTGGTGATGTCGCTTGGCGCTGGTCTTGGGTCTGAAGGGAATCTGCTGGAAGAGCTGCCTTCACACGCTCGAATCATCAATATTGAGAGCCCGGTATTGTTTGAGCACGAGCTGGAGAAGGTTAAGTCGATGGACGGATTCCCGTCAGCTGTGATCGATACCACTTGGCCAGTAGCTGAGGGCGAAGCTGGACTGGAAGTGGCGATTGATCGTGTCTGCGCTGAGGCGGAGGCCGCTGTCGTTGGTGGTGCAGTGATTGTGATTCTGTCTGATCGTGGCGTCAATCATGAGCGCGTTGCCGTGCCACCGTTGATGGCAATGGGCTCAGTTCACCACCATTTGATCAATGCGAAAACGCGGATGCACACCAGTATCGTAATGGACACGAGCGAGGGAAGAGATTCTCACCAGCTTGCGTGTTTGTTCGCCTATGGTGCAACCGCCGTGTGCCCTTATCTGTCGATGCAGACGATCGTGGAAGCAGTGGAGAATGATTCCACGCTGGCCGAACGTAAACGCCAGTTTACAGCGATCTCGGCAGTGGATGCGCTGAAGAATTATCGCAAAGGACTCGAGAATGGCCTGCTGAAGATCATGTCAAAAATGGGCATCTCGGTGCTCAATAGCTACCAGGGCGCGCAAATTTTTGAAGCGATCGGCTTGGGAGATGCGGTGATTCAGAAGTGTTTTGCGGGGACCCATTCGAAGATCGATGGAGTTGGATTTGCAGAGTTGGGGGCAGAAGCCATAATGCGTCATAAGTCGGCATTCGGCGAGCCCGTTCCAGACAGTGGACGGTTGGAACTGGGGGATCCTGGATACAATCGATCACGCCGTGATGGTGAGCGGCACTCGGTGCATGCACAGGTTATCAAAAATTTTCACTCCTTTGTTCGCGAGAATGATCCAGAGAAATACGAAGAGTATGTGCGTCAGGTGAAGTCCGTGCAGCCAGTCGCGCTCCACGATCTTTTCGAGCTGGTGCCTCTCGAGTCAGGGCCAGTGCCACTGGAGGAAGTGGAGCCCGTCGAGGAAATTTTCAAGCGTTTCACATCGGCGGCGATGTCGCTGGGGGCGATCAGCCCTGAGGCACACGAGACGCTGGCCATTGCCATGAACGAAATCGGCGCGAAGTCCGATTCCGGAGAAGGTGGCGAGGACCCGGAACGCTTTAAGCGCCGCGAAAATGGTGACTGGGCAAACAGCAGGATCAAGCAGATCGCTTCCGGACGCTTTGGTGTCACGGCTGAGTATCTGGCGAGTGCCGATGAACTTGAGATCAAAATGGCGCAAGGGGCGAAACCCGGCGAAGGCGGCCAACTTCCCGGGCACAAGGTGCAGGGAATTATCGCAAAACTACGCCGTACCAATCCAGGTGTGGAATTGATCAGTCCGCCGCCGCACCATGACATTTACTCGATTGAAGATCTGGCGCAGCTGATTCATGATCTGAAGGAAGTGAATCCACGCGCGCGCATTTGTGTCAAACTGGTAGCGGAGTCCGGAGTCGGAACCATTGCTGCAGGAGTGGCTAAGGCCAATGCGGACATCATCCTTGTCAGTGGCCACGAAGGTGGTACGGGCGCGTCGCCATTGAGCTCGATCAAGCACGCAGGCTTGCCTTGGGAAATTGGACTTGCTGAGACACAACAGGTATTGATGCTGAATGATCTCCGTGATCGTGTAACCCTCCGTACCGACGGTGGATTGCGAACTGGCGTGGACATTATTCATGCCGCAATCATCGGTGCCGAAGAATTTAATTTCGGCACGATCGCGCTGATTGCCCTTGGCTGTGTCTACGTGCGCCAGTGTCACCTCAACACTTGCCCGGTAGGAATCGCGACACAGAATCCAAAACTGCGCGGGAAATTTAAGGGCACTAAGAACAATCTTGTGAACTACTTTCACGCAGTCGCTGGCGAAGTGCGCGAGATCATGGCCCAACTGGGTGTGAGGAAGATGGATGATCTGATCGGTCGGACATCGTTCGTGAAGCAGCGTCATGTTGCTGACCACCCCAAGGCGAATATGATCGATCTGAGCAGAGTCCTTAGAGATGTCTGTGAGGTAGCAGGGGAGGAGTTCCCACGGCGTCGAGTGCATGAGCGCAACGATGGAATCCATCCAGCACCGCTGGATGACACAATCCTGAAAGATGCGGAACAAAACATACGCGATCTCACGCCTGTATCACTCAGCTACCAGGTCAAAAACACCAACCGCAATGTGGGAACTAAAGTTGCCGGGCAAGTTGCTTACCTGCACGGTGATTCGGGAATGCCTGAAGGCACACTGGATTTACAGTTCGAAGGCAGTGCGGGGCAGAGCTTCGGGACTTTCCTTTGCGGAGGTATCAAACTCACCCTCACCGGTGAAGGGAACGACTACGTCGGCAAGGGAATGTGTGGTGGCGAAATCATCATCAAACCACGTTCGATCGTAAAGTTTGATCCCGCCGAAAATTCAATCGTTGGCAACACATGCCTCTATGGAGCCACAGACGGACATCTATTCGTCTGTGGACAAGCTGGCGAGCGCTTCTGCGTTCGTAACTCTGGAGCCACCGCGGTCGTTGAAGGCATCGGTGACCATGGCTGTGAATACATGACCAACGGAAAAGTCGTCATTCTGGGAGACATTGGGAAAAATTTTGGTGCCGGAATGAGTGGTGGAGCCGCGTATATCTGGAACCGAAGTGGACGCTTTGAGAAACTCTATAACCCCGAAATGGTCGAGGGAGTTCCGCTCGAAGATGCCGCCGAGATCGCAACTCTACGCGTATTGATCGAAGCTCATCAGCAGAAGACGGGCAGTGCCCGTGCAGCAGTCCTGCTGAATGACTGGGAGGCGGCAGTCGAGCAGTTCATCAAAGTGGAGCCGAAGAACAAACTGGAGCCTTCTGTGGTCGAACCCGGGGTGGTGCCCGAAGCGGTAAAATAGAATGGCCACAATCCTTTCTCCAGTAGACAATATTTTGCGTTGAAGCCTGCCAAGCCCGCCGATTGTGCCTTGCACTTTCTTACTCCTATGTTATAGGCAGTGTGTTCCGGTGACCGTAGTTAATCGGAGCGAAATTACCCCGTGGTGTAATGGTAACACTACTGATTTTGGTTCAGTCATTCAAGGTTCGAGTCCTTGCGGGGTAGCCATCTCGTTTCAAATACGAACTTTCAATATTTTTGCCATCGGGACTAGAAATCCAGGGGTTTAGGTAAAGTTGAAACGAAACGTGATACCACGAAGTTCGCATTTTGGTTCTGAAGACGCTCGGATCGACCGGAACCTTTTCCTTTTCGGGGTCGATACTCGGATTTCCCGAATCAGTAGCCCGACGAGCTCCTTCTGCTGGTCGAAATCAAGTGTCCCGAAGAGCTTCTTGAACTGTAACAGCGACGCGGCAACGTGGCCTTCCTCGATGACCAGCTTCTGCTTGCTGAGGATGTCCATCTGAATCTTCTCCCTGTCGATCTCCAGTGCCTCCTGACGCTCGGCCAACGCTTCGGCTTCAGCGACAAATTTGTCGCCGATCTTGTTGGCGCCGTGCTTCTTGACCACGTCCACGCAGGACTGAATTTCGGCTCGCACGGCCTTGATTACCTTCTCGATCTCGGCAGCCTTCTTCTTCAATGGGTTGATTGATCGGCGGCCTTCGACTTTCGAAGCCGCCAACGTTGCCGCGATCACGTCTGGATGCTTGCCGATCTCGCCTACGACTTTAATAACGAAGGCTTCGAAGGCGATCGAACTGATGTTCCGCAGCTCGCATGGCGAGGCTGAGCCGTCCTTACTAACGGTCACCGCAGCAATAGTAAAGATAGGGCTGGCCATCGGGATCCTTTTTCCCTGAGGGCTTCGGCGTCATCAGGTTCCCGCAGTGCCCACAGCGCACCAAGCCCTTGAGGAGAAGCTCATACTTATTTCGATCCGCGTGTGGTCTAGCCCGCAAATCTCATACACCTGAGAACGCACTAACATTGTACCCAAGTTTTGCGGATGATTGATCGATTTCGCCTGCTCTTTTTTCCTTTGGATTCACCTCGGAGCCGCCACTGATGACTAGATTCGATTTTCCATCTTCACCATCCTCACCATAGGATCATGCGTTATTTTTTGCTACTTCGATTCGTCGCCGCTTCGTGAAGCGGCGTTGATTGACGGGAATCGGACTTCAGCAGCGGGGCTGCCTTCAGCAGCGGGCAGGTAGCTCTGCTATCTTTCGGTAAACCCTCTCCCATAGCTCCTGTAGCGGGAAACTCGTGCACATTCGGATGTAGACTCGGCGCACGCTTATTCTCACCGATGCTGCGCATTTCAACAGCTCTTGCCGAATGGTTCCGGTGGTGGCTTTCGCCAGGCGGGTGCCTGCCAGGGCGTGGCTGCGCAGTAACTCTACAAGCAGTTGTGCCAATGTCGAAAACCACAGCCGCAATTGGTTGCTCGCCATCCAGCCGGTGCTGGTGCGATCGCTGAACAGATCGAGTTGCTGCTCTTTGATTCGGTTCTCCATCTCACCACGCGCGCAGTAGAGTTCTTTGTAGAGGCGACGGGGGGCAAAGCGGGCTGCTGGATCGGTGCTTTCTTCGGTGAGGTTGGTCACGATGAAGCGGGGGTTCTCTCCTTTGGGCATGATCTGGGCTTTGCCAATGACTCGACGGGCACAGCTCCAGCTTTTGAGCGTGCGATATTCAAATTCATCAAACTCTGTGGCATAGCCGCCGCACAAAAAGGCGGTGGCGCGTGCCGAGAACAGGGCGTTGTTCAAAGGTTGAATGAGGCGTTTGTTCTTGCTCATCCCTATGCAATAGAAAACGCTATTGTCTTCGCACCATTTGAGGATGTTATCGCGACAGAATCCGCTGTCACCGCGCACGATGATTCTAACTTCATCACCAAAGCGTTTGCGCAGAGTTGGGGGCGATCTTTTCCAGTGCTTCCACGGTGCCAATGCAGGCGTCGATGTCGCTTGTTTTGAGCTGAGCCAGCAGCGGGATGTTGCCGCAGAAGCAGTACAGGGGCAAGTAGCAGTAGTTACGATAGTAGCCGTTGTAAAAGCGCCCTTCCTGCAAGCCGTGGATGAGATCGTCGGTGGCGTCGAAGTCGAGGATGATTTCTTTGGAGTTGGCCGGCATCGCGGCAACGCCGGCCTCGATAGCGTCCGCATCGGCGTGAATTTTGTGCAGGCCTGTCTGTTTTTGAGCCCCGATTTCGAGGCGGTTGAGGGTCGACTTTCCCGCGAGTGCCTTGCCCTGATCACGTGCTGCGGACATCAAATGAACGTTCTAACTGTGAGCGTGATTGCAATGCGCGCTGTCAGCAGGAAGTAACACAGCTTTGGATGTTCTCACTTCATGAGCGCAGCCATACTATTAGAGTGAATGGAACGAAGGTGTCCGTATGTTTTGGCGACGAGCATGTCTCCATCTTTGAGCCCAATCCAAGAAACAATAGTTTTAGAGTCCACTCCAACTTCGATGGCGTTGCTCACGAAGAAGTGGCGAAAAGAGTGGTGCGTGTAGTTGGGAAGATTCGCTCGGTTGCATGCTGTGGACAGAGCGGATTTCGTACTTTCTATCGAAATGAACTTTTCAGTGCCAGCGGGAGATCTGCTCTCGTGGAGGCTGCATAGGAATTGTCGAAGGTTCGGAAAGAGCGGGACGATCCGGGTTTCTCCATTCTTCGTTCCTACACTCCCTCCGGAAACGGTGAAACGTTCGTTCTCGAAGTCGATTTCCTGCCAAATGATGCGTGTTGCTTCGCCGAGTCGCATTCCAGATAAGGCGAGAAGTTGAACCAACGCCGCTGATTCTGAGTTTCGTTTGTCGAGCACTGCAATCGAGTCAAGGAGCTTGACGTATTCGTTGTGGCTGGGAATCAGGATCTTCTTGTCAACGATCTTGCGGTGTTCGATTACGCTGGCAGGATTGTCAAGGATGAGGCCATCCCTTCGAGCATAGTTGAGAACAGCTGCGTCCTTATTGAATGTGGAAGCTGCGATATTTGATCCTCGGTTTGCCATCCAGTCTTCGCAATGGCGAGGCGTGATACTGGAGACACTTGTCTTGCCAAAGAATCCGATGAGGCTCTTTACGCATAGCTGGTTTCGAGTTACTGAGGAAGGCTTCAGATGAACGTTGTGAATTTTCAGCCATCTCTCGGCAATCACATCGAATGGAGTCTTGCGCTCATTGGCCGACGCAGTGAGAAGCCCAACTTTTTCCCGGAACTCTCGAAGTCGGCGGTCTGCGAGCTTTCGGTCTTTCGTCCGCATCGACTTTCTTATCTGCTTGCCCTTTCTCTTTACCAGTGCGAAATAGGTTCCGGACGATTGATTTCGGTAAAGACACTCTGCAACCTTTACGAATTGGGGCTCCTTATCGGAAATCTCAATCTCAGACATGCCTTTGGGTATGGGTTACAAATTCGGGTGTCAATTCTGAAACTGAAGCCAATCGTTTTTTCTGTAACTCCTTAATTGTCAATCAACGCGCCCTTAGCTCAGCTGGATAGAGCAACGGATTTCTAATCCGTAGGTCACAGGTTCGAGTCCTGTAGGGCGTATTTCCTAAGGGGGTTGGAAATCAGTGAGTTGCAGAGGGAGAGGGAGAAGTCTATCAGGTGTTCAAATGCACTAAAAATGCAAGAAAATGACACAAGTAGCGGTTCAAATTGTCATTCTATTGTCACAGTAATCCCAAAGTTTCTGGTGTTCATTTAAATGAAACATCGTGACATTTGCCGAAAGTCGGCAGAACTTGTAAACATGTGGACACCCGACCAACTTCGCCAAGCGCGTTTTCAGTATGCGCAAAGCAACTACGAATCTGCACGAGCGCAATTTGTGGCTTTCAGGGAGGTATCCCCACAACGTTCAGTGAAGGCGTCGCTGCCTATCGGAAATTCCTCGTTCAGTGTGGCCGATTTGTCCAGTCAGAGGACGTGGACGAGATCCTTCGAGACTCCGTATACGGAGATGAAGGAGATGAGCACAAGGTCTGGTTCCCTGGAGCAATAGCAAGCCGCGAAGGATTCGAATACTTCGAACCCTCCGTTATCAAGGTAACGCATCCGGACCAATTCGGGCTGAGAGTGGTCTATCGGCAGGATGAGGACCCTCGCTGCCTTCCCTTGGAGTATTTCGAGCGATGGATGCTACATTGCGAGCTTTTTGGAGACGTTGCCGAATTTGTTGCTGCCTACGAAACTGATGAAGGGAAACTCTGCACAATCGTAAAGCAGCAGCTCATAAAGGGAGAGCCCCCAGAGCTTGACGAGATCGAATCATTTTTCCTTGGAAATGGGTGGCTTCCATTCGAGTTGCAATTAGGAGTCGGGCCTAAGAATCGGGCATTTTTTGACAGAGAAAAAGCGATCGTTGTTTCAGACACCCATCGAGGAAACCTGGTTAGGGTGGCTAGTGGGGCACTTCTTCCGATTGATTTGCGTATCCAGCGTGTGGATGGAGCGCTATACGAAGCGGTAGCGGCGTTGTGTGATCAAGGAGATCGTGGAAGATGATTCGCTAGAAGGAATCTGGTGACATTCCAAAGGTTGAGCCCCCGCTAGTTTCCCAGCGGAGGCTCTAGAGTCTAAGCAGTTTCTGCGAGACGAGGGTAACGTCGAGCTTGGTAGCGTTCAGCTCAGGATTCAACTCAAGCGCTGAAGCCGAGCCTTCCAACACGTCATCGTCGTCTGCAGTGATGGTGTGTTCTGCCGGTTGATACCCCAGTTTCTTCGTCGTCACTATCCAATCAATCGCATTCTGAGGTTGCCAAACGACACCATGCCAGCAGCGTTTGTGAGTGCCGACTGAGGGTGAACGAGCACGATCGAATTGTCATCGGGATGCAGTCCTGTGATCTCGACCCAAATGTTTTCCAGCGCTTGATCGTCCTCGTCCCTTACGGGATCGTAGCCTTTCGCTAGAATCGTCACAGTCTGCGGATTGTGTTTGAGCATCACGCTCGCGATCTGGGACGCACTGAGACGTTTTCGATTCGTAACGCACGTCTCCCAGCCCGGGCGATGCCCTCCGACGGCGGAGTCATTGATCTCAAGTTCAAACTCTCCGCCCTGCATACCACGAACCGTTACAGTCCCGTTCGGGTCGGTGGTGCGACTGAAGACCTCGGGAACGTCATCGGCGGAACTGTCATAGCGCCGGATTTCCACCGGCACATCGGGAATCTGGAATCCCGTTTTCGCATCGCGCACGACGATAAAGAAGTCGAGCTTTTCGAACTCTACTTTCGGAACAATGTCTATGTTAGCGATCGTTTCGTCGACTCCGACAGAAACGGCCTGGCTCTTGTCCACATAGCCACCGTGCTGGGTTTCGAGCGCCGCATCTCCCGGGCCGACCTCCCGCAAGGTATAGAAACCGAACGGTCCGGTGGTCGCCGTCGTGCCTCCAGGAGAAATACCAACCTCCACGCCCTCGACAGGCAGGTTCGTTGTTGAGTCGTTTACCTGGCCCCTAATAGTGCCAGCGTTTAGCGATACAGATGTGACGGCACAAAGCGCCGCAATAACCCACATTGCCCGAAGAAGAATGAGAGGGGATTTTTTCATTGCAGTGAAATAAGTGCCAGCCGGTTCGGACACGACAGCATCAGGCAATCGCGCTAGACGCACGCACCGTTCCCGCTGCCATATTTGCGCACTTGGAGAGCCTTGTCACTTCAACAATTAAGACCTCCCATGCTGTGCCAAGGCTTACACATGAGAATTATAGAGGACATTCTTCTGCTAATTGAAAGTGAAGTGACAGTGTATTTGGAGATTGCGGACAATTCGATCGGCACCTGATCCATTGGAAGGAACTTTGATTTCCAAGGGTAAGTTCATGGGCGGGCGGAGCCTGGGATGGAGGGGGCAAAAATCGTGCTGTCAGCGGGTATTCTTGTAATATTCAGTGGAGGAGAATCCCGACATTTTCCGCATGGAAGGGGAAGAATAAGCCGTTTCTTCGTGGCGCAAAAACGTAAGGGTGTGTGCCCGCACTGTCAGTATTGGCGCGGGAGAGCGAACATGAGAGTTTCTGCATCGAGAACGAGGACGGTGTGTCGGCGGTCTTTGCTATTGTTCGTGAAAAGGCGCTTTCTTCAATTGCTTCTACAGTTTTCGGTCACAGTGCTCTCCGGCATGATATGCATTTCATTGCACAACTGTTGCGTTGCGAGGCTCTTCGTTCTCACCATTCAATTCATCTTCTTAAAACAAATTAGCTATGAACACGAAAGTAAGTGATTTGATGGTTGCAGGCGTCGTAACGGTACTGCCCGAGGAAACTTTTGGGGATGCCCGTAGACGAATGCGTGAGGAAGGGGTTCACGCCTTGCCTGTGGCAGATGAACTCGGCCACCCCGTCGGGATGATCACAGTGAACGATCTAATGGAAGACATTCCCGACGACACTCTGATTGCCAGAATCATCGATCCCAAAGTGTATACCGTTCCACGTTACGATGGAACTCACATTGCCGCACGCATCATGCGTAATCACAAAATACATCATCTCGTCGTCACTGATGAGAACAAAATCGTTGGGATTGTGAGCTCGTTCGATCTGCTCAAACTTGTCGAAGATCATCGCTTCAAGATGACCAATGCCCCGACGAGCAAAAAGCGGCAGCGCAAGGAATAGAATAGACAGTCAAGATTCAGGAGCAATGAAAAGCAGGGCGCAGCGTCTGCCTCAGCCGTTGGCAGCAAAACACCACCGATGCGCCCTAACGCGGATATAATGAATTTATGAACCGGATCAACAACCCAGAAAACGATGATCGAAAAGATTGAAGAAATCCTTGGTGAAGAAGGCGAAGGCCTTCTGAAATTTGATACCCCTAAGATCCCCAAAGACAGACTGTGTCTGCCGGGGGCGGATTTTGTCGATCGGGTCTGGTCCCAGTCAAACCGCAATAACCGGGTACTGGCAAATCTGCAGCGGCTCCTCGGCACCGGCCGGCTGGCGAACACAGGGTTTCTTTCGATTCTGCCGGTGGATCAGGGGATCGAGCACGCCGCTGGCGCGAGCTTTGCGAAGAATCCCGTTTATTTCGATCCGGAGAACATTGTGAAGCTGGCGATCGAGGGCGGCTGCAATGCGGTCGCGTCGACTTTCGGCGTTCTCGCGATGGTGAGCAGGAAATACGCCCACAAGATTCCGTTTATCGTGAAAATTAATCACAATGAACTCCTGACCATGCCGAACACCTTCGATCAGGTTCTGTTCGGGACAGTTCGGCAGGCTGCCGACATGGGCGCGGCGGCGGTAGGGGCCACGATCTATTTCGGGTCGAGTGAAAGCCGTCGGCAGATTGTCGAGATCAGCGAAGCCTTTGCCCTCGCTCATGAACTGGGCCTGGGAACGGTGTTGTGGTGCTACCTGCGCAACAATGCCTTCAAGACCGAGGAGGCGAACTACCATTCGGCGGCCGACTTAACTGGCCAGGCGAATCACCTTGGGGTCACCATCCAGGCCGACATTATCAAGCAGAAGATGGCGACCAACAATGGCGGCTACGAAGCGCTGAACATGGGCGATTCGAGCTACGGGAAATTCGACCTGCGAATCTACTCCGAACTTTGCAGCGATCACCCGATCGATCTATGCCGTTACCAGGTCGCCAACTGTTACATGGGACGAGCCGGCATGATCAACAGTGGGGGCGCTTCCGGAGACAACGACCTGCGCGATGCCGTCGAGACGGCGGTGATCAGCAAGCGCGCTGGGGGAATGGGCATGATTTCCGGTCGCAAATCGTTTCAGCGTCCGATGGCGGAAGGCGTCGGACTACTCCATGCGATCCAGGACGTTTATCTCTGCGACGACGTCACAGTCGCCTAGGAGTTTCGCCTCAGGCCCGCGTCTCTTTTACTCCTAACACTTCTAGACCTGCAGTATGGCACGACGAGTTTTGATATCTTCATTGTGATTCTCGCTGGTTGGGCAAATCGAGAGCCGCCCACCTATTTATTTAACCTCGTCCCTTATTCTTTTTTATTAGGAGGAATGTGCGACCTGACAATCGCGCTTTACATTTAGCGTTCCACTGGAGAGCTTTTCGCCACATGCGATACGATCCCATTGATCCAGACCTTTTTGTTGATAATCGGAAACGCCTT
>JBNMNB010000144.1:0-19555 GCA_051270635.1 Verrucomicrobiales bacterium | reverse complement strand
AGCTTAGTGCGGAAAAACTGGACGCAGGGATCAACAGGTCACTGGCGTCCTTGCAAATAGTTCATAATCCAACCAAAATTAAATTAATTTTAACCGATGAGTGCATGGAGTATCAAAATATGTATAGATCGACCAGGGAATGAAGAAATTTCTCAACTCTCGAATGCAGGATGAGTTGGAGCTTGGCCGCCCAGCTGAAAATGTCAGGGAAAAACTATTTCGCTTTGGTGTTGGATACCTCCAGATTACCACCCTGATTGGCAGTGTGGCGGGAGTAGTGTTCGGCGCTCATGGCAAGGATTCGGGATTCTACCCGTGGATTCGGATTCTAATTGCTCCGTATCTATTTTTTATGGTCTACTGCTCCAACTACGCAGTGGCCTGAGTATTCTCGTCTCGTTGTGGGATGCCTTCCTGACATCTAATGCATGATTTGACGACGCCATTTGGTGATCTGAGATCGAGAATAGGCGAGCCAGTGGGATGGAGCGTTGTGCCCTGGTAGTGGGCAGGAAGATAGCCGTTGCCCCAGTTCGCTGAGCCTCCCTGTGGATAGGAGGCTTCTGGTAGGATGATGAAGCCGGGAAGATCCTGATTTGCGGATCCCAATCCATAGGTGACCCAAGAACCGAGTGCGGGATCGCCGCCGAAGCGATTTCCGCAATTCATTTGATACATTGCGGTCGGGTGGTTGACGCTGTCCACCTGGCAACCACGATAAAAGCAAATCTCAGTGGCTGAGCCGTCAATGATTTCCGCTGCTTCCGAATGTGGCAAGCTGCCACTGATCAGCAGCGTCATCGAGAAAATGAGAAAGGCCGATGATTGTTGCAATCTTGCTGCGGTGCTCTTTTTTCCTGCGAAACGCCAGCTGAGGAGCAATGCTGCGAGAAGTGAAAGTAACCATAGCCGCCAGTGTCCATCTGTATGGCTCTGTCGTTCGATGATTGCGGCCCTGGCGTTGGCGAGAGTGTTAGCTGAAGACGCGAGATGAAAGTCAGCTTCGCGGACATCGGCAAAATGAGCCGCCGCTGTGAGCAATGTCTGGTCGCCCTGCAGGATCTCGAAGTGGCCTGCTTTGGACGGCGCACGCAGAGTGGTGCTGCGATCGAGCGCTATTTCCTGTGTCGCTGCTGGATGATTTGAGCGGATGGAAAGGGGTGTCGCATCGGGTGATTGCCGGATGGCGAGTTCGATGCGCTGACCTACTTCAAAATTACCAGCCTCCAGAGCGATTTTCTCTTCACGCACGATGGCGAGAAACCGATGCAACAACACGGCGAAGGCGGGCAGTCGTTGTGCATTCGATTTCTGTAAATCAAAGTTGAAGTAGAGTTGGCGTTGGCTGCCAATGCGGCGGCCAAAAATGAGCGGCCGATCTCCCTGCCACAGCAGGACGTCATCACTGTCGCGATGGGGGATGGGGATAGATTTTCTACACAGCAGGCCTTGCCAGTTGATTCCCTCAATGAGCGGATTCCCAGCAGCAACGATTTGTCCTTTGAGGAAACCGCTGCGCTGCCGGGGATCGCGGGCGAACACACATGCTGACCGATCAGGTAATTGTGGATCCAGGGGATCGTAAGTGATGATTTCGATGTCTGCATTCGTGCGCGATGTGTCGATCCAGACATTATCAAAACTCTGGAAGACTTGTTGGTAGAATTCGCCTGTTGGAGGTGCTCCGGATTCGGGAGCGATCCAAATGTTGAGCTGCTTTGGCTGCGGTAAGACCATGGGCAACTGGTCATCGAACGAGAATGCATCACCTTGCATTTCAAGCGTGCATGATGTGGTTCCGTCCGGGAACGGGCCTTGCAGAGGGATGGCTTTGCCTGGTGCGAGTGTAAATGCGACGGGAGTCGTGCGCTGATCGCCAGACATCAGCCACCATTGGCGCGTCTGCGATTGCGTGCCGTAGTTTTTTGCCAGCACTCGCCACTGTGGCTGGCCATCATCGGATGTTTCAACAGTGAACCCAGCGAATCCGCAGTTTTCCTGATGGCTGCCAACCGCGAGCAATTGTGCATCGTGGGGCAGGGCATCGGTGGCTGCTTGGTCGGTCACGAAGATCACCAGACCACTGTTTCCCACGGTGCTGCGTGCAACACGCAGGGCAGGTGTTGGGTCTAGAGTGCCAGAGTAGGGAGCCCAATTTTCCACCGACTGCATGAGTTTCCCGCGATCGGTGCCAGAGAATAGTCCGGTGCTGGCGCGCGTTTCCAGCAGCATGTATTCCGTCGTCGTCACCAGCGAATCGAGGTCGTCCAGGGCCGTGCTGATTTGCTGTGCCGCCGCCTCCTTGAAGACAGACATCGATGCAGAACTATCCAGGACGATGGCCACGCGCTGGACGGCTTCGCTATTGATCCAGCGGGGTTGGACGAGCAGCCAGGTTAGCAGGATCACAGCCAGCAGTTGCAGCCACAGCGGCACGGAGACGCGCAATCGTTCGACGCGATTGCCGCTGACGCTTTCTCGTTGCATTTGATCCAGCAGGAACAAGGTGGAAATCACCATGATGCGTGATCGCCTCTGGAGAAAATGAATGAGCAACACTGCTGGGATTCCCAGTAGTGCCCAGAACCCCAGCAAATTTCCAAAGGTCATGCCCACGGCTCATCGTGAATCGGTGAGCGTGTGCAGGCAACGTCTAAATTTGGGATGACTAGCGGAGATGAGGGAATTTTCTTGAGCGAAGGCCTCATTCACGGATAGTTAGACGTTGTTACTCTGCTGGAGCACTCTCACACTTTTTATGAAGACACTTTCTTTCTTTGCATTCGTTCTACTGTTTTCTCCAGGACTGGTCAGCGCGCAGAAGCCTGCGGCTGAGGTTCCGTCGTGAGTGATGTGACCAGGTGAAGCGGGAACAGTTCGTTCTCGATCAGTCGATGGTTCAGCGGATCCTTTCAGCTCGATCAGCTTTCTTGAGAACAGTGACAATGCTGTCTTGCGGGGCATGGGATCTATTCTCAACTGGCCAGAGGAACCCATGGGATTCTCGCTCTACGGCAGGTGGATTCCAGAAAAGCCCGACCATGGCAAATGGTATGTGAACCTCAGTTACAGTGTAACGGACAGTTTGCGCGTCGGTCTCGATTACCGGCCGCTAACCGATGACGTCAGTATTCTGGCAAACTGGCGCGTGTTTTCTGAGAACGATTCCTGGCGACCCGCGCTCATTATTGGAACCAGCAATGATGACTTCGGTGACATTAACAGCGACAGTTACTATGGGACGCTCTCGAAGCATCTGTTCACTGCGGGGGGCGTGGACTTTTCAGCCTATGCTGGCGCTACCTTTATCGAGGGCTTGGATGAAGTGCGTCCAGTGGGTGGTCTGCATCTTCGCCGCGATGCGTGGTCAGCGCTGTTCATGTTCAGCGGTGTCGACGAGCACGTTTCCATCTCACGAGGATTCGGTAATCACACCGTGACATTCCTGATGTTTAATCTTGAGCTGCCAGGAATCGCTTATAGCTACCAGTTCTAGATTCGCAGATGCCGTATGAAAGCCAAGTTGACCATCGCCGCCTTCGTTTTCTCGTTTGTGATGGCGCTTGGGCATTGTCAGGATTCGTCGCCAGCTGAGCCTCAATCATCATCCACACATAACTGGAGCCGCTTTCGCGGGCCAGATGGCTCGGGTGTAGCGGATCATTGCTCACCTCCTGTCGTACTGGAGGCGTCGAATCTCGCCTGGAAAGTGGAGATCTCACCTGGTCTCTCGTCGCCTGTCATTTACGGCAATCGCGTGTTTTTAACAGTGGTGAAAGGAACGCGGCTGGCGACATTGGCGATCGATCGCACGGATGGAAAACTGCTCTGGCGGGCGGAGGCTCCCGATGTCCCGTTGGAGAAAGTACACAAAGAGAGCAGCCCTGCTTCATCAACGCCACTGGTGGATGCGGATCGCATCTACGTCTATTTTGGATCCTTCGGTCTGCTTTGCTATGATCACGACGGCAACGAACTCTGGGAAAGGCGGATTGCGACGCCAAAGAGCCTCTACGGCGTGTCGACGTCTCCCATTGAGTATGGCGCTCACCTCATTCTGGTTCTAGATAACGATGCGGACTTGCCAGACAGCAAGTTGAGTCAGTCGAAGATCGTCGCCTTTGATAAAGCTACCGGCGAAAGAGAATGGGAAACTCCGCGACCGTTTCATCGAAGTGGTTGGTCGACACCGATGATATGGACGCACAAATTGGGCGATGATCTAGTAGTGTTAGGCAATAATCGGGCAAGCGGTTACGATCCAGAGACTGGCGAAGAGAAGTGGTTTGCGACCGGATTCTCCCGCGAGACGATTGCATTGCCCGTTGCCGGGCCAGAGCACGTGTATTTTTCTGCGGCACAACTGGGAGGTGGTGCAGATGAGCAACCGGATCCTGAACCGTTCTGGAAGGCACTGCTGCAATTTGATGAAAATGGTAACGGCAAGGTCGAGCGCGCTGAGATGACGGAACATTTCACCTTTCCGCTCAGACCCGAACTGCCACTTGGCCATCCTGGCTATGGCATTCCGATGCCATCAGACCCTGGGAAACGAAGTGAGCGACTGGACGGCATGCTTGGCTGGGTCGATAAAGACAAGGACGGCGCATGGTCGAAGGAGGAATGGGTGGCGAACATGTCGTCAAAGCGCAGCAGACCGATCCTGATGGCAATTCGTCCTGGCGGAAAGGGAGACGTTTCAGATTCGCATGTGGTATGGGAGGCACGGCGCAATATACCTGAGATCCCGTCGCCGCTTTATTACCAGAATCGCATCTACCTTGTGCGCAATGGTGGTCTGCTGGCAGCGATCGATGCCGCAGATGGTTCGACGATTTATCGCGAGCGATTGAGTGGCACTACCGGGCAGTACAGCGCGTCGCCGATTCTCGCTGCCGGACATCTCTACCTGGTATCGAATCGTGGGTTGGTTACGGTAGTCAGGGCAGGCGACACCTTTGAGGCAGTGAACCAGTTCGATCTATCCGAACCCGCCTACGTCACGCCCGCGATAGACGCATCCTCTATTTACTTCCGCACGAATCGCCACCTCTGGGCGTTCCGAGCCAAGCCGTAAAGGGAAATCCCATTCCATTGCACAACGTATTGGCGAGTGCTGATATCCTCGTTAATCAGGATAGCAGAAAATCTTTGTAGCAGTGCGTCATTGATCTTCGTCAGTTTCAGTCACTTCAGATAACATCAGAAGATTCATTCCGGGATCGAGGATGATTTCGATGGGCTTCGCTTTAGCGGTGAGAATGAACGATTGGGTTTTTGAAGTCAGGTGGATTTTTTGATCGGTTGAGGCGTCGTCATTACTACTGGCGGTGGGCGCCGAATCATGGAGTCTCACTTCGATTGGAAGATGAAAGGCTGGGCCATTTTGCGTCTGGGTGAGGGAGAGATGGACCTCTTCACTGTCGGGAATGAACGTCCAGTGTCCTCGAATCACGGGTTCTTGAGGACGGTCAAGCCATTGGGAGAAGAAGCGCTCGAGCTTCAACTCGCTAACGGCCTCCATGACTTCTCTGAAGTCGGAGGATGTCGCATTCTTGCCGCGGTAGGTTGCGTAAAAATTCCTCAAACCGGCGAAGAAGGCTTCGTCTCCAACATGATTTCGCAGCATATGCAGAACCCAACCGCCTTTTTGATAGGAGTTTGGATTGAGGAGGTCTGTGGGGTGCGCTGCACGGACGTCGATCACCGAGAGCAATGGCGCACGCTTGTCGAAATCGAAGACCCTTGCGCGCTCACGCTGAAGCCGCGTGTCCATTTCGGCTTTACCGTAATTTTTCTCGATATAGACATTTGTCAGGTAGGTAGCGAATCCTTCGCTGAGCCAGACATGCTCCCAATCCAATTCAGTCACCGAGTCCCCGAACCACTGGTGGGCGACTTCGTGTGCGATCAATGCTTCGTTGCTTTTGTTGCCGTCGAAGGTTGTTTCGGCGTAGAAGATCGCACTGGCGTTTTCAGTGCCGCCGTAGCGCGTAGTGGATTGAACGCCTGCCAGCTTGGCGAATGGAAACGGGCCAATCAATTGCTCGAAGAACTCCAGGACATGCTCTGTGCGTGCGAGATCGAGGAATCCTCGTTCGCGATCTTGTGGATACACCCAACTTTGAACCGGTGTTCCGTTAACTTCGCCAACATGCTGAACGGCAAACCGTGCAGCTCCCATGATCATGACTTTGGTAGGTAGCGGAACGATAGAGCGCCACATTGTGAGTCGATCTCCATTCGGTAGATCGCTTTCCTCAACCAGGCGGCCATTGGCGATCACTTGGTAGTGGCTCGGTGCTGTGATAGACCAGGCGACGGTTGCTTTGTCCCCGGGATGATCAACAACGGGAAGCCAATGCCGTGATCGATCTGGCCAGTTGTCCCCAAAAAACGTCCGATCGCCATGCTTGTTCTCCGAAATGATCAAGCCATCGCCAGGCGTTCCAGCATACTTGATCGCGACGCGAAACCGCGTGCCTTTCACCGGGGATGTGTTCAATCCGTCGAGTTCAATTTTCAGTTTGTTGTGTTGGTGATCGAACGTGGCGACGGCTCCATTCAAGAGGACTTCGGAGACTTCCATCCCATTGGCAGTGCTGTCAGTTCGTCCAATTAAATCGAAAACTAACGAGCTGTTCCCTTCATCGATTTCTGGAGTGACGCGGATGGTCGTCTGAGTCAGTCCGGTTATTTTATTCGTGTCGTCGGAGAGTTGCAGCGCAAAATCGTAGTGCAGGATATCAAATGCCGCTCCAGGCCGGTGTGATTGCGCGCTGGCTGACCAGGCGATGAACAGGATTGCTATTCCATGAGCAAACAAGTGAGACCCGATCCATTGGATTTGCATAGCGCCATCATGAATCCGAAACCGCCGAAAGTCGAACACCGTATTTTCTTGGGAAGTTGGCGGTTTCGCATCAGTCTCTGAGGATGCAAAATCAAATGCTGAGACAGACCCTTCCATTCCTGTTGTTATTGTCGGCAAGCTTCTGGGCGACAACAACGACCGCCCAAGACACGGAAAAGTTTGCAGCAGATCGCTGTGAGTTGATTCCTCTTTCTGGGCATCAGGTGTCATTCAAGATTGATGGGATCGAACAAACTCGATGGCACTACGGAGCAGAGTATCCGCGACCATTTTTCTATCCTTTCAATGGGCCATCGGGAGTATCGTTAACGCGCATGGGTCACCCCGGCGCCAGCGACCATGATCATCATCGATCCGTGTGGTTTGCGTTCCACAAAGTGAACGACGATCTCAATTTCTGGGGCGATGGCACGGGCTCGAAAATTCTGCAGAAATCGTGGATCGCGTATGAAGACGGTCGGGAGGAAGCGATCATGGCGTGTGCACTCGCCTACATCGACCAACAGGGAAGCGAAGTGATGGAGCAGGAGACCGTCACTGCAATCCGGCCAATGGTTGGAGGCGAGTGGGGGCTTGAGTTCCAGATCACGCTTCGGCCGCCATCTGATCGAGAGACGGTTGAATTGCAGAAAACGAATTTTGGAATTCTGGCAGTGCGGGTGGCGAAGACGATTTCGCAGCACTTTGGCGGGGGGCAGTTAACGAATAGTGAAGGGAGTGTCGGCGAGTCTGCTATTTTTGGAAATTTAGCGAAGTGGATGGATTATTCCGGTCCGATCGCGGTGGGAGAAGGGGCAGAACGGAAGGTGGTCACGGAGGGGATTACCTATTTTGACCATCCACAGAACCCGCGCTATCCTGCAAAGTGGCATGTGCGAGCGGATGGTTGGATGGGTGCATCGATTTGTATGGATGACGGCTTGACGCTTACAAAAAAGAACCCACTGGTGCTCCGCTACCTGTTAGTAGCGCATCGCGGCAGTTGCCAACCTGCTAAATCGAAAATTCTTGCTGAAGCATTCTCTGCGCGCCCAGGATTCAGCGTTGGAAAACGGGGGACTCCTCATCGACAATGGGAAGTGTGGCGGATGGAGAGGCGCTAATCATTTAACAATCTCCACTCCCCAGCCGCTTACTCGCCTCGCATCCGCAGATAGATCTCGGTCTCTTCTTGTTCCGCAGGTAACATTAGACGGACGGTGACGGTTGCGGTGCCGTCACCCTTGTCAATACGTGACATCTGTTCGGCTACTGCTGGATCGGATGCCCAAAATGTCAGGTCGAATGAGAATTCGACGGTGAGTGTAGCTCCATCGGCTTCGAGGTTTTCGCGGTAGGTCAGTAGGAGTTGGCGGGTTGCGTCGTTGTTGTTGGTCAGGTTCGCGGTGGGGGCGGGGGCATCGGTGGTGAGGTCGGGGCGTGATCCGAACAGGAATTCGAAGTAGTTGCTGATGCCGTCGCCGTCGTCATCCTCGTCGCGTCGATCTACGATTCCATATTGGATGGCCCATGTGGCGTATGTCTGGCCGGTTGGTTCGTCGGTGCCAGGCGATCCATTCTGACTTCGACTTGGGGACCAACTTGTTGGGTCGCCGTGGGGAGGGTTGGTTGTCGGGTTCAGGAGGACGAGACTTTTGCCTTCGCCGTCGGCGTCTGTGGGCCAGGGAAGTTGGTCGTTGTAGGTGAAATCTCTTATCGCATTGGAGCTGGTGCCCTGGAGGAGGATCTGTTCGCCGTCGTTGCTCAGCCGTCCTGTGTATTCGAAGATCTGGGTTGCTGCGGGCGGTGTGTAACGGGTCTCGAAGGCTGCGCTGTTGCGCACGAGGAGTAGGCGTTCGCCTGAGCGGAGGAGCGTGTTGTCAGGAAATGCAAAGTTGATTCCTGCGATAAAGCGAACTCCGGTAAGGTCGAGGGTTGCTGCTCCGACGTTGGTGAACTCGATGAATTCGTAGTCATCGCGATCTTCACTCGCGATGATCTCAGCGGCGCTGGTCGGATCAGCGGGGTGGTAGTGGAACTCTGACAGGACGAGATTTGAAGAGTCTGCTGGGACTGTGTCGATGGAAAAGAACGCCTCGTTCAGTGCACTCCATTCGCTGGATGTGGAGTTGAAAGAGCGAGCACGAAGGAGGGTGGGTTGATCGAAAAAGTTCGGATCGGTGATGTTGCCGCCGCCGCCCTGGGTCGTCTCGCCGCGCAGTACCATGTCCAGGCGAATGTCTGAGCTGGTGGCACTACCTTGGTGAATTTCAACGGCGATAGTGTTGGTTCCCGCACGCAGGGCAGTGGTCGGGAGCGTGATATCTTTCCACCCCCCCTCGTCGCCGATGGTGCCCTGTGCGAAATCGTCGAAGGCGGCACCGGCTGCAAGGTTTTGTCGCAGTTGTTCGGAGCCATTGATGTAGATGGCGACGCCATCGTCGTACTTTACGCGCAGGAGAAAGCCAAAGAAGATTGAAGGATCCTGTATGTCGACTGTCGTGCGGAAGTAGGTGGTCGGTTGCTTATTCGAAGAATCGGCGCCGAAGCCTACGGTCGTTCCAGCATCCTCGTTATCGCTCCCATAGCCGAGGGACGAGGGTCCGGACTGCCAGTTCGAATCATCGAATGCTGCCGCCTGCCATGCTGATTCCTGGTTCGAGCCGTCGTCAAGGAATCGCCAGATGTGCCCGGAGGACAAATAGGTGATCGGCGTAGGCCCACCTCCAGCGAACTCGGCGACGGTTGCATTCGGGTTCGGCGACCCACCGGGCTGTCGCGGATCACTTGCGTCGATTGTGAAGTAGATCCGGTCGGCGTCGGTTGCCATCGTAATGGGCGTGTTGGTTGATACTGAGCCTCCGTGCTGGTTGTAGACGGGCGCGATCATTTCGGGATACATACCAGCCGACTTGAAGCGACTGATCATGGTCTGAGTGAGATCGGGGAAATGATTGGTGACCAGGTTTTGTTGGTAGGATTCCCATGAGGACGGTTCGCGAAACACATCGCCCCACCGGGCGGCTTCGGAGGTGAATCCGGGGCGCGCTTCGTCGACGCGTTTGCTGAGGCGCTCAATATTTCGTGCCGGCGTCAGGGCGCCGTCATTGAAAAAGTGTTTATGGATGCGATCGGCGAGAAAGATCGCGTAATCGGGGTCGTCCTGAAGCTCGGACATAACGCTGAGCGGGCCAGCGTGGTCGGTCGCGTGTCCGGGGCTACGGAGAAAACCATCTGCGTCTTTCATCATGAACTTGAAGGGCACGCTTTGTGCTTCGGAACCGAAAGCACGAAACTCGCTCTCCGAGTTTCCGCTCACCCACAGCAGCATGAAGTCCACAATGTTGGCGATGTCGATATGCGCTGCTGCATTGGTGAACGGATTCGCGCCTGCGACGAGATCTTTTGTTTCCTCCCAGAACTGGCCGTTTCCATCGTAGACTTCCTCGTCATTCTGGAAGTTATCGTTCGCATTGACCGCTTCGTAGTCTTCCTCCGGGCCACCGAAGTAACTCGATGCCATGTCGGCGCTCCAGCGCTCGCGCAAGTGATACTGCCCCCAGTAGTTTCCGTTGAGGTAGACATGAACGAAGCGCCCGTGCGGCGCGATGTTGCCCATATCCAGCATTGAATCGTCAGCGAACCGATTAGACATGTAGGCGCCGCGTGATTGCATATCGTGGGAGCCGCTGCGCAGGTTGATCACATCGAACTCGTCGGCCGGTGGAAACGTGTCGTACTCGAAGCCATCGAAGATCGGGTACTTCAGTTTGCTCTCTCCAAATTCCTTACGGAATGCGACTCGAAAGCTCTTTTTGCGAAAATTAGTGAACCGTCCGCCGTAGTTGCTCATGCCCCCGTTCTCCTGGAAACCAGGAGTTCCATCAGGAAAGATCATTTCCACTGATGCCTTGTGTTCATCGCGAATATTGCCGCTGCTTTCATTCTCAAATGCCGTGTGATCCGTGACTAGCGAAATGGTGGGGACGGCTTTTAAGGAATCGATCATCTGCGGGCCATACGCCTGCGATTGGGTGATCGCTGCACGCATCCTTGGCTGGTCAACGACATCTTCCGGGAAAAGGTATGATTGAGTGTCGATGTTAGTGGGCTTGTAGTCGTCGCGGTGTGCAATAGCGCGGAGGATGGTGGTCTCTGCGATCGAGATGGCCCCGGAGTAGACCGTGCCCTGCGTCGCAGTTGGATCGGTTCCATCGATCGTGTAGCGGATTTCTGCTCCTTCGGTAGAAGTGGTGATCTCTACCTCGAAAGGTGCGTCGAAGAAGCCCCGGCTGACTGAAAATTTGGTGTCTGCTACGAAGCCGCCGAAGGTATCGCCGTTCAGGGCACCGGGCGACGCGATTCCGAGAAAACCGGGACCCCCGATCGTTGGTGCAGTGACGCGGAAGGCTCGAAGTTCTGCGGAGATTAGCATGTCAGAACTGTTCAAGCCGTCGTTCAAGCCGTGGATCGCGAGGATGTTTGCACCTTCATTTAAAATGTTGGCGTGCGCGGTGATGTCGAAGTCCAGAAACGTGGTGGCTTCACCGTCGGAGTGATTGGACGTTGCATCAGAATCCCAGGCCAGTGCTCCCGGCGCATTGCCTGCAGCGACTCGAGTGCCGTTGAGGAATGCTGCGAAACCGTCGTCATACTTCATATTCAGCGTCAGTTCGGAGATGGTCGATGTGTTCGTCACTTCGAATGGAACGCGGAGGTAGACGCTCGTGTTTACCCCGCTCATCTGGTCTCCGAGGTTTCCGCCTGCTCCGAACTCTGGGACGTATCCGTTGCCATCCTCGTATCCGATTCCCATCGCAGCTGCATCCCAAGTAGCGTCGTCGAAGGCTGCGCCAGTCCAGGTAGCGCCGAGTGATTCATCACGAGGAACGTGCACCTTACAGCTTGCACCGCTCTCGATCAGAACGGCTGGTGTCCTGTCGCCTGTCTGCATTCGTCCGAACGAAACGTCTTTGATCTGAGAGGGAAGCGGATCGCCTTCACCTTCTGCTCCAAATGAACTGACGATGGTGAAGCCGTCCTGAGCAACGAGCGCAAGGAATTCTCCGTCATTTGCCAATTGAAAATTTGTGTGCAGTTCGCTCTCTGGGGCGGTGCGATTTTTCCCTGAGGCGAAGACTAAGAGAAATCTACCCTCTTCGAGTTCGATGGCAGGGAAGCGCCACTTGGCGAGCAGTGAAGCATCATCAGTGAGGTAGCTGCCGTCAAGCGTTGCAGTGCCGGGGCCAGTGTTGAAAATCTCGATCCAGTCCGATGCATCGCCGTCCGAGTCTCGGAGCGTGTCACCATTGCTGGTCATGAACTCGGTGATGTAGAGGCCTCCCTCAGTTGGCAGTAGGCTGGCGAAGAAAAGAAGCGCGGTGGCACAGGAGTAGAGGGACAAGGAG
The DNA here is from genome assembly GCA_051270635.1 of Verrucomicrobiales bacterium. Classification (GTDB taxonomy): domain Bacteria; phylum Verrucomicrobiota; class Verrucomicrobiia; order Verrucomicrobiales; family DEV007; genus JAGROY01. The sequence goes on along the minus strand of JBNMNB010000144.1, from coordinate 7,294 downwards.
CGCATGAGTTTTGGAATGGATCCAGCCTAGCAGATTTCGTGGAAGACACACACATGCAAATGATGCTGCTGTCCGAGAGGCACTGCGCCAGCGCAGGTCGCCAATTCAACCGAAAAGCGCGTCCGGCGGTTAGGCGATGAATAAGACTCTATGACAGAGGGCTTGACCGAATTGAATTGACTGACCACGCGATAAATGCCAAAAAGAGGTAGCTCAGAAACATCCGAACCAGCTATGAATTTTAATAGATCAACAACAAGACTTTTCCTAACGCTGATTGCCCTTGGGCCAGGTTTCATAACAGCGCAATCGCAGACACAGATCGGTATCGGCGCTGATCACGAGGGAACGGATGTGGACGGTGCCGGCGCCCGGATGAACATCGAGAAATTCGACGATACTTTCCCGACCTTGCCTGCCGGAACTTATGATGTGACGGAGTTCGAGTACTCGAACAGCGCGGACACCAGCGAAATTCAACCGTTTCTCGTCGTCAACACTGGTTTTGACAGTGAATACTTGGTGATCTGGATCGGCCCGACCGAAGAGGCTCCCGGTGACGATGACATCGTCACGACTCCGTACCCAGTGGGAAGCCAGCAGTTCACGCTCGACGACCCAGCTGAGGTTTATGCCGGATTCAATGCGGCGGGGCCCAACGTGACATTCGGCCCTGGTTTGACGGATCATGCCAATCCGGCGGATTTCGAAATTGAGCTCGAATCCGAACTTTTGGGATTTGGTCACGCCAACCTGGGGCGAAGCTACGCGTTTCAGATCAACGTGCAGCCGAACACCTCAGAGGTCGAAGACATTGGCCTCGATTCCGTGATAGCCTACCCGACCGCAGCGGATTCCATTGTCCTATCTTCGGCCGCGACCGGGACAGTAGTGGGATCGCTGGCTGGGCTTGGCGAGTTCGGCACTCCCGTCGGTGGGGATGTCAGTTTCACTTTGGTAGCAGGCGCAGGAGACTCGAACAACGCCAGTTACTCGATCGGTGGGGACAACGGCGCTCAACTGTTGGTCAACGCGAGCCTTGCAGGGTTGGATGATATCCTGCACTCGGTGCGTATCGCGGCAGAGGGTGATGATGGGGGCACATTCGAGAAGGCGCTCACGTTTACCGTCAAGCTCGACTCCGATGCCGACGATTTGATCGATGGCTGGGAGACGATGTTCGGCACGCTCGGAGAGTTCGCCACAGGCGGCGACCACGACGCCGATGGACTTACCGATGATGATGAATTCCGACGTGGCTTCAACCCGGACAACCCCGATGCCGACGACGACGGCTCGCTCGACGGTGCCGAGATCGCCAATGGCACTAATCCCAACAAGCCTGACTCCGACGACGATGGCCTTAACGACGGTGCCGAGGCCGAGGCGATGAGCAACCCTTTGGTCGCCGACACAGATGGCGACAGTATCAGTGACGGCGATGAAGTGAGTACCGCCAACGGTTTTTCGACGGACCCGACTAAGGCCGACACAGATGGCGATGGCTTCGACGACGATGTCGAACTCGCCTCTGGCAGCGACCCGACAAGCGCCGCCAGCCAGCCGGTGATCACCGAAGTCGTAATTGGAATCGGTTCCGATCACGAAGGTTCGGATGTTGATAGCGCGGGCGCTCGGATGAACATCGAGAAATTCGACGAGACCTTTCCTACGTTGCCTGCCGGAACCTATGACGTGACGGCATTCGAATACTCGAACAGTACGGATACCAGCGAAATCCAGCCGTTTCTCGTCGTCAATACTGGTTTCGACAGCGAGTACTCGGTGATCTGGATCGGTCCTACCGAAGAGGCTCCAGGGGACGATGACATCGTCTCGACCCCGTATGATGCAGGAACCCAGCAGTTTACGCTCGACGATCCGGCCGCGGTTTACGCCGGATTCAATGCGGCGGGGCCCAGCGTAAAGTTCGGCGGTGGTTTGACGGATCATGCCAATCCGGCAGATTTCGAAATCGAACTTGAATCCGAGCTTTCGGGATTTGGTCACGCCAACCTGGGCCGCAGCTACGCTTTCCAAATTAACGTCGAAAAGTCTGGGGGACAGATCGATTTCCAGATCACAGAGATCGAACATACTGGCGGGGAATCGCCGTCGGTAGCGCTCACATTCGATTCAAGGCCCGACGCAGTTTACGCAATCTTCGCTTCCACGACGTTGATGCCGGACGGACAACCCGGCGGTTGGATTGAGCTGACTGACAACTTCCTGTCCGAAGGCACAGAAACGACTTACATCGACGCCGACGCGGTCAATATGGGCCCGAACGTCTACTACCAGATTCGCCAGGTGCCGTGATTCTGATTTCCAGAGCTAGCGCTAGCGCTGGAGGAATCTTGAGTTACGCGAATATTGGGCGAGAGAATTGGCAGGATGCTCCAGTGTAGACGGTTTTCCGCCTTCAACGGGCTGCTCTGGCGGATAGGGATCAGAAAAAGCGCTTGCTCTTGCCTCATCGAGCCTGGACGGCGTCTCCCGCAAAGAGGGTGCTGATAGAGCCATTTGACGCGGTAGAATTCCTGGATCGATGCGGCATCGATATGATCGCGGCTGTGGTCGAGGATTCCCATTCCACAGGCTGCTCCAGCATCGTGTCCAGATCCTCTTCCGGAAATAACATTGTCACACTCTCCCATAGTGGTATTGGCGTCTCGCAGATTTCGAAGCCGCAGTTCTTTAACCTGACACAGTGCCATTCACTTTCTCCTCCCTTCACTTTACTCTGGGATCGGGTGTTCTGGCTGCCTTTCTCGGCATGCACCCTGCGCCGCGAGCGTTCCAGTCGCGAAACACGCCTGCAGAAGATACCCGCCAGTTGGAGCATCCCAGTCGATCATCTCTCCCGCAACAAAGACGCCGGGCAACTTTTTCAACATCAATTCGTCAGTCAGTTCCGACCAGGCGACGCCGCCAGCCGATGAAATCGCCTCACTCAGCGGCCGCGCGCGGGTCAATTGCAGAGGACAGTTTTTGATGGTTTCCGCAAGAACCTCCGAGGAGGTCCATGGGCCGATTCCTGGCAAAAACCTGATAAGCGCAGCAGCTGCGGGCGACAGCTTCAGTCGGCGTGTTGCCTCACGCACAAAGTTCCGCCGCACTGGTAAAAGGCGGGCGCGAACCGTCACGAGCGACAAGTCCGGTTTCAGATCCAACGCGATCGACGGCGATGCACTCGACGCCCGCAAGTCAGGCCCCAGTCGATAGATCGGCGTACCTTCCAAACCATAGCGAGTGATGACCAAGTCACCATATTCACTGCGCGACGACGGAATCTGCACCGTCACATTCTTCAATGGCAATCCTTCGGCTGCCGCCAACAGCTCTGCCGGCCAGTGGCATTCCCAACCACAATTCGATGCCTCCAATGGGGACACGTTTACACCCTGTTTCGCCAATGACTCTGTCCAGCTCCCAGAGGATCCGGTCTGCGGCCACGATCCGCCACCCAGCGCAAGAATCACCGCGTCGTAAGCCATCACTTTCCTCCCAGCAGGAGAATCGACGATCACCGCAGGCCCAGCTTCCAGCCCAATAAGACGATGGCGTGGACAAAATTGCACGCCTGCCTCGCGCAATTTGCGCACCCAGGCCCGCAGCAGTGGTGCTGCTTTCCTCGGATGTGGAAACACCTTGCCGCCCGCGCTTTCATCCGTGCTGAATCCCATCCCTGCTACCCACTCACGCAGAGCAGTATTGTCGAATGCCTCAATAAATGCCCGCCAGCTATCAGGAGCCAGCCCAGGCGTCGAGTAGCGCGCCAGAAATGGCTGCAGCGGTTCTGTATTCGTAATATTCAAGCCGCTCTTCCCAGCCACCAGAAATTTCCGTCCGACCGATGGCATCGCGTCCAACAATGTCACAATCGCTCCCAGCGCGGAAGCAACCTCAGCCGCACGCAATCCGGCAGGCCCACCACCCACGATCGCGATCCTGCGCTCCCCACAAACTTCCGAGCTGGGCGTTACTAGATGCGAAGAATCGTGATTGGTCACGATCGTCTGTTTGTCAGAATCACCTTTCAGTCAAGTCTTCCCGGTCAGCGCTTCGGCGCAATATCAGTCACCTTTCGCAAGAATGGTGTCGCGTAGCGCCTCCACCATTTTTGACTCGAAATGAGAGAACCCTCCATTTGGATCGATGATCATTCATTGTATCTGCCCGAAGTAAGTAGGCCTCCTTACGCTTCAGATACGGATGCGTCAGCAAGGCGATGGCTCTATTCGCCCAGGAAGACACGGGTCACCTCCGCTGAAGTGGGAAATTCAGCTTTAAGGGATGTGAGTTAATCTGTGGGCTAAACCGTTCTCCGGGAACTTTGCGCTCCCCGCCGACTAAGCTTTCGGTAGACTATTGAGTAAATGATCCTTTCATTCCTTCTTCACATGATAGTAGAGGGCACTTGGCACTGGATCTGGGAGGAACGTGTCGGTGAAAGTGGTGGTGCCGCCAGTTGCCTCGACACCATCCGTCAGCTCCTGCCAGACGTCGTCATTTCCTCCAAGTCCTTCTGAGCGCTCGATGGTGTAGGATTCGCCGTCCTTCGAGTCCCAGGTGATGGTGACTGAGACCGGGGTGCCAGTTGCGCTGCTTTCAACAGCTACATCGTGAATCTGGAATCCAACTCCTCCAGAAACGCCTACAAGCGGCACTGCTGATGTAGCTGAAATAAGCTCCCAATCGGACGTTTCGGCTTCGTTAAGATGACAACCGGGAGCGACATAGATCTCGCCGAAGTCGCCACCCGCGCGCTCCCACCAGAAGAACTCGATGCGATATACGCCTGGCTGCGCATTGCGGGCACAGACACGGGAGTCACTGTCTCCGGTATCGATAGTGAAGACAAAGGTATCGGAACTGGCAGGATCAATGACACGATTGACACCGGCATTGAACTCCGTGAACGGCAGGCCGATGATGCGCAGGCCAAAGCCATCGTCCGAATGGACTCCGAACGTGTAGTCACCAGCGGCGGGAATGCGGATGTAGGCGACGTTGTACTGGATGAAATCGTCGGCTCCACCGCCGTCGTCGATGACTTCATCGGGATAAGGCAGATCGCCGGGACCATTGCCTCCTCCAGCACCGAACAATCCGCCGCCGATACCATCTTCCGGCGGATCAAGGCCATTGAGCCCGTGGTTGATGACTTCACTGGTGGTGTCAAAATATTGACCGGCAAAATCAGGATCCGAGACGGACTGAATGAAGGCGATGGTATTGGCAACGCCGCTGACCACGCCCACATCCCAGATATAGCGTGTGGCCCACAGCCCGTCTGCGGGATCGGCACCGGTGAGTTCCTCGCCTTTCGGAAAGAATGGCACAGGGAGGGTGAACGTTCCCTGCGCTGCAATCGCGTGATCACCTCCATCAGTGGCTGCGACAGACCAAGTGTGTGCGGACCCTGCAACCCATATCGGCGATGGGGTAAAGGACACAGTAGTGGTAGTGCCGGTTTTCTGAACGGTCGCCGTTACCACGACGTCATCGATGGTCAATATCACCGAGTCCGGATTGATGACGCTCACTTCCACATCTTCACCCGTGAGGACGAAGCTGTTGGTGGAGGCAACTGCTTGCGGCCAGTCGGCGCGAAACGAAACGGTTTGCACGATCACTCCACCCACAATGAGACGCATCGCGGTGACATCGTCAGACAGCTGGATGCCTAACGCTTGTCCTTCCGGCTGGCCAAAGCCGTCTTCCGAAGCGAATTCACCGAGAAACTGCACGGTCCAGTTGACGTCTTTGCGCGTGCCTCCAGGGGTTTCGCCAAAGGCGGTCACCGACACTGTATTGCCCGCGTTTGCCAGACTGCCCTGGGGAACCGCTGGGGCCAGCCCGATCCGCAGATCAAACCCGAGGTCAGAACTCGTGACCGACTGATTGTGCAGTGAGAACGCGATCTCGTGCGTGCCGGCAGTCAGGCCACCTTCGATTTCGATAGTCGTGGTGGCGTTCTCCGGACCGACTGCATCCGCGAATTCATAATAGAGATCGTCGCTGGTGAAATTGATGCGGGTGACCTCTTCGCCATCGATGTAGAGGACGCCGCCATCGTCCGCCAGGATCTCAGCGATCAGGTCCGGCTGGTCTTCCGTCAGAACAAGTGTGGTGCGGAAGTAGGCAGAATAGCGCTCGCCTTCGGCCGGTGCCTCGATATCGGTGGCGATCGCTCCAAAATCAATAGTGCCGTAGCCGAACAGGGCGGGATCGGGGCCGCTGAAATCCGGGCCGTTGTAATCTTCGGCAATGTACCATGTTGTGTGAAAGTCTGGGTCCTCATCGGCCGGATCAATGGCATCTATGGGATGTAGCCACGCCCACGAAGCGCCAAATGGAAGCACGTCCGCATCGGACGGTGGCGGCGGAGGTCCAAGGCGGAGGTCAAAGCCGATGTCGGAGCTGGTCGTTGCCTGATTGTGCAGTGAGAACGCGATTTCGTGCTCACCGGCAGCCAGCTCAAGATCAATATCCACCGTGGTTGTCGCCGTTTCAGACCCAACGGCATCGGCGGGCTCGAAGAAGAAGTCATCCAGAGAAAAATTCACCCGCGCCACTTCCTCGCCATCAATGTAAAGCACTCCGCCATCATCGGCGAAAATCTCCGCAATTAAGCCGCTCGCTGGTGCCAGAAGAGTGAACTTTTTCTTAAAGTAAGCGGTGTAGCGATCGCCATCGGCAGGTAGGCCGATATTCGTCAGGATCGCTCCGCGGTCGATGGTCCCATATCCGAGAATCGCAGGAGAAGGGCCAGTGAATGCCGGGCCGTTGTAGTCCTCAAAGCTGTACCACGTTTCGTCGAAATCCGGGTCGTCGTCTGCAGGATCAACCGCATCAGTAGGATGCAGCCACTCCCAGGCGGAACCAAAAGGAATGACATCCTGTGCAGCAACATTTTGTACTCCAGCTATGCATAGCCCGGCAACGGACAGAACGGCAGAACACACTGACTTCGTAATAGTATTTTTCCTCATTTGGCTTACTGCCCATGGGGTTAGCAAGGGTCCGGGCAGTGAGGGGATCATCCACCAATGCGCCTGTAAATGATACTTAATAAACTCACTACTGGAAAACACCACTGGGGACGCAAAACACTACTGAGGACGCAGGCTAATTTGTGGTCTCAGCCGATGCGCAGAGCCCGAGAAATCGTCAACAGAATGCTGACGCTACTTGCGCTTACTTTGCCCTCAACCGCACATCGTCTACATCAAAGAGATCGAACGCTAGTCTATGTGTTTACCTATCCCACCATTCCCAGATTTCGATC
>JBNMNB010000143.1:0-19677 GCA_051270635.1 Verrucomicrobiales bacterium | reverse complement strand
AGCGTGGTGGAAGAAAGAGACCGCAGCCGACATGGCCCAGCTCCGCGTGATGCGCGCGAACAATGAGTGGCGAACCTTCTGGCAGGAGAAAGCTGCCTGACCACCGCTTTCATTCACACCCCCGTCAAGCGGGGATAATAGAATAAAGGAACGGGAGCATCCTTGTGACCCCAGCAGCATGTGGTAGCAACGCTGAGCCAGAGCCATGTCTGCGCGCGATGCATCCTGTCTTGCGTAGCGATCACTAGGGCATCAGCCACTTTGTCCGGCGAATCCGCAAGTGCCTCCTAATTGGAAAAAACATGGACTGATGATAACAATCAACTTCTTCGCTCGGGAATGGATTTGCTGGAAAGTTGTGTTTCCACCTGTTTTGAGTCTGGCCGTCCGCCAAAACGAACGCGACTTCAACACCGTCGAAAACGCTCAGCGCTCTGACAAGTTCAACAGCAGTTTCGTTCGTGTGATGCTTGGGCTTCAACTCGATTGACCGTAAATACGAACAGGCTCATTTAGGGCGTAGTCTATTTGAGCTATGCCAAGAGCCAAACACCCAGCAAATATCCGCGTCTCTACTACCGTTGATCAACACGTGTTCTTTAGAACGCTAGGCTTGACGCGATCTTCGAACTAGTTATTCTCCAAACGCAGTGGGTGTTTAAACTGCAAGCCCACGCGCCTTGCGCCCTGAAAGCGCGTGGGTGAATATGAACTGTTCGGCTCAGAAAATGAAGATCTCTTACACGCCGATCTGGAAGCGGACGACACGCGGCTCAGTGATTTGCGGCGGGCTAGGACTTTTCGCCGGTGCGGCGTGTGGATGCCAAACGCCTTGATCGCTGCGGGGCTGCTTGCTGTAGTTGCTGGAATGTTCTTCGATGAGGGTTCAGGTCAACCACAACCGCCGAACAAGGCGAGGTTGTAAACCGCGAAGGACTTCCTTGATTCGCTTCGCTCTAAACGATTGAATGCACCGCTGTGGCGTTACTCCACTCAGTACCCGTTCTCGTTTGAGATCACAAGCATGGAATCTCCACCTGCAAGGATTCGTTCGATATGTTCAAAATGAAGTCGGTGCCAAATCTGGCACCTCGTTAAGCTTCACTTTTAGTCCACCATTGTCATAGGCTGCATTCATGAGATCACTTAATGTTCCTCTCCTTCGTCGTCGTTGTGCAACAGGTTTAGTTGCGTTAGTCACTTGTTCGGCTCAGGCAGCCGAAGTATTTCAAGCATCGCCGAAAGCACTGGACGAACTGCCGAAGGGCAAGGAAGCGGATGGTATTCCGGGCGATTTCATATTGCGCAGCGACAAGGTCGAAGCCGTCATCTCTCAGCTGGCACCGCTGCGGCGTGCAAACATGAGCACATTCTACGGTGCCGATGGCATGACTCCCGGATGCCTGTACGATCTGACGATCCGAGATGCGGACAACGATCAGATCACGATTTTCGCGCCGAGTGGTCAGCGCGGTGATGTTTCTTATGTATGGCCGGTTGAGCGTGACCTGCCCGACGGTGTGGCGGCAGTCGAAAGTGTCACCAGCGCTGCCGACAACGACGGACTTTACAAGCGTCACGAATACCTCGTACGCGACGGTATGCAGGGCGTCGTGATCACTTCCACCTTTAAGAATGAGGGCAAGGAAGCGAAAAAGGTAACGACTGCTGACACATGGACCAATGTGACGCGCGAAGAATCGTGGCGCGACATCAAGATGGCGGATGCAATGGATCCTGCTGACAAGGCGGGATATGCCTATGCGTGGATCCCCGAAGCGGACGGTGCGTCGCCACCTTCAGAAGTGTCACTTAGTCCTGGTGAAGAACTGACCGTGCGGCGTTTCCTTGCCGTGGGCACTTCGCCCGCAGAAGCCTTCGGGATCGTCGCAGCAAAGTTGGGTGAGACAGGAACTGCAGTGTTCCAAGTCAACGAAGCAGAGTCCGCTATAGCGGTTGGATCGGCGACCATTGAGATTACGACTTCCGACCGGAAGATGCTCGTGGCCTATCCCGATGCGGAAGGAAAAGCCAGCATCGCCCTGCCTGCCGGTGACTACACAGTTCGCGTTCTCGACACTGGCCGCACTCCTGCCTTGCATGCTCTGCGTGTTGTTGCTGGCGAGGAAAACGCCTTGGTATCTGTGTTAGGGAAGCAGTCCGGTGTGCAATTTGAAATTAGTGATGCGGCTGCGGAAGGATCGAGCATGCCCTGTAAGGTGCAGTTCCACGGGATCAACGGAACCCCGACTCCCGACCTTGGGCCAGGCAACCGCGCCCACGGTTGCAAGGAACAGTGGCACTCGGCGACGGGGCATTTCACGGTTCCCATTGCACCTGGAAACTACCGTGTTGTCGTTACTCGCGGCCCGGAGTATTCGCACCACGCGGCCGATATCGAAGTCAAAGCAGACACCATGAACAATGTGCAGGCATCTCTCCGCCGAATGATCGATACCAGCGGTTGGGTGGCTACAGACTTTCACAATCACTCGACCCCCAGCGGTGACAACACCTGCAAGACCGATGATCGCATCATCAATCTGGTAGCCGAGCACATCGAATTTGCGCCCACCACCGAGCACAATCGAATTTACGATTGGGCACCGCACATCGCTTCGCTGAAAGTGGGTGACTACCTTTCCACCATTCCAGGCTTGGAACTCACTGGCAGTGGTGCCCATTTTAACACCTTCCCGCTCAAGCCAGAGCCGACTAAGCAAGATGGAGGCGCGCCTGTGTGGGATCCCGACCCGCGAATCAACGCTTTGTCATTGCGGCAGCTACAGGGCTACAACAGCGAGCGTTACATTCAGATCAATCACCCTGACCTTGCCGAGAACTTTGTTGATCGTGACGGCGATGGCACGGTCGATGGCGGCTTTGCCTTTCTGGGCGGATTGATCGATGCCTATGAAACGCAGAATTACCTCGGCGTCGGCATCTTGAAGAAAGAACCTGTCGAAGTGCGTCCGCCCTTTTCTGGTGGCAGTCGTGTGAAGTACAATCGCGAATTCATCTGGCTGCAATTTCTCAATCAGGGCATGCGCGTGTGGGCAGTAGCCGTGGCAGACGCGCACACGGTGTGGGGAAATGGAGTGGGTGGCTGGCGCACGTATGTGCAGTCATCCAAGGATGCGCCCAGTGAGATCGATCCCAAAGAGATGGCTGCCAATGCCCAAAAAGGTCGCATGATGTTGACCACCGGCCCCTATCTCACCGCCACCGTCAATGGCGACGCCCAGCCCGGCGATGAAATCAAGATCGATGGAGACAAAGTCAATCTCGCCGTGCGCGTGCAGTGCAACGACTGGCTGGACATCGATCGCGTGCAGGTTCTGGTCAATGGCAGGCAGATTGAGTCATTGAACTTCACCCGTGCCTCACACCCTGACATGTTCACCAATGGCATCGTGAAGTTTGATCAGTCGATCGAAATTCCGCTCAAAGAAGACAGCCACATCATTGCCGTAGCCATGGGTGAAAATTTTACCTTGAAGACCGGCTTTGGCAACAGTCCGCAGCACGACATGCAGCCCTGCGCCTACCACAACCCTATCTTCGTCGACCTCGGTAGCGATGGGTTTCAACCTAACAAAGACACCCTCGGACATCCGCTGCCAGTGAAAGGCCTGACGCCAGACAAAGTGCGCCGGATCCTTGGTAAGGATTGATAGGGGAATCATTCGAAGTAACACCTTGCTGGTGGCTGCCAATGGTTGCCTGCTTGGCTACTTCGACTTCGACCCAGGAAGAAGATTTCTCCTCCTGAGTCGGCGAGCGGCAGCACGACGATCACTCAAGGCGGTTGTTGAAAAAATTTGGAAAAAGAGTGTTGCGGATTCCTGCGGATCTGATAACTGTTCATATATGCAGTGTTCAGAAATCCTGATTGCACTGCTAAAATACCTAAAACGACGCTCCGAACCCGATTACTGACCATGGCCGCGAAAATTGATAAGAAAATGCAGGACGAAACCGCAAATAGCGGAGTAGAACTTGCTGTAGTGAAGAACGACAAAGCAGACAAACAGGACAACAAGCTTGCGGCTGCGCGGGCAAAGAATCTCGACCTCGCAATTCAGCAGATCCAAAAGGATTTCGGCGAAGGTGCCATTATCCGTATGGGTGACGAGAGCTGCGTTGATGTCGACGTGATCCCAACAGGGAATCTCCTTATCGACCGAGCATTGGGCGTTGGCGGCTTCCCGCGCGGACGTATTGTCGAAATCTATGGACCTGAGTCTTCAGGTAAAACGACACTGACGTTGACCGCTATTGCGCAGGCACAGAAAGCGGGCGGCCTCGCAGGATTTGTCGATGTCGAGCACGCGCTGGATCCGCAGTATGCACGCAAGCTCGGTGTGAATATGGAAGACCTGCTGGTCTCGCAGCCATCTTCGGGTGAGGAAGCGCTGCGCATCGTTGAGACACTGGTACGCTCGAATGCGCTCGACGTCATCGTTCTGGACTCGGTTGCAGCGCTCGTGACCAAAGCAGAACTCGATGGTGAGATTGGTGACGCCACCGTGGGTGCCCAGGCCCGATTGATGTCGGCAGCCATGCGAAAATTGACCTCACTCATTTCCAAGGCACATACCTGCTGCATCTTTACCAATCAGATTCGGGAAAAAATTGGCGTCATGTTTGGCAGCCCCGAGACCACTCCCGGCGGTCGGGCACTGAAATTCTACAGTTCGATGCGAATTGATATCCGACGTATTGGTCAGATCAAGCAGACAGACGGCAGCGTCACGGGCAACCGCACGCGGATCAAAGTGGTAAAAAACAAGGTTGCGCCACCCTTTACCGAAGCTGAGTTCGATATCATGTATAACGAGGGCATCTCGGCAGTTGGATCACTTCTCGATCTGGCGCTGGAACACGATATCCTGCAGAAACGCGGCTCATGGTTCAGTTACAAAGGAAACCAGATCGCCCAGGGGCGCGATGCAACCAAAGAAGCACTGAAAGAAGATCCTAAACTCTATGCTGAGCTTGAAGTTGCGGTCAAAGAGAAGCTGGTCGGCACCCCTACTGGACGTGCGAAGAAGAAGTAGCCGTTTCGCACTGTGGGCACTGTTCTGCTCAGTGGGCTAGATGGCTCGTTCAGGATTGAACAGAAGTTCCCCTTAATTCACAGGATTAAAGGGTGGGCGAATTCGTTTCCGAACTGCATCCACCTTGTAGAGTGCCGGATTCTACTTGAAACCATGGCATCCAACGGATGATGCTTTCGAATCCATGAAAAGAAGCGAATTTATCAAGACAGCGGCGGCAGCCTTAACGGCGCCGACGATTCTGCGATCATCTGCCAGTGGGCAAGAGGGTCAGCCAGCACCCAGCGAGCGCATCACCCTCGGCCTCATAGGATGCGGCGGGCAAGGCACTGGAGACATGCGCGGCATCATGAGTTCCCCTGAGATTCAAGTGCTGGCCGTTTGCGATCCAGACCTTAACAATGCAGAAAAGGCCAAAGGACACGTAGAAAAGCACTACGGCGAAGGAACCGCCTCCGGAACTTACAAAGGGTGCGACGTCTACGGCGACTTCCGCCAGTTGTGTGCGAGGAAAGACATCGATGCCATCATCGTTGGCACACCCGACCACTGGCACGCCCTGTGTACACTTGAGGCACTGCGCAATGGCAAGGACGTCTACTGCGAAAAACCCATCACTCATTTATTTGCAGAAGGACAGGCAGTCTACAAAGAAGCGGCCAAGCAAAAGGCCATTTTCCAAGTCGGCTCACAACAGCGATCAAACACTCGCTTCCGCATGGCTGCTGAAGTTGTCATGAACGGCCTCATCGGAAAAGTGACCAACGTCAAAGTCGGTCTCCCTACTGGCAGAGGCACCGACGAACTCGGCAGGATCGGACAAGCCATTCCTGAGAATCTTGACTACGACCTCTGGTGCGGCCCCAGCCGTTACCTTCCTTATCATCCAAAGCGTCTGCATTGGGACTGGCGCTGGTGCCTTGACTACGGCGGCGGCCAGCTTATGGATTGGATTGGGCACCACAATGACATCGCACACTGGGGACTTGGCATGGACAAGAGCGGCCCAATCAAGGTCGAAGCGAAGAACTTCAGCTTCCCTGAGAAAGGCATGTATGATCAGCCGATAGACTACGAAGTCGTTTCGGAATACGAAGGTGGCTACACCGTCACGCTGTCTAACAAACACAAAATGGGCAAAGACGGCCGCGCCATGGGAACTCTCTGGGAAGGCACGGACGGCTGGGTCTATGTCGATCGCGGTCGCATCGAAGCATCCAACACAGATTGGATCCGTGAGAAAAATGATCGCGGACCCGTCAAGGCCTACGTCTCCCGCAGCCATCACAAAAATTTTGTCGAAGGCGTCAAGACTCGGACGGAATGCATTTGTCCTGCAGAAACAGGGCACCGTTCCGCCACTCCCGGACATCTTGGATACGCCTCACTGGCACTCGGTCGCGCACTCAAGTGGGATCCCGCGAAAGAAGAAGTCATCGATGATCCAAAAGCAGACAAATTCCTCAAGACCGTGCAATACCGCGGTGATTGGGACCTGGGCTTGAAGGCATAGCCTCTCATCCCCCCGAAAAGATTCTTCAGTTGAGAGGCGGCACCAGTAAGGTGCCGCCTCTCCTGTTTTTACTTCCGGCAGTGACGGCAGCGAATCCAAATCTACTTTCATCTCTGCCTGAATTTTCGAACCGAGGATTAGCTTCGACAATGATCATCGTGGTGTTGCAGTATATCCTCATGCTGACAGATCTCCGATCAACGCTTGTCGTCTCCCTGCTTCTTGCGTTTCCATTGTTCTCACGGGCCGACGACCGACCAAACATCCTTTTCGCCTTCGCAGATGACTGGGGAAAGTATGCCAGCGCCTATGCTGCTATAGAAGAAAAGCCCGGCCCCAACACTGCGCTTCAAACACCAGTGTTCGATCGTATCGCACGAGAAGGCGCCCTTTTCTCCCAGGCTTACGTCACCTCTCCCTCCTGTACCCCCTGCCGCAGCTCACTTCTTTCTGGCCAATATTTCTGGCGCACCGGGCGGGGCGCGATTCTTCAGGGTGCACAATGGGATTCATCGATTCCCAGCTTTCCTCTCTTGCTCAAAGACTCAGGCTACCACATCGGCCAAACTTACAAAGTCTGGTCGCCAGGAACACCTGCTGACGCGCCCTACGGTGAGAAAAAATATCAATACGAAAGCGCCGGGCGAGCCTTCAATGGCTTCTCCCAGTCCGTGACGCGCGCCATTAAACAAGGCCAGTCGATCGCTGCGGCCAAACAACATCTCTACGACGAAGTCATGGGCAACTTTCAATCCTTTCTCGATGACCGCGACGGAGCCACACCATTCTGTTACTGGTTTGGCCCGACCAACGTCCACCGAAAATGGACCAAAGGGTCAGGCAAAGACCTGTGGGGGCTCGACCCCGATATACTCAAGGGCAAGATGCCCTCGTTCTTGCCCGACACTCACGAAGTGCGGGAAGACTTGGTAGACTACTTTGGCGAAGTCATGGCATTCGACACCGCGCTGGGCCACTTGCTAAAGAAATTGGAAGACCTTGGCGAACTGGACAATACCATGGTCGTGGTCAGCGGCGACCACGGAGCACCCGGATTTCCCCGCGGCAAGACTAACCTTTACGACTTCGGCACCGCCGTTCCCCTGGCCATTCGATGGCCAAAGGGAGGCGTCGACAGTGGTCGAGTCATCGACGACTTCGTCAATCTCATGGATCTGGCTCCAACATTCTGCGAAGCTGGAGGCCTTACTCCCCCTGAAGTCATGACGGGACGCAGCGTTCTCAATCTCCTCAAATCTGACCGCTCCGGAATCGTCTCTGATGATCGAAAGTGGGTCATCACCGGTCGCGAACGTCACGTGGCAAAAGCCAGAGAGGACAATCTCCCCTATCCACAACGCGCCATCAGAACGCGCGACTTCCTCTATGTCCGTAACTTCAAACCAGAGCGCTGGCCGCAGGGCACTCCCACAGGAATCACATCCGACAGCGTTCCTACAAAGGAGAAACTGACCGAGAACACCTTCGCCACCCTGGCGGACGTCGATGCCGGACCCACCAAAGCCTGGATGGTCGAGCACCGGACACAGATTCCGGAACAGTATGAGCTCGCATTCGGAAAACGCCCAGCAGAAGAGCTCTACGATCTAAAAAACGATCCCGATCAAGTCGCCAACGTCGCCACTGATCCCGCCTATGCCGCCACGCTCAAACACCTTTCCAATCAACTCATCAACGAACTCAAACGCACCGGTGATCCGCGTGTTACGGGAGACGGCTCCACCTACGACAAGCCACCATTCGCAGGAAAGTAGCCCGGTCTCAACATACTTGTTGATGCCTGGAAGTTAACAAGAAGTAGGAACTTGCAGCGCCAGCTTGACTGAATGATCGATGGCACCGCGCACGAAGCCCAGACATTCGACCGCGCCTGAGGGCTTTCCGGGCAGGGCAATCACCAGCGATCGATCGACCACTGCGGCAAGGGATCGGCTGAGAATAGCATTGGGCGTAATCTCCAGCGACCGCATGCGCATCATTTCTCCGAAGCCCGGGATTTCAACGCGCATGATTTCCCGGATTGCTTCCGGGGTGACATCACGAATGGCGACGCCGGTGCCGCCCGTGGTAAGAATAAGGCCGCAGCCTTGCGCCGAAAAACCGCGAATCGTCGTCTGAATTTTACCCTGATCATCCGGAACCACGGCTTCTGCCCGCACTTGCCAGCCATAGCCTTCGGCTGCCTGACGCAGGGCTGGCCCGCCGTGGTCTTCGTATTCTCCTGCAGATGCGCGATCTGAAATGGTGATGATCCCGACTTCTATCATGCGCTTACAACTGCGGTTAATTAAGTGCGGCTAACTGGTGCTCACTTCGATTTCTTAAACTCCCGCGTCGACAGTTTGACCAGGTCATCTGCCTTGTCAGCGAGTTCTCGCACTTGCGTCTCTGAGAAGGTCCCGCCTGGGCCTGCGGGTGCCTTGATGATCGCCAGCACTTGATCAAGGCGACGGGTGATGCGTTTCATATTTTCAGAGTTTCGGATCGAGGGATTCAACTCCTGCACGCTATTTTGAAAATATTCGAGCAGGTCGACGCGCGCCAATTTCTGGGCACGCTCTGGCGTGTAAGGATCCAATGATCCGTGGGCACCGATCTGCAGCGCGCGCACCCAACCGCCAAGACCGACCAGATGCGCAATATCGACATCGCGCAGCAGAACCATTTCTGCTTCCACGTCGAATTGCGTGCGGGATAACTCGGCCTTCAGGGTCGATAATTCTTCCAGTGCACTGGACTCAAGAATCGTCTTCACGTGGCGAATCGCGCCCTTCCCTGAGCCTAGAATCTTTGCGTGTTTAAGAATGGCACCACCGACGTCGCGCAGATCCAGAATCTGGTCAGCATTCACCGTGAGGAAACCATCGGTGATGAGAACGCCCAGCGAAAGCGCTACCAAGCTGCGATCTCGCGGTGCTCCCGGGATATCGCGTTTCAGCTTCTCATAGGGCAGTTCACCAAATGACTCCAGTTCTTCAAACAACTTCTTAATCGAAGGAGTGGTGAACTCATTGACACCGTATTCCTCGCGCAAGTGTTCGTCGAGAATGAGTTCCTGTGGGATCGACGGCTTCGGGACGGGGACGTCTTGTGCCGTTGCCACAGTGGGGCCGACGACAACTCCAAAGATGCTGGCCCACACAACGATGTAATGAGGCTTGTAAATGATAGAATTTTTAGCCATGGAGGATTCCTTTAGTTCCTGCATTTCAGCCGTGCAGACACTTAAGAATATTCGACGGGCATTTGGCAAATACCAGCAGTTTTCGTGGGAGTATTTGCGACTTGACGCTGGGGCGATGTGAATGATGATAAGCTCCCCGCCGTTGCGGGTTGTCTGCTGATTACTTCTTCTGCAAAATGGACTGGGTCGATATGCTGTGGGTCATAAGCTATTTGATTGTCGTGCTGGGACTTTCCGGTTACGGTATCCACCGCTATGTCATGGTCTACCTGTTCTGTAAGCACGCGAAGGACGTGCCTAAGCCAGTCGGCCACTTCGATGACCTGCCAGTGGTCACGGTGCAGCTGCCAATCTATAATGAACTCCATGTCGTTGAACGACTTGTGCGATCTGTAGCCAAGCTCGACTACCCGAAGGACAAGCTCCACATTCAAGTGCTGGACGACTCGACTGATGAGACTCAGCAGATCTGCGAAGTCGAAGTCGAAAGGCTGCGTGCCAAGGGATTTGACGCAGAACTCATTCACCGTGTGGATCGCACCGGATACAAAGCAGGAGCGCTTGAAAATGGAATGGCCGACGCTCGCGGCGAGTTCGTTTTTATTCTGGATGCCGATTTTGTGCCGCCAAAGAACGTGCTGCACGACATGATCCACTATTTTACGGACGACAAGATCGGCCTGATCCAGACGCGCTGGGGGCATATCAACCGTGAATACTCGCTGCTGACCCGCATTCAGGCCATGTTCCTGGATGGCCATCTGATCGTTGAGCAGACTGCTCGCAGCCGCAGTGGCAGATTTTTCAATTTCAATGGCACCGCAGGAATCTGGCGCAAGTCATGCATTGAAGATGCTGGTGGGTGGCAGCATGACACGCTGACAGAAGACTTGGATCTGAGCTATCGCGCGCAGATGAAAGGTTGGAAATTCGTATTTCTTAAAGACGTCGTGACACCTGCGGAGTTGCCGGTGGACATGAATGGCTTCAAATCGCAGCAGCACCGCTGGACAAAAGGATCGATCCAGACCTGCAAAAAACTGCTAAAGACTGTATGGATGAGCCCACAGCCGCTGATTATCAAGCTGGAGGCCACTGCCCACCTGACGTCCAATTTTGCCTACTTGCTGCTCATTTTCCTCTGCTTCCTGATCTACCCGGGATCGTCACCAGCGGGACTTGAATTCGGCGGCTATCGCTTTTTAATCCTGGATCTGCCGGTGTTCATGATCGCGTCTGTCTCCGTTGGCGCCTTCTATATCTGCTCCCAGCGAGCGGTGTATCCAAAAAACTGGTTAAAGGAAGTCCTGCTGCTGCCCTTCCTGCTGGCGCTCGGCATAGGCATGTCGATTAACAATGGAAAGGCTGTCCTTGAGGCCCTTTTCAACATCGAGTCCCCCTTTGTGCGCACGCCCAAGTATGGCATCGAGCAAAACGGCCAGGCCTGGCGTCGCAGTAACTATTCCGCCATGAAATCACTGGCCCTCGTGGTCGAGTTAGCGCTGGCGCTCTATTTCACCTATCTCACTATGTTTGCCGTTGCTGCTGACATCTGGAGCTCAGTGCCCTTCATGTTCCTCTTTATGTTTGGTTTCTGGTATGTCGCAATTGGCTCACTGATGCTGCTGCTTCCTCCGACATGGTTCAGTAGCTCCAAGCCTGCTGCTGCAGCGGAAGCCGCGACCATCGTTTGATCGCTGGCAGGAGATAAGAGAACAAGGGCAAGGGTTTTGAGAGATGACCCGCGCAGGGAGTGGACACCGGACAGGCCCGGTGCTAGCGTTGCCCCATGAAACTCCGATTAACTACAATATTGCAGGTGATCGGCCTCTTAGCTCTAACGATACTGCCAATGCAGGCCCAGGTTCACACCTGGACAAGTGCTGCGGATGCCAATCGAACTTTTGAGGCCACTTACGTAAAGTGTGAAGACAATGTCGTCACCGTAAAACTGAAATCAGGGACGCCGCTGTCATTTCCTCTCACCACGGTCAGTGCCGCAGACCGAAAATATGTGAGAACCCGGCTGGGCATTAAGCCGACAGTCATCGCGAAGGTTCCCAAGGTGAATCTGGACATACCCGCGTTGTTCGATGGCAAACTGGTGACGGTAGATGGAGCCGGGAAGGTCGCCCCCTTTTCCTATGCAAAGGGCAAAACACCAGCGTTGTTTCTCATTTACGTTTCTGCTTACTGGTGAGCCAGCTGCCGCGAACACACTCCGCAGTTAGCGGAGTATTACAAAGAAACCATCGTTCCCAATCCCGCCATCGACATGGTGTACTTCAGCCTCGATCTTGAGGAGGGGGACATGATCAACTATCTGAAGGAACCGGGGCTCAGCTGCCCGGCAATCCGTTTCGATGCGATGAAGGGAATGAAAAAGTCGCTGGGATCCATCTACAATTCCGATGAGGATGGAGTGCCCGTCTATCTGGTCGTAGATCAAATCGGCAACGTGCTGTCACGGACGATCAAAGAGCCGACACCTGAACAGCTCGCAAAGCTCACCAAGGAGTCTGCCAGGCGATAAACAGGGACTGGGGGAGTTTTTTGCCCTGCCCAGTTTCAGTTTCAGTTCCAGTTCCGACGAGAATCCTGATCGTTGCTGGCCACCGACAATTGACATTCGGTAAGCGAATTCTGCCGGACTGACTCGCCAAATCACTGGCACACCTTACGACCACGAGGAGTGAGGCTCGCATCGCCCCTCCCTCGAAACCGCTCCGGGCCCTCGGCCAGGAGAATCTTTCCGCGTCTCCGCGAACTTCCATACTTTTAACTTCATTGACAGGAATTCCTGAAAAACAATGGCTGCTGCGCAAGCCACATCCCGATCGACTGGAGGAGCTCAAAGCTTCATCCGTCTCCGAGTCTCTGCCAGAGATCCTGCTGCAATTGCTCGCACTGCGTGGCATCACTAAGGAAAAGGACGTCGCCCAATTTCTGCACCCAAGGCTGCAGGATCTGGGCGATCCGTTCCTCTTGCCAGAAATGGACAAGGCAGTGGCGCGCATCCTGCAAGCAATCGACAAGCAGGAGTCTGTCGTCATTTACGGCGACTATGATGTCGATGGCGTAACATCCCTGACATTGTTAAAATCCCTGTTGCTAGCCTATGGTCTGGAGCCGCGCACATTTCTTCCGCATCGTATGGAAGAAGGTTACGGCATCAGCATCGACGGCCTGGATAAGTGTCGAGCCGAAGGGCCGATGGATCTGTTGATCGCGGTCGACTGCGGCACCACATCGATCGATGAACTGGCTCCACTGGCGGATCAGGGCACCGACGTGTTGATATTTGATCATCACGAATGCTCGCAAGCTGGCCGACCAAATTGTGTGGCGCTGGTGAATCCCAAGGCGGGCGACAGCTACCACTACCTGTGCAGTGCCGGGGTGATTTTCAAGCTTGGACACGCCCTTCTCAAAGAACGCTGGCTGGCGGATTTTGAGCTGCGTGATTATCTCGATATTGCCGCTCTGGGAACGGTCGCCGATATCGTGCCGCTGATCGATGAGAACCGGCTCATCGTGCGCAAAGGACTTTTGCAGCTTGAACGGACGCGCCACGCTGGATTGCGAGCTCTGCGAAAAGTCGCCGGCCTGCAGTCACCACTGAGCGCCATGGACATCGGTTTCCGCATGGGCCCGCGCCTCAATGCCTCTGGACGACTGGCTTCGGCCCAGGCATCACTTGATTTGTTGCTTTGTCAGGATGACGAGGAAGCGATGCTGATTGCCCAGGAACTCGACGGCAACAACCGTGATCGACAAGCGGTCGAAGAAACCATCATCCGTGAAGCAGAAGCACAGATCGAAGCGGATATCGACGTCACCAGTGCAGGCTTTGTCCTGGGATCGGAAGGCTGGCATCCCGGGGTTGTTGGTATCGTGGCATCCCGCATCATGCGCCGCTATCACCGGCCGACATTTGTCATTGCCTTTGACGATGATGGCATCGGAAAAGGTAGCGGCCGCTCCGTCGTCGGCATCTCGTTGGTCGATATTATCAATAGCAGCCGCGATATTCTATTGAAGGGTGGCGGCCATGACATGGCGGCAGGCATCAGCATTGAAAAGAGCAACTTTCTCGCCTTCCGTGAGCGCTTTGCAGAAGCGGTTGCCGCAACTGCTTCCAGTGACCTGTTCCATCCAAAATTGATGCTCGATGTCGAGACACGCCTGGCCGATCTCTGCCCGGAAGTGCTCGATAACTACGAGTTGCTCGAACCCTTTGGCTCAGCAAATCCTCAGCCCCTGTTCTACGCGCGAGCCGTGCGTCCTAAGATGGCTCCGCGCCTGCTTAAGAATAAACACATGCAGATGGTGCTCACCCAGGACGACGCCGAACGCGACGCCGTCTGGTTTGGCGTCGGCCCCATCGTCATGCCGAAGCCCCCCTGGGACATCGCGTTTTACGTCCAGCGATCCCAATATCGCGGCTGCCTGCGCATCCAGATGCTCATCCAGGCCTTGCGCAAAACCAAAGCCTATCCAGAAACCGTCATTGTCTCTGATCCTTGATCAGCCTGCGCAGATTTCCGGCAATCCCCTGTAGCGGAAACTTGCAGTTTCCGAAACCGCAGCTCAAGCTCAGGCCTTACGAAGATCAGCGAGTGCAACTCGCCGCTACAGCTCCGAACCTCTCTACTTGGTCGAACACTTGTCTGAGGGCGTGATCCGGGACCATCACACAACTACGGAACCTTCAACGGGCGAATCACCGCGCAGAACGCGCAGAACATTCTCGCTCGCCAGCAGTCGCGCGGCTTGGCGGGCTTCCACTGCGCTACCACCCACGTGTGGGCAGAGGACGACGTTGGGCATGTCCAGCAACGCTGGATGAACGACGGGTTCGTTCTCGAAAACATCGAGCCCGGCACCGCTCAATTGACCGGATTGCAGTGCAGCAACCAGCGCCTCTTCATCGACGACTTTCCCGCGGGCAAGATTGATGAGGATTGCACCCGGTTTCATAGCCGCCAGTCGATCGGTATGGATCAAATGGTGCGTCGCCGCTGTCAGTGGAGTGTGCAGTGATACGACATCCGCTTCCTTAAGAAGACGATCCAAATCACGGTAGCGAGGATCAAGGTCAGGCTGCGAACGATTAAAGATCACGCGCATGCCGAAGGCCTCTGCCCGGCGGGCAACAGCTCTTCCAATCGCACCAAATCCAACGATCCCTAACACCTTTCCAGAAAGCAGCATCCCCTCCCACCGCACGGGATGAAAGCCATCGCGTTCCCACTCGCCCGTGCGCAGGTAGCGATCGCCCTCTGCTAGTTTGCGAGCGGCTGCCAGCAGCAATCCCAACGCAACATCGGCAGTGGCCTCAGTAAAGGCATCCGGTGCATTGGTCGCTCGGATTCCGCGCGCAGCCAGGGCTGGCTTATCGAGATTGTCCGTGCCGATCGCAACATTGGCCACGATTTTCAAGCGCGGGGCAGCCGCGATTAACTCCGCGTCTACCTTCAATTCGCCTTGAGAAATGATCGCATCCACATCAGCCACGCTCGCCAGAGCTTCGGCCCGGGACATGGCCTTGCCTGGATCAGTGGCGAATTTTACCTCTGCCAGTTCATACAATTCAGGAACCAGGTGAGACTCAGGAATCCGCAGGGTGACGAGAACGCGTGGCTGCAATGTGAGTCCTTCCGCGATGTTTACAGGTTATAGAATTGTTCCCAGCCCTTGCGTGGCGGCGGGCCGACCAGCAATTGATTGGCGCGGGCATTGTTTGTAATCTGCTTCGTCTCACGATCAAATTCCAGCTCGCCGCCGAGGCGTTGCGCGATGACACCGAGACTGAATACCTGACTGAGCGGCCCGGAGACAGAAAAGGGTGATCGCGTCTGCTCTTCGCCTTTGGCCCCGAGAATAAAGTTGAGATGATGACCCGAATTCTTGCCAGTAATTTTGGGCAATGTGCTTGCGAGGTCTTTCATCTTGTCCTCAGGAATGATGCGCAGTGGACTACCGTGGGTAGTCCCTTTGAACGTAAGATCCTTGCCGTAAATAATCTTACCATTGCTCTCCATCTTCCGCCGTTCCTCCAGTTCTTCGGGACGTGGCGCCTTGTTCTCGGTGCCATCATACCAGGTGATTTCACACGGTGGCTCGCCTGGACGCTCAGGGAAATCGAAACGAATCGTCGATGCCTGCGGAAAAATGAAATCGTTCGGGCCCTCACGTTTTACCGCAGTCACTTTGTGTGGCATACCGAGGTTCAGGAACCGATGCACCGTGTCGAGAATGTGCGGCCCCCAGTCGCCGAATGCGCCATTGCCGTAGTCGAACCAGCTGCGCCAGTTGCCCGGATGAAGTTTACCACTGAACGGATGCTCTGGCGCAGTCGACAACCACGTATCCCAATCGAGTCCTTCGGGCATCGCCTCGCCAGTGGGATAGCCATCGATGTCCCAGCCATGCCAGCGCCGGCGCGAGTTCATGTAAGCAGTGACCTTCGTGACGTCCTTAATGATGCCCGCTTCCTTCCACGCCTTAAACTGAAAATAGTTCGCGCCCGAGTGTCCCTGATTTCCCATCTGACACGAAACATTATACTTCTTCTCTGCCGCCATCATCAGCTCGATCTCCTGAAAAGTATGCGCCAGCGGCTTTTCCACGTAGACGTGCTTACCCAGTGACATCGCCAGCATCGCGATAGGAAAGTGCGAATGATCCGGCACGCCGATGGTGCAGGCATCGATTTCGCCGGCCATCTTGTCGAACATCTGGCGGAAATCCTTGAACTTCGGCACCCCGGGGAACATTTCCTCGATCCCAGCAGTGTGCTTGCTGCCCAAAGCGACATCGCACAGCGCCACCACATTGACCAGGCCGGTATTGTGCACGCTCTTGGCATCGCCCGCTCCCATTCCGCCGCAGCCAATGACGGCCACATTCACCTTCTCATTCGCACCCATCACCCGTCCCGGGATCAAACTGAAGGCGGCAGCAGATGCTGCAAGTTTACCGAATTGTCTTCTAGAAATAGCGTGGGTCATAGCAATCGAATCGTTGGTTCGCGCGAACCTAACAAGTCGTCGGATTCTTGGCAACGCGATAGTCGCCCGATCGCCTTTGCCCGCTCCCGTAGAGAAACGCTTCCGCATCTCCTCCCACCGAGAAGCCCAGAGGGCTCCTCTACGAAGCGCTGGCCCTCCAGATTCTAACCAAACAATTCACGAATCGTGTTCCCACCCTTCACCAGTGGCACCGGCCGTCCAGCTTTGTCGTGAAGGATCTGGCGATGGTCGATGCCCATCTTTGCATACAGCGATGCTGCAAAATCCTCGGGCGCATAAATATTGTCCGATGCGTAGGCTCCATTGCGATCGGTGGCCCCTACGATCTGCCCACCTGGAATACCAGCGCCTGCCATCATTACCGACATCGCATGCGGCCAATGGTCGCGACCACCGCGCTCATTGATTTTCGGCGTGCGCCCAAATTCACCCAGCAGGATGACCATGGTCGTATCGAGTTGCCCGCGATCATCCAGATCCCCTAACAATGCGGCCATTCCCTGATCCAGTGGCGGCATGTGTTTGCCCAGGCGGTCGAAAATCGTCTCATGATGATCCCACCCGCCATAGTAGACAGTGACAAAAGGAACGCCCACTTCAGTCAACCGACGCGCCATGAGTAGCTGCTGACCGACCGTCGTCCGGCCGTATCGATCACGCACGCGCTCGTCTTCGCTGCTGATGTCGAACGCGGCCTGCGCCTTTGATGACGTGATCAATTCGATCCCCTGCTGATAGTGACTGTCGAAACCCACCGTAGGATCCTCCGCCACTGCATCAGCGATCCTTTTCATCTGATCCAGCGATGCCCGAATCTCGCGCCGGGAACGGGCGCGGCCTTCGCTGATTCCCCGCGGCAGCACGACGTCGCGGACTTTGAAATCCTTGCTGTTGGGACTGCCCTCGATGATGAAGGGAGCGTGTTCGGCTCCTAGAAAATTCGGCCCTCCCGAGCGCGACTGGCGCGGCAGTGAAACGTAAGCCGGCAAGCCATCGGTGACGCCTCGCGAGTGCGAAACCATGGAGCCGAACGAGGGATGAAAGGTCACAAAGGCCCCGCAATTCACCGGCACGGGTGTTGGCGCGCCTGTCATCATGTAATGATTGCCGCCGCCGTGATTGGGATCCTTGTGACATATCGAGCGGATCACAGTGAATTTGTGAGCCATCTGTGCCATCTGCGGAATTGCTTCGGAGAAATGCACACCCGGCACGCTGGTGCGGATCGGCTTAAAGTCACCGCGGATTTCCGCTGGAGCGTCCGGTTTCGGGTCGAATGATTCGTGATGCGTCGGCCCGCCATCCAGCCAGACCAGAATGCAACGGACGTCCTCAGGCGATTTTCCCGCTGCTTTTGCCGTAGCCGCGCGTGCCTGCATCAGATTACCCAGCCCCAGTCCGCCCATCGCCCCCAACCCAATTTGGAGAAAATCTCGGCGTGGCACGCCAGCACAATTGGTTCGCAGTGTCTTCATCGTCGATTCTGAGAAACCTAAAATCGCTCCCGACATGTCATCTGGCAAGTCACGATCACGGTTCCCCCGTCCCTCATTTCGTGCTCAATCTTGCAGACGCTTCAGAATACTTACTTTCGCTTCATCTGAAATGTCAGCGTTGCCTACTGCCTGGAACGCTGCATCGGCATCGATTTCCTTCCACTGCATCGCTGCATTACGCAGGACGTCCTTGCGTTTATTCTCGTCACCGATGCTTTCCGCCCAGATGAATGCTGACTCAGGATCACTCTGCTGCACATTGCGCACGAGCGATTCAACCGCACTGTCGCGCTCGCCACCATTCGGGAGCGTGCCAACAAATTCTGAAGCCGCTACAGGATCGGATCGGCTCCAGCTTCCTACGACCGACTGGACGGAGTTCTTGCGTTGATCCCCCTCTGGTAGATTCATAACCCACTCAGCGGCGCCTGCCCCATCATACTGGCTCCATGCCTTGGCGATGTTTCTGGCGACATTGCCGAAGGATTTGTTGATCTCCTCATCAGTCAGACTTGCAGTGGTCTCCGCGTAGAGATCCAGGGCCATCGTGTAGTCATTGCCCGCGACATTCTGAATCAATGAAGACGGCGACTCGGCTCTGGCATTACCTTTAAGATTTGAGATCGCCCAGTCTTTCGCAGCAGTTGGATCGGATCGACCCCATCTGCCCATGAGGGAACTGACAGCAGACTTTTGCAACTTCTCATCGGCGATCCCAAGCGCATACGCAGCCGCCCCCGGGCCGTCATTCTGCGCCCACTGCTGGATAGCCGATGAGAGAACGTTTTGTTTCACATCGCTGCCCATCTCAAATTCATCTATCCAGGCGACGGCAGCATCACGATCGTTTGCGACCCAGTTGCCAAAGACGCTTCCTGCCATGTAGGTGTTGTTGTTTGTGACTCCTTCTTTCGAAAGAAGCGCGGCGGCTTTTGCCGGGAAATCGTTCTGCAAGGAATTGACTAGGCTATTCACCGCTTGCTGTCGACCAGCACCAGCAGGCAGTGTCTCCACCCATGCAATCGCCGCCTCAGAATCGTATTGAGCCCATTGGCTCACGACGTTGTCGAACAGGTTTGCATTGTTGTTGGACATCGGCAGTGATCCAACCATCTTCGCCGCAGCCTTGGGATCGCTCTGCATAAATTGGTGGATACTGCGTTCCAAAGCGTTCTTCCTGTCGACGGGCGCCAGCGATTGCATCCGGGTGTGAATGAAAGCGGTGGGCACCGGAAGGCGGATGTTATTGAAATTATAACTTGTACTTTTAATTCTATACGTATGGTTAGTAGGCATGAACAACCAAGACGCTCCCGCCCCCCCGCCGACCCGCAACCTCCCCGTCACAGAATCAGAGTCCAAGATGCTC
>JBNMNB010000142.1:0-19787 GCA_051270635.1 Verrucomicrobiales bacterium | reverse complement strand
CTTATACCGTAATTATTGTAATTCTATTAATTTTTAGTAAATCACCTCCGTAGCCAGGAAGTGGAAGCATCTGGCTAGAAAAACCTGGAATTTCCTGGTAACTGTCGGCACATTAGCGATCTAAGTTGCTCATAACCAATTGTTTAAGGCGGTGAAGGGCGAGCGGCTATGGTGCCGAAATTCAAGTGATGCAGCAAATCCGCCTGACAGGCGAGGTTGAGATTAAAATTCTAAAACTCACCAAATGCGAAATCTCTGCAAATCATTGATAATGTGAAAAATGCTGAAGGTCCGCTCGCTTTACTTGATCCAGAAAACCAACTTTTTCACAATTGCTGCCGATTATTCTTGAAATTTTATTAATTTTTGTTGATTATATAGCCAGCTGAATACTTATGATACTCCGAATAATCGGAGAGCTATAGTATTTTTCGGTTCTTATTGAACGATTGCAAAACCGAATTTGATAAAAAATTATATTTTCATAATATGTTGATAATCAAATGCTTAAAGCGATCGATTTCCCTGAAGACACGATGATTTCATTTCAACGACTAGGAATCTTGAAGAATCGGATGTTGAGCCCCGCGATGGGAACTCAGCTCTGGCATCTTGCCCACTTTCCGCAAGGAGGGGCTATGAATGGAGGGATGCCATCGGTTGAGTTGTTTTCGAAGCCATCCCGGCAAGGGGTGCCGCCTTCTGGTCGGCAGTCTCCCACAGCGGGCTCCGACTACCACATCCCAGTGATGCTGGAAGAAGTGCTGCATTTTTTGGCACCTACCCGCGGAAAGCTCTTTTTAGACGGGACGCTGGGCGGCGGCGGACATACGCGAGGTCTGCTGGAAGAAGGGGCCAATGTCATCGGTCTGGATCGAGATCCTGATGCCCTGCAATTTGCTCGTCAGCGCCTCGCAGAGTATGGTGATTCGTTCAGCGCTATTCATGCAGATTTTCGTGACTACAGTGAGTTGCTGGGAACGGTGGGGATCGACAGTGGACTCGATGGCATATTGCTGGATCTAGGTGTTTCTTCAAGACAGTTGGAAAATGCTGAGCGTGGGTTTTCTTTTCAAGGAGATGGACCGCTGGACATGCGCATGAATCCTCACGCCGAGCTTTCGGCAGAAGTGATCGTCAATGATTGGTCAGAGGATGAGCTGATCCGAATTTTTCGCGATTATGGTGAAGAGAAGTCAGCCCGACGAATTGCCGCTGCAATCGTCAAGGTGCGCGAAGACAACCCGATCACGACTACGCTGCAATTGGCCGATCTTGTTGAGACGGTAGTTCCGCGTCGTGGACGCCAGCACCCGGCAACACGTATTTTTCAGGCGATTCGCATTGCGGTGAACGATGAATTTGGCGCGTTGAAAACGGCGCTCGAAGAAGCGCATCGCTGGCTTCGCCCCGGCGGACGGTTGGTCGTGATCAGTTTTCATTCGTTGGAAGATCGCATCGTCAAACAATTCATGCGCCGTCAGTGTAAAGAGTGGATTGATCGGCCTGAGATGCCTGAGCCGATTCCTAATCCTGAGTGTTACTTCGATGTCGTGGTGCGCAAAGCACTGGCACCATCTGAAGAAGAAATTGCTGAGAATCCACGCGCCCGAAGCGCCAAACTGCGAGTTGTAGAAAGGCGAACTGCGTATGAGAAAGCAACCAAATAGATACCGAAATCAGCTGGGCCCAACGGCCACAAGCTACATGGTATTGGTCGGTCTCATCATTGCAGTGACGGGATCAGCTTTCGTATACGTGAAGAATAAGCACTTGGCGCAGGAGGACAGGAAGAGGGAATTGGAGGAAGAGATAGTAAAATTCAACCACGACTCCGGACAGCTGAAGCAGAAAATACAGGTGAAAATGAACCGTCACCAAATCACACTGGCGCTTCTGGAAGCAAAGAGTGAACTGGTGGAGTTTCCTGCCGGGGCATCTACTACGATCCCGGCAGCGCCACTTCCAGGCGAAATGGATGATATGGAGAGGAGAGCAAATTGAGTCGAAAGAGAAAATCAGCTGTTAGTGCGGCCGTTGCGGCCGACAAAGTCTTCGCACTGAGAACCTCCCTGCTGGGAGTCTTATTTGTGACGTTGTTAAGTCTCCTTTCCTGGAGGCTGATCCACATCCAATACATCATGCATGATGAGTATCTGTCGAAGGTGAAAAGCGAGCACATCGATGATGAGGTACTGCCCGCGCGCCGCGGACAAATCTACGATCGCGATAACAATCTTCTGGTCGCCAACCGAATCGAGCAAACGGTCTTTGTCGATCGGTACAAAATCGAAGACATGGGTAACTGCGTGCGTGCACTGGCGCTTGCGGAAGGTGTCAATCCCAGCGATATTCGCCGAAGCTACTCAAAGGCAGAGATTCGGCAGAAGTACATTGAGAAGCTCGGATCTGTGCTCGCTGAACCACTGGGAATGCAGCGCTGGGAAATTATTCGTGAGATCACGCAATCGAAGAAGAGCGATATCATCCTGGCAAAGAAAATTGATGAAAGTGATGCTGGTCGCATGAAAGACATGCTTCGAGCAGAGCGTATCAGAGGGGTGCGATTTCTCGATGTGTATAAGCGTTCCTATCCTTTCGGCAATCAGTTGACCCATGTCCTTGGATACATGGCGGAGACGGGCAATGCTGGGATCGAGGCTGCGATGAACGATGTTCTTACTGGCGTCGATGGGCATCGTGTATTCGAAACCGACCGCAAAGGTCGTGAGATTGCCGCTTACCGAGGTGATGCAGTCGAACCACGTCATGGACATCATGTAAGGTTGACCATTGACATGAGTCTGCAGGAAATTGTCGAGAATGTTCTCGATGAAGTCGGCAATGATCCCGATGAGATTTATGTTCCCCGTTTAAGGGCTGAAAAAGTTTCGATTGTGCTCCTTGAGCCTGGAACAGGAAATGTGCTAGCGGTAGCGAATCGTCCTCACTTTGATGTTGAAACGAAGCGCGGCAACTGGCGCAATTTCGCTGTGTGTGATCAATACGAGCCTGGATCAACGTTTAAGGTGGCCACTGTATCGGCGGCACTTGAAAGCGGGTTGGTGACGCCTTACCAGAGGATTTCAATTTCCTCAACGGGAGTGATTCCGGCCGATGGTGCTCCTGTAAGGGATGATCACATTTATGCTGAACTCACAGTCGAAGGGATTTTGATAAAGTCGAGTAACATTGGGGCCTACAGGCTTGCTCGACAGGTAGGCCCGCAGAAATTCTACGAGATGGGCAAGGAGTTTGGATTTGGTGAGAGGCCGGGGACTGGGCTCCCAGGCGAATCTTCAGGCCTCTTTTTGTCGCCCAAGCATTGGAGTAAAATCAGCCTTTCGCGGAAAGCGATGGGTTACGAGGTGGCCACGACTCCATTGCAGATGGCAGCGGCATTGTCTGTCGTTGTCAACGATGGGGTGCTCTATCAGTCACGAGTCGTTGATGCCATTTTTGACGAACGTGGGCTAGTGGTCGAAGCGAAGCAGCCTAAGATTCTGCAGCGCGCGATCTCTCCTAAAACGGCGCGTGATATGCAAAAGGCACTAGCGAAAGTTTGCCTTCCTGGAGGCACGGGAACGCAAGCGGTGCCGCCTGGATACACAGTGGCCGGAAAGACTGGCACCGCGCAGAAAATTAATTTCAGGCGAGGGGGCGGCTATATGGAAGGTCGCTACGTCGTTTCGTTTGTGGGATATGTCCCCGCAGACAACCCGAAACTCATTGGAATTGTTGTGGTCGATGATCCGAAAGCAAGCAAAACGAAACTGTATGGAGGAACGATTGCCGCGCCGATTTTTCGCCGGATTGCCGCGAGGTCGATGGAATATCTCAAAGTAGAACCTACCGAGCCAGTCAGCCAAGAACTTGCTCAATCACTCCATTGACCTGCAACGTCCACTTATCGAAAAAATTCTCGCTATCTCCAGGCTGCCTCCTCCCTTGGCACGAATGAAGTTTACTCAACTGCTAGCTCCCTTTCCAGATGCGCAACGATACGGATCCAATGATCCTGATATCGCCGGGCTTTCGTACGATTCGAGAAAAGTCGAGGCCGGTCATGCTTTTTTTGCGGTTCCAGGGGAAGCCAGCGATGGTCGCAGATTCTGTGAGACGGCGATCGAGGCGGGTGCGACCGGCATTGTGGCAGAGTCAGCGCCATTGACTGAGCGAGAGAAATCCATCACTTGGTGCGTTGTGCCGGACGTGCGGATTGCGATGGCCGAAGCAGCGTCACTTTTCTATCAACAACCTTCGTTTGATATGAAGGTCGCTGGAATTACCGGAACGAACGGAAAAACGACAACAGCGTTTTTGATCCACCACTTGATTAGTTCGTCGGCTGGTCGATGCGGCTTGATCGGAACGATTAAATACGATACCGGTCTGGGTGGAGAAGATGCTGAGAGAACAACGCCCGAAGCGATTGATTTACAAAGGCTGCTAGATGAGGCGCGAGGTTACGATTGTCCTGCAGTGGCGATGGAAGTTTCGTCCCACGCATTGATTCAGCACAGAGTGCGCGCGGTGAAATTCGCTGCGGCCATTTTCACCAATCTGTCGCAGGATCATTTGGACTACCATGGCAACATGGAAAGTTACTTCACTGCCAAACGCGCTCTGTTTAATCAAGCGGCAGCAATGAAGGGAGTCGCTATCGTCAACATAGACGACACCTACGGCAAGCGTCTTGTAGCGATGCTTGGCGAGAAACTGAAAATCGTCACTTTCGGTCAGAATGCTGCGGCATTTTTCAGGGCATCGAACGCACGCACGACAAAGAACGGGACTGTCTATCAACTTAATGCAGGCGAGCGATCGTTTCTTGTCGAAATGCCATTGTTTGGCGCATTCAATGTCATGAATTCGCTGGCTGCGCTGGCGACTGTCGCCTCGTTGGGATTTAATCTGCGTGAGGCTGCTAATGCTATGCGTGAAGCCCCGCAAGTGCCGGGTCGACTGGAAGTAGTTGCTGAACGTCGCCCGTTTCGAGTCTTTGTCGATTACGCTCACACCCCCGATGCGCTCACCAACGTGTTGAAAACTGTCAGGCTGATGGGGCCTCGTCGCGTAATTACAGTGTTCGGTTGCGGTGGCGATCGTGACAGGGAAAAACGTCCACTGATGGCGCGCGCGGCAGAAGCACTAAGCGACATCTGTGTGGTGACATCTGACAATCCGCGGACTGAAGATCCCGATCAAATCATTGCTGAAGTCAAGACCGGATTGACACGTCCGTGTCTTGCGATTGTTGACCGCCGCGAGGCCATCAATGAAGCAATTCGTCTGGCGGATGAGGGGGATATTGTGGTCATTGCAGGAAAAGGACACGAAACCTACCAGCAATTCGCAACGGAGACGCTGCCATTTGATGATCGGCGAGTAGCGGCCAGTGCGATGCGTGAATGGAGCGTGGAGCGCGAGGGAGGTGTACAATGAAGCCGACGAAGCTAAGCGAGATTGCGCGCCTTTGTGGCGGGAAGCTAGTGGCAGGAGATCCTGAACTCACGATTTCCAATGTCTGTACGGATACGCGAGCGATGCCTGAAGGAGCATTGTTTGTGGCATTGTCAGGGGAGCGATTTGATGCGCATGATTTTCTAACGAATGCTGCCGAACAGGCTGCAGCGTGCATTGTTAGTCGTCTGCCTGAGGATACGGATTCACTTCCTGCTGCGCTCATTCTGGTCGAAGATACCCTGGTGGCACTGCAGGAGCTGGCCCGCGGCTATCGCGAGCAGCTGAATGTCGTGGCAGTTTGCGTGACCGGCAGCAACGGGAAGACATCGACCAAGGATTTCTTGAACGCAGTGTTAGGACAACAGTTCAATGTCAATGCGACGGCTGGAAACTTCAATAATCACATTGGCTTGCCATTGACCATTCTTCGGACTGAGGCACACCATACCTGTGGCGTGTGGGAGATTGGAATGAGTAACCCCGGGGAAATTGAGCCGCTCGCAGCAATCGCCCGTCCTGATGTGGCAGTTATCACGAATGTGGGAACCGCTCACATCGAATTTATGAAATCCCGTGAGGCGATCGCACTTGAAAAAGGTATGCTCGTAGAGGCAGTGACGGCGGAAGGAAGTGTGGTTCTTAATGCAACTGATGAGTTTACTCCGTCGCTGACGGCGCGTGCCAAGGGTAAGGTGATTCTTGCCGGTATCGAAAGCGGTGCAGTGAGAGCGGAGAACCTCGTAGCTCGTAGTGATGGGACTGCATTTGATGTGGTCTACGAAAAGGGTGTGTTCGGTGTAGACTTACCCGTTCCAGGTCGTCACATGGTGGCAAATGCGACACTGGCCATCGCGGTCGGTATCCAACTCGGAGTTGCAACGCAGGTGATAGCCTCTGGATTGGCTAATGCGGCAATTACAGGTGGGCGCCTGCAGTTCCGGGAAGTGAATAGTCTGTCTTTTATCGACGATTCTTATAACGCAAATCCGGATTCGATGCGTGCAGCGTTGGCCACTTTGCAGACGATTGATTGCAAGGGGCTACGAGTGGCTGTCCTGGGACGCATGGCTGAATTGGGCGCGGGGAGTGCTGCGGCGCATTTTAATCTTGGGCAAGATGCCGCTGCGGATTTTCAGGTTGACGTAATTCTTACAGTTGGAGATGAAGCGGCTGAGATCGCACGTGGTTTTACTGCGGCAGGAGGGAAGCAGGCGTATTCCTGTGCGACTCACGATGAATGTCGCACGAAGTTGGAAGTGTTCACATCCAATGACCTCATCTTAGTGAAAGGAAGTCGCTCTTCGGCGATGGAGAAAGTGATCCCGAAGACTCAAGAATCATGATGTATTTCATCTACCAGAAGCTCTTTGAGGGCTCAAGTCCGCTCGTGGAGACTTATCCATGGCTGGAGGCATTTAATGTCTTTAAGTATCAGACATTTCGTGCGCCCATCGCGTGCATTCTTGCGTTTTTGATCTGTGTGACTTTTGGTGATGCGGTGATCCGGAAGTTATTGTCATTGAAACTGGGTCAGCCGATTCGCAGTGCTGCGGAAGTGCATAAGTTGAATGAATTGCATGGCAGTAAAGCAGGTACCCCCACCATGGGTGGAGTCCTGCTACTTGGGAGTGTGCTGATCTCGACCCTGGTTTGTGCGAGTGTGGCGAATTTCTTCGTGTGGACGGTGCTTTTTGTCATGATCAGTCTCGGTGTTCTGGGATTTGTTGATGACTACACCAAGGTGGCAAAAAAGAGTTCCGATGGCATCAGCGCGCGCGCTAAGATGCTCGGTCAATTGAGTGTCGCACTTATTGCAGGAGCCTTTCTCTATTACGGTACTGATGATACCACCCAGAATTACATGGGGGCTTTGTATGTTCCCTTTCTTAAAACTCCTCTGATCGAAAATATGGGGTTTTTCAGTCTTTTGTTCTTCGCCGTTGTGATCGTGGGCTGTTCCAATGCCGTGAACCTGACGGATGGCCTTGATGGGCTTGCGACAGGGTGCACCGTGACAGTGGCGATGGCATATGCCGTGTTCACTTATGTTGCTGGAAAATACTACATTGCGCGCGAGTTTTTGTTCATTCCCCATCATGAATTCGCCGGCGAACTTTGCGTGATTTGTGCCGCTCTAGTGGGGGCTGGGTTAGGGTTCTTGTGGTTCAATTGCCATCCTGCAAAAGTGTTTATGGGAGATACTGGATCGCTGTCGTTAGGAGGAACGATCGGAATCATCGCGATATGCTGTAAGCAGGAGGTTGTCCTGATCCTGGTGGGCGGTATCTTTGTTGCAGAAGCGCTATCGGTGATTTTGCAGGTTGGAAGTTTTAAGCTTCGAGGAAAGAGGATCTTTCGCATGTCACCCATTCATCATCACTTTGAACTCGGAGGGTGGCATGAATCACAAGTTATCAATCGATTCTGGATCGTGTCACTTATCCTGGCCCTTGCTGGCCTCGCTACATTGAAACTTCGCTAATTGAAATACACTGGAACACAGATTGTCATCCTGGGTGGCGGAAGTAGTGGCAAGGCAGCCGCAAGGCTTGCGCTTGCCCACGGAGCAGCTGTTACTCTGGTCGATAGTGGGGCTGGTGAATACCTGCATGACCTGGCTGCTGAGATGGCAGCGGATGGTGTCGATACTGCCATGGGTGAGCCGGCATTTGTCAGTGATCCCTCCCGCTTCGCACTGGGAATTGTAAGCCCGGGGATCGATCCGACATCGGCTCTGGCAAAGCATTTTTCCAATGCCGGAGTGCCACTTATCAGTGAAATCGAGTTTGGATTTCAAAATTCATCTGTGCCCGTCATTGCGATTACAGGGACGAATGGCAAAACGACGACTACGGAGCTTATCTCAGAAACACTGAATGCAGTGGGGCTGCGGTCGGTTCCCTGTGGGAACTATGGGCTCGCCTACTGCGACGTGGTGCGTGGATCTGAGGTCTACGATCTTCACACTGTCGAAGTGAGTTCGTTTCAGCTGGAGTTAATTGATTCCTTTCGACCAGTGACCAGTGTGTGGATGAACTTTGCTGCAGATCATCTGGATCGCCATCCTGATCTCAATGCCTATCACGCCGCGAAGATGCGGATTTTTGAAAACCAATCATCCGATGACTGGGCAATTGTTAATGCTGCCGAGCAACCTGAGGGACTGCGCTCGCAGACTGTCAGCTTCAGTAGCTTTGGCGTAGAAGCGGATTTTACTCTGCAAGGAGACATCATCTCTTTCAAAGGCGATCCGCTGATTAATTTTTCCAAGACTCGCCTGCGCGGGAAGCACAATGCCGAAAATGTGATGGCAGCGATGGCTGCTGTGCATACCCGTGGCATTGAATTTTCCGCAATGACGGATTCTGTTTACTCATACGAGCCGCCCAGGCATCGGTGTGAGTTAGTGGCAATGGTAGATGGAATCGAGTTTATCAATGACTCGAAATCGACAAATTTGCATTCGCTGGAGTCTTCCTTGCGATCCCTGCGGCCCCCGTTGATCTTAATCGCGGGTGGGAAAGACAAGGGACTGGACTATAGTGTGATGCGGAAAACGGTTCACGAGTCCTGCAGTCACGTTGTGGCTATAGGCGAGATTGCAGAAAGTCTCGTGAATTGCTGGGAAAGCGCGGTTAGTTGTGAAATTGCAACTGACATGGCCGATGCTGTGAGGCGGGCGAGAGCCCGGGCATCAAGTGGCCAGATCGTGCTTCTATCACCTGGAACTTCCTCATTTGACATGTTCGGCGGCTATCAGGAAAGAGGCGATGCCTTCTGTCAAAATGTAAACCGGCTACTGTAAGTTAGTATGATGAGAGACCGAACGAAAACTAAGAAAAAATTATCACTGAGAGAAAGGCTGACGCGGCGGAAGACGCACAGACTGGCGGCTCATGTTTCCAGAGAAGATCAGTGGGACTATGATGTGCCAAATATTCGACTTTCGCGCGCATTTGTCGTGGTGGTGGTTTTGCACATTGTAGCCGTTGGTGGCATTCTCGTATTCGAAGTATTGAAGCCAGACGGGCGCGGATCTCTGCCGCTCAGTGGTGGAGTGGATCTGGCTGCGGCTGATTCTGGTGCTTTGAACTACGTCATTCCTGAGGGTGTTAAAGTGGATGATCCTCGAGTCGAAGGACTTGAGGTATACATCGTCCGAGCTGGAGACACCGTGACATCCATTTCGGGAAAATACGGAGTGGTGCAGGAAACGATTGAACGGCAGAATGGACTCGATCGCGGCGGGCGGATTTTTCCAGGAAAGCGGCTCTTTATTCCTAAGGACGATACCATTTTGAGCGAGCCTCAGATCGGACTTGTAGCGGCAACGAATCCCGGTGGAGCTAGCGCAGGAACCTTGAATCAGGCGGTGGCTGAACCTCAACAGTCTCAGAGAACGGTGCCAGTGCCGCTTCAACAACAGCCTGAAATCGCCGCACTTCCCGAGCCTCCAGCTCCCGGAGCTGAGCGTGCTCGCTATGCGGTGACGGAGACTCCCACACCTCCTCCAGCAGCGCCGGCTCCAGTGCGTCCTGTTTCAGGGCAAAGTGGTGGTTCACATGTATTAGCCCGGGGTGAGACTCCCTATGGAATCGCCCGGCGCTATAGTGTGAATGTTAACCAGCTGCTCAAGGTGAACGGGATTTCTGACCCTACGACCATAAAAATTGGACGGGCGCTGAAGATTCCATCTCAGCGCTGAATTCCATTACCTGCGTTTTCTAACTATGGCTTCCAAGAGCGCTTATTTTCTTATTCTGAGTGTCATCTTTCTGGTGGCGTTAGGTGTTGTCATGCTGTCCAGCACGTCGGCATTTTCGACGGATGCCTACGCCGATGGCGCAGACCTTTACTACGATGTAAAGCGTCAGTTCATTTGGATCGGCGTTGGTTTGGTTGCTTGCGTCTTTTTCGCTTTTCTCGACTACCACTGGCTGGAAAAGCTCGCTTTCCCCGCGTATTTGCTGACTGCGGTTCTGTTGGTGCTGTGTTTTGTTCCCAGCGTCGGAGTCACGGTGAATGGGGCTTCTCGATGGATCAGTGGAAAGGCATTCGGTATGCCATTTTTGACTGGGCAGCCGTCTGAATTGGCAAAGATCACCGCCGTCATCATGCTTGCAGGATGGTATGCCCGGTGTGAGGCTCGAAGAGAGAAATTCCTGCAGGGGTTTGCGATTCCATTGTTGATTCTAGCGCTGACTGTTGGTCTTGTTGGCGCGGAAGTGGACATTGGAAGTGCTGCTCTCATTGCGACGGGCGGATTGGGAGTGATGTTTGCTGCGGGAGTGCGCTGGCGATATTTGAGTGCGATGGCGTTTGTCGGTCTTTCAAGCGCAGCGGCCCTTGCATTTGCATTCTACACATCGTCTACGATGCAGAACCGGATGGAACGCGTCGTGGCATTTCTCGATCCAGAAGGGCACAAAACAGGGCTTGGCTTACAGCAGTGGCGCGCCTTGCTTGCGTTCGGCTCGGGCGGCATTGAGGGATTGGGACTGGGGCAGGGGCGGCAGAAGATGCTCTATCTTCCGTTTGCGCATACCGACTTCATATTTCCCATGGTTGGCGAAGAGTTGGGGCTGCCGTTCACTTTGGCGGTGGTGTTCTGTTTCGTTCTGATTGCCATCTCTGGACTGTTAATCGCCGGGAATGCGCCCGACCGATTTGGCAAGTTAGTAGGTCTCGGCTTAGTTTCATTGTTAGTGGTGCAGGCGATGCTGAACATTGCTGTCACGACCTGCGTTCTTCCGAACAAGGGGTTGCCGCTACCGTTTGTCAGCTACGGTGGATCAAATCTTGTCTGCTGTTTGATTGCTGTGGGAATTCTTCTGAATATTTATCGACAGGGAATCGTTGCACCTGAGAGTGAACGCGGCAGTATTCTGCGGGCGAAATTGACTCCTCGAGTCTGAAATTCCAACCACGTTACTCATTATATAAAAATCATGCCACTCAATGTCGTCATCGCCTGTGGAGGAACTGGGGGACATTTGTTCCCTGGCATTTCTGTAGGCGAGGCGCTTCAGCGTCGTGGGCATGACGTGCTGGCGCTCATCTCTGAAAAGAACATCGATGCGCTGGCGACTCAGGGGTACGATCACCTTCGGTTCGAGACAGTGCCGGCCATTGGCATGCCGCGTCTGTTGTCCCCGCAAATGCTGAAGTTCGGGTTTCGGTTCCTGCGGACGATGGGGCACTGCAAGCGACGATTGAAGGATTCGGGTGCTGATGCAGTGTTAGGAATGGGGGGCTTCACCTCGATGCCGCCAGTTCTTGCCGGGCGCCGATTGGGCAAGAAAACATTCCTTCACGAATCGAATGCCTATCCAGGAAAGGCAAACCGGCTCACGGCGAAATTTGTCACCACAGCACTGGTGGGATTGGAAGAATGCGCTCAATATCTGCCCAGGGAAAAGACCCGGGTAGTGGGCACGCCCTTGCGCACTTCGTTGATGGAGTCGGTCGATAAGGCTGCCGTTTACCGCGCTTTCGACCTGAGTCCAGATTTCCTTACGCTGTCAGTGATGGGAGGAAGCCAGGGCGCTCGAGGAATCAACAATGCGGTCTGTGAGGCACTTGCGGCGTTGAATCCTGAAAAGGTGCAGGTGATCCACATCTCAGGTGAAGGGGATTTGGACTTTGTCAGGGAAAAGTATGCGAAATCTGGAATTCGCCATCACGTCGCCGCATTTTCCCATCGGATGCAGGACATTTTTGCCGTTACTGATCTGGTGGTTTCGCGTGCGGGAGCATCGAGTCTGTCGGAGTTGGCCTATTTTGGTGCGCCGTCGATCCTGATTCCCTATCCATATGCTGCCGATGATCATCAGTTGAAGAACGCACAGGTTTTTGCGCGACAGAAGGCGGCTGTCTTGCTGGAAGAGAGGCAAATCACTGGCACTTGCATGGAAAAAGTGTTGAACGATCTGCTGCTCGATACGGAGACAAGAAATGCTCTGGGCAAAAAGTGCGCCTCGCTCGGGGTGCGCGATGCGGCCGAGCGCATTTGTGATATCATTGAGGAAACCTGTGCCACGCCGAGTTAAACTGTTGAAAGATTAGTGTCTGCGTTGTTAAGCCAATTGAACAAGGGATTCGACCGCGTGCACCTCATTGGGGCGGCTGGATCGGGAATGAGTGGTCTGGCATCGCTGTTGATTGGGCTGGGGCACCGGGTGAGTGGCTCTGACAAAGCTACCAATCAGGAAACACATCGACTGCAGGAAGCCGGATTGGAATTTTTCTGCCCGCATTCAGTAGAGTCGGTGAATGGTGCCGCTCTGGTGATCTATTCTTCAGCAGTGAAGAAGGGCAATATTGCCTACGATGCTGCGCAGGCAGATGGCATTCCCTGTGTGCGCCGGGCCGAAGCGCTGGCCGCGATTCTGAGCGAGAAGAAAGGAATTGTGGTCGCCGGGACTCATGGTAAAACGACGACAACTTCTATGGTCGCTTTCGTTTTGC
Source organism: Verrucomicrobiales bacterium (assembly GCA_051270635.1). Classification (GTDB taxonomy): domain Bacteria; phylum Verrucomicrobiota; class Verrucomicrobiia; order Verrucomicrobiales; family DEV007; genus JAGROY01. The sequence continues at coordinate 6,854 of JBNMNB010000142.1, read as the reverse complement.
GCGCTGGCGGGCTTAATCCTTCTCACTATGTCGGGGCTGAAGTGCCAGTGCTGGGTGTCAATGCCTACTGGGATCCTGAAGGTGACTACATGGTTGCAGAAGGGGATGAGAGCGATGGGACGCTGGTCAATTTTCACCCGGAACATTCGATAGTCCTCAATCTGGAGGCTGAGCATCTCGATCACTATGCTGGTGGCATCGAGGAGATTAAAGCGGTGTTTCGCACGCTTATCGATCAAACCAGTGGAATGATCGTCTACTGTGGTTCTGATCCTGGTTCGAAGGATGTGTGCAGCGGAAGGCGGAATTCAATTTCGTACGGCTGGGAAGTGGATAATGATTTCGCGGCAGTGGATCATGAGACGATCGGCCAGAGTTCGTCATTCGCCGTCCTGCAGAGGGGGAAGTCGCTTGGTAAAATGGTATTGAATATTCCTGGCGATCACAATGTGCTCAACGCACTGGGAGTGATCGCTCTGGCCGCGGAACTAGGGGTTCCCTTCGATCTGATTCGCGCTGCTCTGGCAAATTTCCGTGGTGCAAAACGACGTTTCGAAGTGAGGTATCACACCGATCGATTCATGGTCATCGATGACTACGGGCATCATCCTACTGAGATTCGCGCAACCATTGAAACGGCAGCGAATCTTGGGCGACGACTGGTCGTTGCCTTTCAGCCGCACCGGTATTCGCGCACACAATTGTTGCGCGATGAGTTCGGCGTTGCGTTTGATCGTGCCGATGAGCTGATCGTCTCTGACATCTATCCTGCGAGTGAATTGCCCATTGAAGGTGTCACTGGCCAGACAATCGTCGATGCCGTCAGCGAGCTGGGCGCTAAGTCAGTGAAGTCGAGTGCAGGTGGGGGAGTTCCTGCCCTGCATCTTCAGGCGGGAAATGCTCTACGAGAAGGGGATGCCCTTCTGACGCTGGGTGCCGGCAGTATTAGCGAAGTCGCTGGGCTCCTTGTGAAAGACCTTGGAGTGATGGAGCGTATTCTTGATGCGTTGAAGGAAACTGATGCAGGCGTCCGGCTCTACGAGCCGATGAGTAAGCACACGACGATTCGGATCGGCGGGCCAGCGCAGTTCTGGGTTGAGCCGGTCACCATCGCTGGTTTCTCCAGAGTGGTGCGACTCCTGCGTGAGATGGCCATTCCAGTTCGCGTGGTCGGGCGGGGCTCTAATTTACTGGTGCTGGATGGTGGAATTCCAGGTGCAGTGATTCATCCCGCTAAGGGCGAATTCCAGGAAGTGTCCGTCGACGGAGATTTGATCACTGCAGGTGCCGGTGTAAGATTTAAGAAAGTGACCGGTTTTGCCCGCAACGCCGGGCTGGGAGGGTTTGAGTGGATGGAGGGAATCCCCGGAAATGTGGGTGGAGGACTGCGTATGAATGCCGGCGCGATGGGGCTGCAGACTTTCGATCAGCTGGTCAGTGTGACACTGGTGGATTCTAATGGGAACCTGCACGAGAAACAAGCGGCGGATATCCCATCCTTCTACCGCAACGTGCCAGAGTTGGAAGACAACTTTGTCGTGTCGGCTACTTTTCGTGGAACGCCGTGCGGCATTGAAGAAATTGACAGGATCCTGGAAGAATCGAAAGGCAAGCGCCGGAAGAGCCAGCCGATTGCTGCAAGTGCTGGCTGTATTTTTAAAAACCCGGCAGGCTGCCCTGCTGGGCAACTGGTAGACGAGCTGGGTCTTAAGAATCGTTCAGTCGGCAAGGCGCGGGTTTCCGATGTGCATGGCAATTTTATCGTCAATGATGGAGGTGCGACGGCGCACAGTGTTCTGGAGCTTATCCAGGAAATCAAGAATATCGCCAGTGACCAGAGAGGAATCGAACTTGAGACTGAAGTACAAATTTTAGGTGTGCCTGTGGACGGTTGATTCGCCAAAATTTTTCTACTACCATGACAGAGCTATCAAATCAGACTGAGAAACCGACTATCAAGGGCAAAAGGATTGCCGTGCTCAAGGGTGGGCCCGGATCTGAACGGGAGGTTTCACTGGCCTCCGCTAAAAGTGTGTGTGAGGCCTTGGCAAGCAAGGGAGTCACTGTCATCGATGTAGATGTACGTGGGGAGGATTTTAAGATTCCAGAGCCTGTCGATATTGCCTTCAATGTCATCCACGGAACCTTTGGTGAAGACGGGAGGTTGCAGCGAATCCTGGAGGAAATGGGAATTCCTTACACCGGAGCTGGCGTCGCCAGTAGCGAAACTGCTTTTGACAAGATTCTGAGCAAGAAGCGCTTTATTGAATCAAGTGTGCCCACTCCTGCTTTCGAGTTGTTTGTTGTCGGCCAGAGTGAATCGATCGCAATGGAGCTTCCCTTTGTAATCAAGCCGCCAAGAGAAGGGTCAAGTGTTGGTGTGCATATTATTCGTGATCAGTCAGAGGTTGCTGCGGCCATTGAGGATGCTAAGAAATATGATCAGATTATTTTGATAGAACCGTTCGTGTCAGGAAAGGAGCTAACCGTCGGGGTACTGGGGAAGCGGGCCTTGCCTGTGGTGCATATTCAGCCGAAAAGCGGTTTCTACGACATGACCAATAAATATCCGTGGATGTCGGAGGATCAGAATGCCGGAAGCGACTACATTGTGCCAGCAGAACTTAGTGCAGAAACTACCAGAAGGGTGACTGAGGCTGCGGTGCAAGCGCATCAGTCGCTTGGCATAGAAATTTACAGTCGTGTGGACTTGCTGCTTGATGAGGACGAGCAGCCGTGGGTATTGGAAGTGAATACCATTCCTGGAATGACTTCGACTAGTTTGTTACCAAAAGCTGCTGCCGCAGTTGGGATAGATTTTGCAGAATTGTGTGAACAGATTACCGTGATGTCTTTACTAATGAGGAAAGGAAAGGTCTAACAATTACTGAATGTTCTGGCTCTCACATAAACCCAATCGAAAACGCGCTCGACGGAAAGTCGAGAATCGTCGTGTCGTCAAGAAGGGACGTGAACCAAAGAAGCCTCTCCACATTCTTGATGTGCAGGCGTATTCGACCAGGGAGCTGCAGATTAAGAGGTCGGCGCAGTTTCGGACAATTATACTGTGTACAGGGCTTTTCTTATCAATTGTGGCTCTGGTTTCGACGACCAGGATCCTGCTCAACAAGTATATCTTCGATAATCCTGAGCTTAAGGTGACTCGCCTGGAAGTCCGTTCGGATGGAATTCTGTCGACCCAACAGATCATTAAGGTCGCGCAAGTGGGTAAAGGTTTGGGAATCCTTTCGCTGAACTTAGGAGAAATACGAGAGCGTCTGGTGCAGCATCCACAAATAAGGGAGGTTAGGATTGAGCGCGAATTTCCCGGTACATTGCGCATTGCCGTCGAGGAACGTTTTGCAATTGCGTGGCTGAGATCTGAATTTCCTCAGGTAAATCCAATGAGTAGCGGTGGAATTCTGTTAGATGAAGACGGAGTTCCTTTCGTATGTGAGTCTCTAATGCGAGAATACACCGGGCTTCCTGTTGTGGGAGTGTCAAGATTACAGGAACTCGAGCCAGGGAAACGCTTGAAAAACAGGCAAGTTCTCGCGGCTCTTGAACTTTTGCACACAAGTCGGCAGGCACTCTATGATCTCAATCTTGAGATTCTGGCGATTCATTCTCCTAACCCTTATTCAATAGTTGCGGAGTATAATAAAGGAGCCAATGTTACGTTCGACCTAAGCGACTTATCGCGACAGGTTGCCAACTTGAGAGCTGCTACTCTGTATTCCCAGTCCATCAATAAATCGATAGCCTCGATCAATTTGCTGATGAAGCGAAATATCCCAGTTATTTACTTTGATTCCACAACACCGCGCATGACGCGTCGCAGTGCACCGTCGTCTTATCAGCTGCCGGATCCAATTTCGGTTCCTGTCTCGAGACCTTCAACGGCGCCACGCACACTGGTCGCTTCCGAAGAATCCTTGGCTCCCGTCAGGCGTGAGGCATCTCAAGACCGCAATAATCAAATCCGTTCAATCCTCGGAAGAAACTAATGATCCTCGAATTCGTTCGTGATATGGCTAAATCAAACATCTACGTCGGACTTGAAGTAGGAACATCTAAGATCTGCGTTGTCGTCGGTGAGGTGAGAGGGGACGGCTCGATCAAAATTCTTGGAGTGGGAACAGCTCCCTCGCGTGGCGTGCGAAAGGGTGAGATCGTAGACTTTGACACGGCTCAGCGTTGTTTGCATGATGCACTGGTGCGTGCGGAGGACAAGAGCGATGTGATGATCCGCAATGTCTTCCTGAGCATCACCGGCCCTCACGTTGAGAGTCTCAACAACCGGGGATGCATCAGAATTCCTGACGATCAAAGTGAGATCACGGTAGACGACCTTGAAGAGGTGAAGGAGCTGGCGCGTGATGTCGCGATCCCACCAGAGAATGTTTTTTTGCACAGTATCGTCCGGCACTACATCGTCGATGGCCAGGAGTTGGTAATGAATCCTGTGGGAATGTTAGGGAGGAAGCTGGAGGCGGACTACCACATTATCCATGGCATCCGTAATCGTATCCAGAATACCATTCGCTGTGTGCGTGAGATTCCACTGGAAGTGGAAGACGTGGTGTTCGGCCCTATTGCTGCCGCTCAAGTGGTGCTGACCAAGGATGCTCGTGAGCAGGGAGCCCTGGTGGTGGATGTCGGTGGTGGAACCACTGACTACGTGCTCTATGTCGATGGCTCAGTAGCCATGTCAGGATCACTGGGAATCGGTGGTGATCACATTACCAATGACCTTTCCATCGTGCTTAAGATCCCACTGTCAAAAGCGGAGAAGTTGAAAAAGGACGAAGGCAGTGCGATGACGAGTCCTCAAGATGAAGGGCAGATCATTCGCGTCGAGGGGGATACCGGATTTGTCGGTCGCGACGTCGATCGAGAACTCATGAATCAGGTGATCAATTCCCGGTGTCTCGAGATTTTTGAATTGCTCAACAAGCGTCTCAGCCAGGGAAGCTACAAGGAACGTTTAAAGGCAGGAGTCTTCTTGACCGGCGGCTGCAGTCAGCTCAATGGGATGGGCGAAGTGGCGGAAGCGGTGCTCAGTTTGCCTGTGCATCGGGGAAATACCGCCCCAATCAGTGGGTTGACCGCGACTTTCGAGAATCCACAGTTTGCCACCCCAATTGGGCTCATTCGCTATGCCCAGCTGCTTGAGAATGAGCGGCCCCAGCGATCTGCGATCTCCAAAATCGCCAATAGAATAACCGGATTGTTCGGCGGATCTCGCCTGTTCTCGTGGCTTTTCGGTTGAATCTTTTCGAATAGCGTATGTAATCCAGTATTGATCAATGGGATGTGCGAACGTTTTGCCTCCGCGAAGCAACGCAACTTCCTCATAACCAACAAAGATAATATTTCATGATTGAGTTTAACGAACGGGAACAAGAGCCGGGAGAGGAAGGCGACGGCGGCCTCTCGGTGGCGGTCGTTGGAATTGGCGGCGCTGGAGCTAATGTGCTTGACCGCATCGCCCTGGAGGGGATGACTGAGGCTGAACTGGTGTGTATGAATACTGACATTCGTGCACTTACCAATTCAGTGGCTGCGACGAAAGTGCAGCTTGGTAAAAACTTGACGCAGGGACTTGGTGCAGGTGGTGACCCAGATTTGGGCGAAGATGCTGCGAAGAGTTCCGAAGAAGACATTCGCAATGCTGTCCGAGGGAAAGACATCGTCTTTGTTTGCGGTGGTCTAGGTGGTGGAACCGGATCTGGTGCCGCTCCCTTTATTTCCGGAATTGCCCGAAGCGAAGGTGCATTTGTGGTAGCGTTTACTACGATGCCGTTCTCCTTTGAGGGACGTCGCCGATTGGCCCAAGCGCAGAATTCGCTGAATCATCTGCGTAAGACGGCCAATGCGTTGATCACGTTTGACAATGATCGCATGGGGTCACTGGTCTTGCCGAAGCAAGGCATTCAGGAAGCCTTTGCCGAAGCTGACAAAATCATCAGCCAGAGTGTCCGGGCTGTGATCCAGTTGGTCACGAAGCCGGGCTTGATCAGCATCGGCATGGATGACTTGATCACTGCTCTCGACAATGATGACTCACGCTGCCTGTTTGGTTTCGGTCAGGCGACTGGCGAGAATCGTGCGCAGGAAGCGCTTTCCAAAGCACTCAAGAGTCCGCTGCTTGATAAGGGCGAGATGCTCGAGGAAGCACAGAACGTCTTGGTGCATGTTTGCGGTGGTGATTCCATGACGCTGTTTGAAGTTGAGTTGCTGATGAAGTCTCTGGAGAAGGAGGTCAGTGAAAAAGCTCAGATTCTGTTCGGTGTCGGCAGCGATCCGAAACTTGGAGACAAACTCAGTGTGACGGTGATCTCTTCTATGGGAAAGCCATTGCCTCCGACGGCTGATGACGATGCGCCCAAGGCTGCTCGATCCCAATCGGGAGATGAGCAAAAGGAAGAGGCTTCGGCCGAGACTTCCAAGCCCGAAGCGCCTCAGTCAAGCCGATCGGAGGTTAAGCCTGATCAATCTGCCAGTGTGAAAGCTGGCGTACCCGTTGCCGCAGCCGCAACAACGCTCGGTGCATCGATGCTTTCTGCTCCTGCTCCTGCTGCGGAGTCAGCATCCTTCGCTCCGCCGCGGGCCCGCATGTCCCCGATTCGACGTGCCGTTCAGCCCGTCGGATTTTCTTCAGATGAAGAATCGATGTCTGAAGTCAAAGCGGTGCCGGGAAGTGGGATGGGAGATACGAAGTCCGAGTCTCCTGAAGGGAAGCATACACAAGACGCCAGGGAAAAACCTGATTCTGGGACCGGAAAGGGAGTGATCTCCATTTTCGAAGATGATGACGATGAAGGCGATGACATCTTTGATGATTCTTCAGG
>JBNMNB010000141.1:0-19796 GCA_051270635.1 Verrucomicrobiales bacterium | reverse complement strand
AGTTCCTGCATGAACACCGACACATCGTACATCCGCACCAACAAACGCTCTCGATACTCAGGATACCCCAGCTCTGGCGATTGCTCTTTCATCCGCGCCAACATCTCGCGAGCCTCCTTCACCCGCTCCCCTCCCGAGACCAAGCTCAAGCGTCGGAGGATCTCCTCATCATCCAACGTCGACCGGCTCTCCTCCGCGTTCGGCACCTGCACCAGGAGATGAAAGTGGTTCGACATGCAGCACCAAGTGATCAACTCCACCCCCGCAAAGGCACAATGCGCCTCCAAGAACTCCCGAAACTTCTCCTTCACCACGCGATCAAAAATGAAACGCCCTTCGATCGCACGCGACATCAGGTGATGACAATTCGCCGCCGCTCCAGGATCCCCTGCGATTCTTGCTCTTCTCATTTGACCACCGTTTCACATGATCGTGTTACTCTAAATAGTTTCTGTCCCTATTTTTGTCGCTTTATTTATGAAAACTATAAATACTTTATACAAAATGTATGCATAATAGGATAAATGCTGAATAATCACCCCAATAGCATGGCCTTGCAGCGTCAATTCACGTTCGATCTCATCGCATACTGCCTGTTGAAGCACGCCTCGTGATGACCAGACGACGACTACTTGTCGCCTTCGTTTGCGTCTGGCTCGGCCTATTCACCGTGTCTGTGAGGGCAGCAGACATCTTGGTCACAACCAGCGTGGATGAGAATAATGGCATCGAGAATGGCGGCGTCTCCCTTCGAGAAGCAATTGCTACGGCGAATGGCGGCGATCGCATTCGCTTCGCAGCGTTTCTCGATGATCAGACGATCTCGCTCACTGGGACCGAGCTCTTGATTGACAAGAGCCTTATCATTGACGGGTCTGACTTGTTCGCTGGTATTCGCATTTCGGGTAGCGGGTCTTCACGTGTGCTCTCAGTCGCTAACGGGGCAGTGGTGACCCTCGATAGCTTGGAAATTGAGGGTGGCGTGGCAGCCACGGGTGCTGGTCTTCTCGTGGATGGCGGCGCAACCGTCACGGTGCTGAACACGACCATCTATGCGAACGTTTCCGATCCTGGCGAGGGAGCGGGGATTATGAATCTTGGAACTCTGGTCATGGTCAACTCGACGATTTCCGGAAACTCCGCCAGCGCGAACTCCGGTGGCGGACTCACCAATCGGGGGCTCGCTACGCTGAGGCAGGTGACGATTGCAGGCAATTCCGCCACTCTTGGTGGCGGAATTTACCAGCCGAGTGGTGTTCAAGTGGCGCTGGTTTTGGAGAACTGCGTGGTTGCCGGAAACGCGGCCTCTTCGACCACTCCTGATGTCTATCGTCAAGTGGCCACGACCGAGGTCACTTCCATCAGCGCGAATCTGATTGGCGATCACACTTCGGTCGAGACTGTTTTTCCGGTAGGTCCGCTGGCCGGAAACGCGGCGAGTCCTCTCGATGCCAATCTGGCACTGCTCGATGACTTTGGCGGTCCAACACAGTCCATGGCTCTGCTAGTCGGCAGTCCGGCGAGGAATGCAGGGGTTTTGACAGGAGATACGACGCTGACGGACCAGCGGAGCTTCCCTCGCATGCTTGGCGCAGGGTTAGATCTCGGCGCGTTCGAAAGCGGTAATGGTGAGTATCGGCCCGAAGGTCTATCGCTTTACTCCAGTATTCTTCAACCTGATCTGGCAGCGGGCGGAGTGGAATTTCAGATTTCGGTCAGCCCAGTATTCCAGCGGACGGTGGGCACGATCGCAGGCGCGGGCGTGGCTGGGGATGCGGATGGTCCTGCGACGAGCGCATCGTTCAACCTCCCCTCTGGTGTGGCCGAGGATTCGGCAGGGTTTCTTTTCGTGACAGATCCGGTAAATCAGAGGATCCGGATGATCTCGCCACAAGGTGAGGTCAGCACCATTGCAGGGAACGGAGAATTCGGATTCGTCGACGGCGCCGGAACCGAGGCGGAATTCAAGTTTCCGTCTAGCATTGCCGTTGGCCCTGACAACAACCTCTACGTTTCAGACACACTCAATCATTCGATTCGCAAGCTCTCACGTCCTGAAGCGCCAGGCCTTCCGTGGACCGTGATTACGGTAGCGGGTTCGGGACGAGCAGGATTCATGAATGGCATTGGCGCATTCGCTCAGTTCCGCCTGCCCTACGGCCTGACTCTCGATTCGAGCGGAAACATCTACGTGGCCGATTCATCGAACCATCGCATTCGGAAAGTCAGCCCGAATGGTGCCGTCTCCACGTTTGCTGGGATTGGAATTAGCGGTTTATTAGAAGGAAGTCGTTTAAATGCCCAGTTTTCGTCCCCTTTCGATGTGGCGTTCGATTCGGTGGGAGATCTGTTCGTGGCCGATAGGGAGAATCATCGCATTCGCCGAATTTCAGTGAGTGATCAGGTCACGACCGCAGCGGGATTCTCGGCTGGTTTCACCGATGGCGTGGCCACTCCTCAAAGGCCGGCGACCCTCGCCTTATTCAATAATCCGACCGGAGTCGCGCTCGACGCCGCCGATAATTTGGTGGTCGCTGACCTTGGAAACCACGCCATCAGAAAAGTCACCAGGCCTCCGAGCGGCTTCTTGGGTGTGTGGTCAGTATCGACGCTTGCCGGAACGGGGGCAGCGGGCTTTGTCGATGGGATTACGGGCGTTGCTGGCGCTCAGTTCAACTGTCCAACGGATCTCACGGTGGCTTCCGATGGGGCGCTCATCATTGCCGATGAGCGAAACCACCGCATCCGGCGGCTAGGTGATCCACTGGGCGTCCCGGGCTCACTTGGAACGGCTGATCAGTTTGGGCAGGCCTTCAGCTCGGTGATCGACTTTGCGCCCCTTGGCTTAATGACAAGCACAGAGTATTATGTCAGGGCGGTCGCTTCTGACGGATCGATCCAATCAACGGGAGAATCATTCACCACGGCCGAGGCATCCGTGGATACCTGGGCCATGGACGTGTTTGGGGGAGACGCGAACGATCCGCAGATCGCTGGCCTAACGGCCAATCCTGATGGCGACGCCTTTGACAATCTCCAAGAGTATGCATTTGGTCTAGATCCTAACACAATCTCTGGAAACCCGACCATCTTAACTCGTGAGGCTGATGGCTCTGCCACGGTCACCTATCCCCGACGCGTCGGCGGCACTGGGCTTACTTACCGCGTCGAATGGTCGACTGACCGAGATGTATGGAGAGTGGATGGCATTACAGAAATCGTCCTAGTAGGGCAAGCTGGAGGCCCGACCGAAAATGTCGTCGCGACAATTGCCTCTAGCGTGATCGATGCCTCCCTGGCAAGTGACCTCCGGATTTTCATACGTGTGACCGTTACCCTGTTCTAACCGATGAACATCAATCATCTCAGCATCGTTGGCGGATTCGCCCTGCTCCTCGCAGTCTTTCTCCCAACGGCCTCGGCGCAAACCGGTTCACAGGACATCAGTCTCGTGGCGGGCTGGAATGCGGTTTGGCTAGAAGTGGAACCTAACTACCCGGCGGGCGATCCCCAAGCCGGGCTTCCCCGGGCCCCAGAGGATGTTTTTCCTATTGGCGTCGTCACAGTGGCGAGCCCCAAGCCATTGGTTGGTTTAGCAGAGTTTTTTGCGTCTGATCCCACGAATGTGGGCACGTTTAACCAGGCCGGCTGGGAGCAGTGGCATCGCCCGGCGGGAATTGGAGACGACCTTGTCGCCGTCACGGGAAACCGAGCGTACCTGATCGAGGCCAATGCCCCATTGCAGTTTTCATTGGAGGGCGAGGTACGTTTCTCACGACCAACGTGGACCCCCGACCGCTATAATTTGGTTGGATTTGGCATCAATGGGACGATTTCGTTCCAAGACTTCTTTGCTCCGTCCCGTGGCGCTCACCCTGTGGGGAAGATTTTCTCTCTTGCTGCTAATGGGAACTGGGCGGTCGTCGGGCCTGGGGCACCGATTGGAAGCGACACGGCCTATTGGATCTTCTGCAGTGGCCAGTCCGATTACATGGGCCCAGTGGCTCTCGATTTCGACCTCGCCATTTCGGGAGCGCTTAGTTTCGGAGGCCCCGAAGACGCCGTGACAGTCGATTCCGGCAATGATGCGCTCGTGCTCGATGTCGAGGAGCTCGTCTTTTCCAATTTGGGTGCCACGACTGCGGTGCCCGCGCTTGAATTGATCACGGCTGATCCCGGAGCTGGAGACCTGGCATTGCATGTGGTGCGACCAGCCACCGATAGTCTTTCCTACGTGCGAGGCAATCAGATCGATTCGACTCCTGGAGACGGCCAGAGTGCTCCTTTGGGAGAAACGGTGGCTTCAAACTCGAATGCAATTCTCACCGTCGGAGCCTTGCGCAATTGGTCCACGGGATCGGTCGGTCGGACCAATGTTTACCGCCTGACCACTGGCGTTCCGGGGGGCCAATTCTGGTTGCCCGTCTCGGCTCAGAACAACAGTCTCCAACTCCCTGACGATCTTCTGCCGGACTCTGTCGTCGACAGAGTCGCGGGACTATGGGTCGGTAAAGTGAGCATCAATGCTGTCACTAGCATTGTTGAAATCGGGGCGCCTATTCGTCCCACGGCAGGTTCCGCCCCTCTACGCGTTCTCTTTCATTCTGACGCCACTGGCGCCGTCTCGCTTCTTTCGCGGGTGACGATCATGCAGACGAAGACGGCCGATCCTGCCATTGCTCCAGAGACGGTATTAATCGTCGATCAAGCGAAGATTCCGTTCTTTGAAGGTATTCAGGAACGCGATGGCAAGCGTGTCGGCGTTCGCATCGAAGCCGTCAGTTATGATATGCCTCGTAGAACAGACATCGTTTCTCAGAGTAGCGGCGCAGGCGACTTGGTTGACATGATCGTGGCCGAATCGAGGGATCCGTCGACAACGTGGGCATCCGGTGCCGGTCTCTATCAAACCCGCGCAGCCGTCACGCAGACCGGAATTGATTCCTATCTGCTCTTTCGCGCCATTCGGCCACCTACTCTCAAGGAAAGTTACGCCCTGAGTCTTGCCGTCGATGGGGCCATCGGAGCCGGGAAAACGGTGCGCACCAAGGGAGGCACCCTCACCCTGGATCCCTTTCACCGCAGCAACCCGTTCCGGCATGCCTTCCATCAAAGTAACTCTCGAGGTCCACAGATCACACGTGAACTCACTATTGTCTTCGACGCCGCGCAAACGATACCCGATCTTCTGTTAGGATCGTACCGAGAGACTATCAAGGGGCTTATCAAAAGCGACCTGACTCTAACCGGCAAGATCGAACTGCGTCGCGTCAGCCCCGTCGCCACCCTTGATGCTGCACCTTAATCACCATGCACTCCGATTGTTATAGAAAAGTTCTGATCGGCCTCGTCTTCGCCAGCGTCGCATGGCTCTCTACACCTGCGCAAGCGGTAGAGGTTACTGTCCAAAGCGAATTTGGAAGAGAGCGAATCACTCCGCGAGCAAGCACCATCACCGTCGATACTCAGACAGCCCTGGTGTTCGATGCTCCTGAGTTTATCTACCTCAATCGGAATTTTGAGGAGCTTGATGACATCGGTAACGTCGACAATCCTGACGATTCCAAAGTTGCCTACTACCGAGCCAGAATCGTCGGTCCTGTTGTCAATGGTGCGACCGTTCAAGGAACGACGATCACCGGAACCAAATTGTCTTTTGTGAAGACGATTGTTGAGGATACCACGGTGGTGTGGAAATGGGCGCTGGAATACGCCGTCTTTTTTGAAGCCGCCACCACCGGCGGAGCGGCCATCACTGGGAATGCTTTCGGAAATCCTTCGCCGGTGCTAGGAAGGCAATGGGTGCCTAAGAACACTCAGTTCTCAGCGTCTGTCGATCGCACGGCGGGTGCTGATATTCCTGGTGGGGATGATGCGGGATTTCGCTATTCGGCCAGCGGTTACGAGTTGCAGAATATCCAAACGAGCCCGGCTCCGGTGCCGCCTCTGAATGAGCGTTATTGGAAGTTCGGCGGGAAGGATCATGCTCCTGGTGCCGGCTACGGGGAGGGGCGTCCTCTCCCATTTGTAGATTCGAGCACAACGGTTGCCTGGTGGGGGAAGATTGACAGAAAACTCGACAATAAGCGAGATCAGGTCTTTTTTCAGTTTCTCAACAACGACACTGTTAGCTTCCCTCTAAGGAAAACACTCGAAAATCCCGACGGGGAATGGCGCCAGAGGAATTCAATGACGTTTGGAGTGCGGCCCGATGGGCAATTGTTCGCCGAGGAGATAACCGAATCTGGAGCCAGTTATCTCGAGTTGGTTTCCTTGCCCTCTGCATTGGTCGATTTGGGCTGGCATCACTGGGCGATAGACTTTGATTTTCCCGAGTGGGTATCACCCCCGATTGTTTCGGAGACGCAGACTTTTGTGTTGCCGTTCCCGTTTGATGAGGACTCTCAAATTGATATAATTGCGACGGATCGCCCAGAGGGTTTCTTTGGTGCCTCCCCTCGCGATTTGGCAAGGATCAATGTGGACTACACTCTCGATGCTGCGGCGCAAACGGTGACGCTTATTGATAGGACACTTCCTATTGGTGCGCCAGGGACTAGATCGCCATGGATCGGGCTAACACTCACAGTATCCAAGAAGCAGATTCGAATCTACAGAGATGGTGTCGAGGTCGCGAATTCCCTAGAACTCAATCCCATCTACTCTGTTCTGAGAGCTCCGGGACTGGTTCGTCCTGGACCGAATAACATATTTACGGAATATAACGAAGTGAATGTCGGCTTTGCTCGATATCTTCCGGCGAGTGTCACCGACCTGTTTGGTGCGAATCCCTTGGAAGAAGAGTTGGAAGGAGGGGTAAAAGATCTGGCCGTCTGGAACGGAATCGCCAGTAAAGCCCAGCGTGCCAGCCATGCAGCTGGTGATCGCGTAGGAGTGGGGAGCCTCATTACTTCGTTCGATTTTGATCGTCGGCCACGTTACTCCAACACCTCAGACCCGACATTGTTGGGGCAACAGCCAGTCTTTATCGATGTGGTCCCATTTCCTCCTGAAGCCCGAGAAGTAATCCGGACTGACAAAGGCCCGGTGCCGTTTAGCGCGATCGGAAACAGAGTCGCCACCGAGAATGTCATCATTGATGACTGGCTACGCGTGCGAACGCTGTGGGAAGGGCAGGTGCGCTATCGCTTCGACGCGGTTGGGGGGCAGCTCGAAAATGGAGCCAACGATTTCGACGGGCAGGCGTTCGTTCGCTATTATGATGAAGGTGGTAGTGTGGTCGAGGAGGAGGTCTCAGCGAACGGCAGGAACACGGACATTTGGATCCCACTGGATCGGCGGGTGGAGACCGGCAGTTTCTACCGGACCTTTGATCGATGTTTCACGCTGAGGGATTTCGATGCGGAACCCTCGGGCGATCTTCAAGCGTTTGGACGCGATCTCTCGAACTATACCGATACGTTTCTTATTGATGCGCAAGCGCGCCGCCGGGTAGCGCGAGTGGTAGAGACGACGGCCACGGCTCCATCGAGCGTTCATTTCGTCTATGTGCCGACGACGTTTCGAGCAGAGATCCCTCTTGGCCAGTCCTTTGATGCTCTGAATCCGAATTTTCAGTTGACCCCACCACTCTGTGAGGGAGGCGTGCTACGCACGGGTACCATCGGGCCTGACACTAGTGGCGTCCTAACGATTGGCCAACGGCCTAACGGGTCAGGAGTCGGGAGTCCGCTGCGCTGGGATCAGTTAGGCAGTAGACTATTGCCCGTGCAGCCAGGCACCTACGAAGTGCTTTGGCCTGATAGCATTGACGGCTCGACCCGTTACAAGATTGAGATCGTTTCGGGTTACCCAGCGAGCGACGTTGATTTAAGCTCTGAAAGAGAATTGCCTGATGGTTCCCGAGAAGGCATTTCTCCGGATTATGTGAGAAAGATTCGTCTAGCAGATGTCGATGCTCGTTTTTCAGCCTCTCCTGCCGCTCATTATCGGCACCATTACGACTCGGGCGACCGAAGCCCCCCCACGCAACTCGATCCAAGCGCTACGGATCGATGGAGCTTTCAAGAGCTTACCTTCGCCGATAATGGAACAGCCGCCTCTGCCGACTCGGCCACGTCTGGCGTCCCGTTTAACTCGGCGGGCAGTGGCCGGAGCGTGCTTCTCTACAGCTTCCGCCCGAATCCTGACGAAATCGCAGACGGCAATCTTGCCGACGAGAACCTCGCTGTCCGAGTGGTGAATTCCACTCCGGTGTCCCCAATCATTCCCGATTCTCCGATGACCCCTCTAGGCCGTCGCGGTTTCCTACTCGGTGGCGGTAACGCAAGAAACGGTGTGGTGGGCATTGTGTCACGAGTAAATTTCCCTGCTTTGCTTAGTCTCGGAGAAGATTTCGTGATCGATTTCTGGCTCAACACGAAAAACCTGAAGCCGACTGATGCTCCTGTTACTGTCCTCAGCACGGGGGCAGGGAAATTGGAGGTGTTGCTTGATCCTGTCAATGCGACCATAAGCGCGAACTACTTTGGACTTCAGTCAGAGCATCCCGTGTCGATTGCTGGATCCGGTTGGACTCACTACACGGTTCACGTCAATACGGAGTCCTTCTTCGCTACTTCGCTCACGGTTCTCGGATTCTACGCCGATGGCGTGCTCAGCGAGGATGGTCAGCTCATGGTGCCTGGGCAGAACTCCGATTTTGACACGAGTCCAGCCTTCGATGCGAATGGTCTAACACTCGGCTTGGGCGCCCTGACAGACAGCCAGTTACTCCTAGATCAGTTGCGCTTGTTTGACAACGTCCCCAGTCTTGATGATGGCTATCTCGGCCAGAATGAAGTTAGAGCATTGCGTGAGAATCGAGTGGCTCAACTTCGCGGGAATGGTCCGTCCATGGTCTTTGATTTTGAATCCGCGCCATCGGACCCTGGCACAGGTGTTGTTTCCTTTGCCAGCGGAGGCGACCTAACATCCTTTGGCCTGGGGCCTGCAGCTGGGGGTGATGAGTGGGTGAGGCACGCAATCCAAGAAGTCGCGACCCGTCTGGTGAGCCCGCTAGACGATGCCGGTTTCGATGGGAGCGGTTATATTCTAAACGAGATTTCAAATTACAACGCGTCTCTCTATGATCGCAGTGCTGAAGTCGGTGAGTGGGGCCCGGTCTTTCCCGTGAACCACGGCCTCTTGTTCCCTGAGAATTCGACGCGAAGGCTTGAAATCGCCTACTATGAGAATCCGTTTCTCCAAGATGCCATCTCTCACCCTAATGTGGCTTGGCCTTATCGTGAAGTCGCCTATGACGAAGTTGTTTATCCGACGAACGGACCGCACAAAGACAAGGCAATCTACATTGCGAGTCGTGTGGGGTCAGAGGGTGTCAACCGGGTCGGTGGTGTGCAGAAGGTTTTTCGTGGAGAGGAGTATGCCGACCTCGCGATCTACAATCAGCCGAATCGGAACGAGGCTGGCTACAATCCAAATGAGGAGCATGCCATCGTGGCGAGTGGCAATCGAGCTGCGCTTAAGTTAAAAGAGTCGGGTGAAGACTTGGCCAACGAAGCGGCTCCCGCCGCCTTCGCTCTGCAGAGGGACATCAATGTCACTACTGGAAACGGCTATACTTCTGATCCGTGGGTGTTGGTGCAGGCCACTAACATTGTGACGGGTGGGCCGGAGATGGCGGCATACAAAGTCTTTAAAACTCGTGATGGAGCGATCGCGTTTCCTCGACCAACGGATGCCATGGTCTCGGCAACCGCAGGTCTCGCCTACGAAAGCGAGCCCAATCCTGAGGATCGGTTTCTGACCATGGATCCAACGGGTGCCTATGATTTCTCCTACACGTTTAACTACCCAGCTTTCGCGGGAGATCTGCTCATCCCGCCCTATCCATTGAATCTGATCATCGGCAACACGGCGATGGAAGATGCGCGGGGGAAGAACGTTCAGATCAACGGTCGAAGCCAGCGGACGCTTTGGCGAGACGTCAATCTCAATGCCTGGATCGTCTCTGGAGACGGGCGGTTCTTCCACCAGTTCTTCTACCCATTCCGAAGCGATTTCCATCTGAAAAGCACTCCGGCAGTTGGCACTCCGGTGGCCTGGCTCCCAGACAATGGGACCACGTTCACGGGGCTCGGAATAGATCTCGAACCGGTGAAAGTGGTCTATGACACGTTCTGGCGGACGGACTATCCCAAGCTGAAACGGGGCGAAACGCTGACCTACCAAGGCGGAGAGTTTTTCAATGAGAATCCCGGTTCTAACGGGTTACCCGCCGTCTTAGCCATGGCTGCCGCCGAGGTTGTCTATGATAGCGCGACCCCAAGTATGCTGCTGGGCACGGGGAATGCTGTTCGCTACGCTCTTGATCAGACGTCTGTGCGCATCACTCGTCCGCTTGACCGGAGGGAACGTGACTTCACGACGGCGGACATGGAGGCGGCCGGGTTCACTCCAGCTGCTGTCGATAGAATATTCATTGTGGCGGAACGCTGGTATTTTAAGGAACTGCCAGGGTCGTTGCAGAAGCGGATCTACTTCGACTCGCTCGAGCAGAAACTCGTCTTCCGAGGCCGGCTCAATGAGAAGGAGAGCGGGGATCCCGACCTCACGGCAGGGCCGGATCCTCTCAATATTCTGGAGCCAAACGTGATGACCGTGGATGAGTACAATCGTCTAAAGTTCCTCGCGGGCACTCCAGAGTGGCTGGCGGCGACAGAGGCTATCTTCTTTGACTCACAGAACCCTGAAATGGTGAACAACGGTGTTCTTCCTAGCACAACCAATCCTGACTATCTCGCAGGGGTTGTGAATGCACCTTCTGGCTACTCACCCGACCTGATTGAGTTCTGGCGCTCGGATCTAAGCGGTGCTGCCTCCACGGCTTTCCCAAATTTCGTGCACCTAGACAGCTTCGGTGTCGGCGGCGCTCTCGTTCCCGCGCCTGGGCTCCTGACGAAGAATCCAACAGAATCTCTCTATTGTACCATTGTGGAGAACAACCGCAGCGAGCTCGATGGAGCTCCTATTACACTCCATATTATCGAGATCATTCCTGACCGGTACCGTGGCGCGATCACGGCGATCGAAGCGGCCGACGCCTTCAGCGAGCGGATCACGCTTCAGCACAATGGAGAGTTCGGTGGCAACACGAGCGACCTTTACTACGAGTGGTGGATCCGCGATGCGGCGCCTCTTGACGTGGTGGCGGAAGAGGTTCTCGCCGACGGCTCGCTGGCGGAGACGGATGCTAGTGAGCGCTCGCTTTGGCAGCAGTACATTCCCGAGCCGAAAGTTCCGAAAACGGCCGGAGAGCTCGCCGTTCTTGGGGTGACGGCAGAAGAGGCAAAGCATCTTGGTCTACACAGCATCGTCTTCGAAGGCCGACCAGATGTTATTCTTGCCGATAAGTTGGTGCTAATGCGATATCGGCACATCGACGAGGCGAACTGGAAGCTGGTTCCGTTCGAGTTCACGAACGCGCCGGTTACTTGGAGACCAGGAACGGTCGCACCTGTTGGCCCAGCGCCATTCCAGTGGGCGGGCGCGGCGAATTCCCCGCAACTCCAAGCCGACGGCAGCAAGCGCTACATTCCACAGCTCTTGATGGGGTGGGTGAAACGGGTGTTAGATCGCATCAATCCCTATGAGGCCCGCTACAACGACTTTTTTAACAATGAAAGCCCTGCCAGTTACACCAGCCAGATCCAGATCGCTGGGCCGCCATTTGCTGGCAAGGTGGCGCTCAATTCGGATAAGAATGTCATCGAGAACACGGGGCTCATTGAACTTTATGAGACTGTTTTAGAGCGCGCGAGAGAGCTGTCCATCGACAACTCGACGAATCCGGTGAGCACGGATGGGATCAATCAGGCCCTGCTCTTGGCGGCCACTCGGCTCTCGGTTCTTTACGAACTGCTGGCCCGAGAGGCCTACAGCGACGCGCAGGACTCTACCATTGCGGTGCCTGCAGACAGCGGACTGGCCAGCGTCGCCTCATACACGCACGCTTTCCAGAACCTTGAACCCGATCTGTTGCATGAGGAACTCGCCCTCCTGCGCGGCACTGATTTCCGGAAGAGCTATCCGGTCTTCAACCGTCTGTTCTGGAACTATGCGAAGGGGCTGGGCGAAGCTGCTTATAACGTCAATTACAACATCTATGACACCAACGTTGACGGCTTCATTGATGAAGATGACGCCCGTACACTCTATCCGCAAGGGCACGGCGATGCTTGGGGGCACTCCGTCCGTGCTGTGCGCATGCACTACGCTTTACTCCAGCACCCCAACTTCAGTTGGACGACTCGAGCGGAGCTCTACGCCCTGATGGACAACGTTCTGGAAGTGGACTTCCTCGATGAAAAGACCTTTGCTAGACTCGCAAGCGGAAAGGCCCGTGCTGGGCGCGACATCGTGCGGGCCACCTATCGTCTGAACTACACTCAGGATCCCAGTGGACAGTGGCAAGGCTATACCGATGGCGCCGATCCGGCCCGTGCCTGGGGTGTCTCCGAGTGGGCGCACCGTACAGGACAAGCTGCCTATTTCGACTGGGCAGTGGCCAACGCGTTGCTCCCCGACAAGGCCGCCGCCGCCAGCCCGATCGACGATCCGGAGAATCTCGACCGTCTTGACCGCCTTGGAGCTATCGATGAGATCGGCGAAATAGCGGGTGGACTTCATGAAATACAGATGGCCATGGACGAGGCCAATGGCGGGATGAATCCGCTCGGGTTTGACTCGAATGCCATCACCTTCGATATTAACCCGCAAGTAATCGACGGTGGCGCCGGGGGAAGAAAGACTCATTTCGAGCAGATCTATGAACGAGCAGTCACTGCGAGCGGCAATGCGATCGCGACTCTGCAATTTGCCACGCAGGCTGGCAACAAACTGCGATTGATTGGGGACGACACGGAAGAAACGATCGTGGAGTCCATTCGTCAGGATCTCGACTATCGGAATCGCCTCATCGAAATCTTCGGGCGGCCGTATCCGGGGACGATCGGCTTTGGGAAAGCATATCCTGAGGGCTACGAAGGGCCTGACACTCTCTTCTTCGCCTACCTCGATCGGATCAAGATTTCTGATATCGTTCCCCAGGCAGGGAATGCAACCGACACGAAGACGGTAAACTTCAACAACGTCTATCTTCGTGGGCAAGGCATCATGGACAATCCCACGATGACTAAACTCTATAGTCAGGTTTTTGATGGCAATGGTACCGTGCCACTTCAGCAGGCCTTTAAGACCTTCTTAGGAGGGAATGTTTACCAACTGGAACCCGAGAGTCTCAATCTTAGTATCCCGTATGACACCGCTTCGAACTTTGGATTCGTAGCGCTAGAAGGGTGGGGACAACGTACCAGCTATGGTAAAATTCAACGGGCGCTCGAGGAGATGCTCGTGGCAGAGATCTCCCTCGATGAAGCCGTAGCGGACTACATTGGATTCCTTCAAGATTGGGAGTTGAAGACAGAGCGACTGCTCAGCGAACTGAGGATCTACGAGAAACGTGTTGGTATCAGCGGCACTATCAAGGATATCCGCCGAGGCTTTAATGTTGCGTTAGTTGCGTTCAATGCGGCAGCGGATATCGCAACGACCATAGAGCGAACCGCGGGTTCAGCGCAAGAAGTCGCGTTGGAACTGGCTCCCAAAGTGAACGGATTTTCTAACGATCTTACGTTTGCTGCTCGTGGCACGATCACTGCTGCGACGGAGGCGACCGCCTTCTTGGGTGCCCAAGGAAAGGCCGTGGTCAACGCTTTGGCTGCCGCTTCTGAACTGCTCCGAGATGAGCTAATCGCCGATCTGGAAGTTGACATCGGGCGGCTTGAGAAAGTCTCGGAACTCGAAGGGCTCATCGAGGAACTAGCCAACCTGTCAGGCGGAGACCAACCAAAGCGAGACACCATTGGCTTGGCTCTACAGGATCTTGAGTTCGGACGACAGGACTACTTCACCGCCCAAGCGGAGGGGTTCCGTCTCTTGCGGGAGCGGGAAGCCTTTAACAAAGTGCTCGCTTCTAAAACACAGAAGAATCGTTACCAGGACATGATCTTCCGCCTGACGCGCAATGAAGCGATGGCAAAGTACCAGACTGCCTTCAACCATGCATCTCGCTATGTTTGGTTGGCGGCGAGAGCCTACGACTATGAGACTAGCCTTGATCCAGGAAATCCCGCCGCACCGGGCGAATTCTTCAACCGAATCATCAAGCAGCGTCAGCTCGGGCTATGGAGTGATGGTAAACCACAAGCAGGGCAAGGAGGTCTAGCCGAGATCCTTAACCAGCTAAACGGCAACTTCAAGGTGCTCAAGGGGCAGCTGGGCATTGAGAATCCACAGCAGGAGATCGAGAAGATTTCGCTTCGCCGCGAGCTGTTCCGTGTTGGTATGCTAGATTCTGAGATCCAGGCGCTTGTCGACGTGGATCCATTGGATCGCGATCAGCTTCTCAGTCCTTCACAAAGAGCCCTCTTGGCCACATCAGCGACTCAGGCTGCCATTGTTCAGGCCTCGGGTAGCGATGATCGATGGGAGGATGCTCTCAAGGCGCGGATCGTCCCCGACCTGAACCGCATGGCGGAGTTTGTCCGCTACTGTCGACCGTTCTCCGAGCCTGAAGACGGGCCGCAACCAGGTCTCGTGATTCGTTTCAGCACCGAGATCAACAATGGCGTAAATTTCTTCGGCAAAGCGCTAGTTCCAGGCGATCATAAGTATAGCACGGCGAACTTCGCCACGAAGATACGTGGGTTTGGGGTTTGGCTAGAGAACTACAATGCGGCCGGGCTTGCGACCACTCCACGAGCCTACTTGGTGCCCGTCGGGAACGACTACCTGCGGACGTCGTCAGCGACTCAACCGACAACACGGCTGTGGAAGATTGTTGAACAGCGGGTTCCCACTCCCTTTATAATCAATCAAAGCCAACTGAGCGCACCCGGATACATCCCTACCCTCGATGGCGTTGATGGTCAGTTTGGTCAGTTGCGCCGCCACGGTGATTTCCGCATGTATCACGACAACGGCGACCCGGAGGCCGATGACAGCGAGTTGATTCTCGATACGCGACTCATTAGCCGTTCTGTGTGGAACTCCCAGTGGCTCCTCATCATC
The DNA here is from genome assembly GCA_051270635.1 of Verrucomicrobiales bacterium. Classification (GTDB taxonomy): domain Bacteria; phylum Verrucomicrobiota; class Verrucomicrobiia; order Verrucomicrobiales; family DEV007; genus JAGROY01. The sequence goes on along the minus strand of JBNMNB010000141.1, from coordinate 4,703 downwards.
CCAGGAGCCAGCCTTCATGCAGATCCTCTGACCGGATTGACCAGTTTCGCCGAAACGGTCTCGGACATCAGACTGCAGTTCCTGACATACACCCACGAAGGACAGTAATGAACAAGTATACTCTCAAAACCACATTCGCCGCTTCGACGGTCATCGCCGCGCTCTGGGCGTTGTTCTCGTGTACCGTAGCTTTGAGTGAAGGTTTCACCGACGCCGACGTCTTGTTCTATGGCGAGGTGCAGCAAGTGAGTGGTGCTCAGACCGTTCTCCTGCAAACTGGCAAGCTGGAAATGACTTTCATCGACCCGATGGACACGGCGAATGCGGTCACTCTTTCCACTCAGCTTAGACCCACGGGCGTGGATGACTCGAAGCCGTTCTCTTACGCATTGAAAGTCCCTTTAAAATATCTTCCCGACGCCAGACAGAAGGCGGCCTACCTGGCGATCGGCTCTCAGCATACTGATTTCCAACTTCAAGATATCTCAGTCAACGGACGTCAAGCGTTGCTGCCAGATGGAAGTAGGGAACTCTACGCTCTCAACTTTGCCAGCCGCGCCACACAGCGTCGCCTCGACTTGATCGTGGGTGGAGACGATACAGACGAGGACGGCGATCTTCTGCCTGACTGGTGGGAGCGCTTGCACGATCTCGACCCAAACAATCCGAACGACTCTAAAGACGATATCGATGCGGATGGTTGGTCGAACCTCGATGAGTATCAACGGGGCAGCGATCCAACCTTAAGCAATCGAGCGCCGCAGCTGACTACGAAGGAGCTCTTGGTGCCTGAATTGGGCGTCGCTGGCGTTTATCTCCAGTTTCTCGATTCAGACACCCCCTCTGCAGAAATCGAGTTGGAGGTCACCCTTACGGGCATTGGAAGCAACGGCTTTGACTTTAAGATGGATGGCGTCCCGACCGCTCATGCCGAGTCTCGACGGTTTTCACTAACGGACCTCCAGTCCGGAAGGCTAACGCTGACGCACCTCGATCGTGGAGTAGATGAATTTCTCCTGCCTGTGCGCTGGAGTGCTGGCGGCGAAGACGTCAGCGGACAGGTGCTCGTGAAAGTTGTCAGGGCTGCGGCCGTTGATGGCAGCGAGGCCACTCTTTGGCTCGATGGGATGGATTTGGCAGACACTGGAGGAGCGATCGATCACTGGGCAGATCGTTCGGGAAACGATCGTCACGCCATACAACCTCTAGCAGACTATCGTCCGCTGATGAGGGATCACTCGATCGACTTCGCGGCCTCGGAGCGCGCCCATCTTTTCATTCAAGAGGACGCTGTGTCCGGCGGGGCTCATACCGTCTTGGCGGCCTACCGTGCGGCATCGTCCTCCGATCATCCTCAGACCCTGTTCTCCACGAACCGTGGTTTCCTACAGCTTTCCCCAACGACTCAGGCTATCCCCTACCCCGGGGCGCCTATCTATCAGATGGATGGCGTGGCCGTTCGAGGCTACGAGAACACTAACGGAGAGACCATAACGTCCATCTTTCGCCGGGAAGCTGATGTGGGACAGAACATCGTTGGTCTTTCCTACGATGGCGAGAGTATCGCAGCCACTGACATTGACCCCGTGTTGGCGACTCTAGGTGCACGCCGCCTTGTGACGGATCGGACTCAGACGGTGACGGAAGGCTTCGGTGGTCAGCTCCATGAACTGATCGTCTTCCCAACTGCCCTCCCCGAACAGAAGCTTCGCGACGTCCATGATTACTTGGAGTCGAAGTGGCGGAGAGCGATCATCTGGGATCTAAGCACTGAGTTGAAAGTGATCACGCTTGCTGCGACTGGAAAGAGCCGTCATATCATCCGTGGTGGGCATGGGGATGATTCACTTGGTGGAGGTCCGCAGAACGACATCCTCTCGGGAGGTCCGGGGAGGGACGTGCTCACCGGCGGGCTTGGGGCAGATCGTTTCGTCTTTGGTGAGATTGATACCGGCCGCGATGTGATCACCGATTTCGATTTCGAGAAGGATATCATCGATTTCTCAGCGCATTTCTGGGGTAAAACAGGCGATGCGCGACAATTCGTCTCCACCCGCATCGAGGGCAACGATAGTGTCCTCCTTCTGCAGCGACCAGACGGCGAAGATCAGGAGATATTACTGCAAGACATCGTCATGAGCGAGACCCAGTTGATCCAACTCATCGTCGAAGACCGCCTCCGCATGGGCGGGCTGCACATCCCCACCGAAATTCAGTTAACCCTCCTATCAGAACCCTCACTAACACCTACTCTAGAGAGCCTTGATCAGCCAATCACGGTTGAGATCACTCGCAGTGGTGAAGGTGTTGTGGCCGCGCTCGACGTTCAGTTGGGCTTCTTTGAAGATGCTCACAGCAGCGACTTCGTAACCACTGGAGCCAGCGAAACTGCAGACCGCCGCTCGGTGGTGAACTTCGCTCGCGGCGAGACCAGCAAGACCCTCACACTCAGACCTATTCCAGATCTCCAATCTGAAGGTGTCGAAACGTGGAAATTTGAAGCGCTCCCACACCACAAGTACTCGATTGCCAGCAACGGGATTCAGCAGTCGATCACCGACAGTCCCATCGTCTGGCTCGAGAAGCTCCAAGCCATTGCCATTGCTGCCGGTGAGCAACCCGCCAGGTTGCGCGTCCATCGTGATGGCGATCTTTCTCAGAACCTGGAGATCGAACTCAATCTGGGTGGCACAGCCAAGGAAGGTCTTCACATCGACGAAGTCCCTAGCAGCATCACCATTCCCGCTGGCATCGCATCAAGCGAAGTGCAGATCAGCGCTCGTTCTGAAGGTCTTACTGGCGGCGCCAAGACCATCCTGCTGCAGCTTAAATCGAAGGATCTCTACCAACTGGGCAATCCGCACGAAGTCGTCCTCTATGCAGCGGCGACGGTCGAGGATGCCAATGGCGCTGGTTTCGATCAGTGGCTCAAAGAGACCACCAATACAGCTTCCGCTAGTCTGACCGACTTCATTCACGATTCGCAATCCCTCCAGCCTTACCTTTGGTCCTATGCGGCGGCTCAAGCTTCGCCGAGCACTCGTGATGACCATAAGATCGGCTTTAGACTTGTCGATGGCCGACCAGAGATCACGGTGAAGGGGATCACAAAGACGGCAGACATCCGCTGGAAGATAGAAGCGTCTAACGGTTTATGGGCGTGGGCTGACGACAGCGCCGCCTTCGATGAATCGATTGATTCTCTTGGTCTCAAGCTCAAGGGTCAGCGGTTGTCAGCCAACGACTCGAACCGTTTCTATCGCGTGAGCCCAGTGCTGGACCCTGGCATACTAGCCATTACTGGCATCGCACAGCTGACAGGTTCGTCCAAGTTTGGCCAGGCTGGCAATGGTGGTTGGAACACAGACCAATCTACAGGCGATCTGGTGAGCACAGCGAGCGAGGTTCCCGTCACCAGCCGTATCATTGCTGAACTAGATGGCCCTTTGAGCATCGATTTTGAGATGGAAGTCATCGCCCACAACGGGGACGATACCCTTGAGTCAATCGTCTTCTACATCGACGGGATACCTCAAGCACAGACCAATGGCGAAGCCGTTAGTGTTCAGGCAACGCGAGCGTCTTCGCAAACCCGCCTCCTTATGTGGGAGTTCCGAGGAAGTGGTTCCAGCCAAGCAGTGATCCGCAAACGATGATGAAAAACCTGCGGACTGCGGCTTTGTGGGGCGCCTTGATACTCGCCACACTCTCTGGCTGCGACCGAAGAAGCGTTCAGACATCCTACCAGGCGCCCGTAGAAGAGGGGGCCTTGTTCCGTGTGGGCTCGATCACGGTTTATCAAGCCGACCTCGACCATCACTTGAAAGTGACTCACGGAGGACGAAGCGACGAAGCGACACGCGAGAGAGCTCTAGAGCAACTTGCTAGAACGGCGCGACTCGCCCAAGCGGCGATTGATGAAGGCCTCGACAAGGGCCCAGTGGTTCGCGCTGAACTAGCGCGTCTCCTAAGCGCTCGTTTCAAGGAAACCACACTTTACCCAAAGCAGCAGGAGCAAACAAGGGCCATTCCCGAAGATCGGCTTCGGGAGGTCTATCATGCCCAGCCAGCGCGATTCCAGTCTGTCGAGAAGCGTCGAGCCGCGGTGCTCTGGCTTGAGCCTGGAAAGGATCCGGTGAGGACCCAGACCTACGTAGACAAACTTAACCAGGCGCGCCAATGGTTCTTGGACGGCAGCAACTCGACGGAGTTTGCCGACAAGGGATTTTCCGTGCTTGCGATTGATCACTCTGAACATGCTGCCACCCGGTTCAAGGGCGGCGTAATTGGTTGGCTTGAGCAAGGCGGAGCCATTGGATGGAAGCAGGCCGTTTCCAAGATCGTATTCAATATCAAAGAAATCGGCAATATCAGTCCTGTGATCACTCTGCCTGAGGGCGTCTTTCTTGTTGGGCTCATGGATCTCAAGCCGACAATTCGGCGATCTTTTGACTCGGTCCAGGCAGAACTCGAACAAGAGGAACAGAGACGCTTACGCAAATCATTGAAAGCTGATTTTGAGGAAACCGTGAGGATGAAGTATCCGTTGGATCTCCTGAATCCGTAGATTGAGCACTCCTTCGTGCTTCTGAGCTTCTGAGCTTCTGAGCTTCTGAGCTTCTGAGCTTCTGAGCTTCTGAGCTTCTGAGCTTCTGAGCTTCTGAGCTTCTGAGCTTCTGAGCTTCTGAGCTTCTGAGCTTCTG
>JBNMNB010000140.1:0-19809 GCA_051270635.1 Verrucomicrobiales bacterium | reverse complement strand
CCAAATTTGATGCGCTTGGCTTTGCGAGCAAGCCGGGCTCGCTGGTCATCCGTAAATCTCGGTCGCTTGCTCCCCTGCTGTTCCTTCAGGACTCTGACTTCCTCTTGAAGGTAATCGATGACGTCCTGTTGCTGCCGGTTCATCCAGCCCGCAAGCGAGACCAATGTCAATTTGATCAGATTCATGGCCAAATCCTTGCGGTTTCGAGGGGCGAATGCACTTCCAAACCCCCTCAGCAGAGCACCTCCAAGTGATTAAACGACAGCAGCTCCTGTTGTAATCGAGTTTTCGGACACAACGCGGTCCGGCATAGTGTTTTGACCTTACGGCCATAGTTTCCTCCTTCAGCTCCGCGCCACCATGTGATCTTACATATGCTACCTGCCGTAGCGCGATACCTCAGGCGAATCAGGCCCTTGCCTGCACACGGCGAGATCGCCGGAGTTGAGCGTAATTGGTGATGAAGAGGATTGGCCACCCGGCCAGTGCACCGTGACGTTAGCCTTTGAAGCGTCTCCTATCCCCACTATCATCGTGGCGCTGTTCTGTGCTGCATAGCCCTCGCCGCAAACGTGCTCGCGTTCCATCCGCAGTCCGCCAGCCTCAACAACCACTCGAGCTCCATAGCCATCACGGGATACCTTTCCGTCAGCAGCTTCGGCCTCGTGGTTCGAGCCTTGAAACTGAAGCGCTATGAACCCGGATTCGCGAAGGTGGCCCGCTTCGATCGACTGATTTCGATACCAGCTAAGAAGTGGTCGATTGGCATTCACCACAACAATGTCAGTCCGACCATCTTTGTCGAAATCCCACCGAACCCAGGTCCGGCTGTCTGCAATGTCGTCGGCGCCTGAGATCCCAGAGACATCCAGAAAGTCGCGCCCGTTGCTGTTGAGGTAAAGTTTGTTTCGTTCGTAACCACTGTAGGGATGTTTGTGAAATTCGGTTCCGTAGAGGTTGAATCGCTCGAACTCCGGCTTCTTTTGCCCTGTCGAAGGATCGATGATCCATTGTGATTCATCTCGAAACTTTGCGGGTAAATTCTCGTCCGAGCGCACGACCGTACGCCAGAGGCAACTTCACAAGTCAACATGGTTACTGACTTCCTCTGGAGGCGTGTAGAATCCACTTGAGACGTAAAGGTCCAGAAATCCATCATTGTCAAAATCAGCAAACTGGCCTCCCCACGACCAGCCAGCATTGGCAACTTGCAGCGCTGGTTTCTTCAACCCCGATCGGCGTTCGAAAGTGCCGACGCCTTTGTTGCGAAACAGGTAGTTGCCCTCGGCGCCCGCGACGATACGCTCGTCGATCCCGGGCACTTGGGCGGTGATTCGTCGCCCAGCTTTGGAATACATGTTCGAAACATAGAGATCCTGCCATCCATCGTTGTCGTAGTCGCCAAATGCTGCGCCCATGCCAAAGCCCATCCATCCCGTGCCGGAAGTAGCGATAGTGTCCGTAAAACCTTCTTCTCCGTCGTTCCGGAAAAAACTATCTAGTGCGAAATCGTTCGCCACATAGAGATCGGGGTCACCGTCCTTGTCGAAATCGCTCCAGGTTGCCTGGAACGTATTCCGGTAGCCTGCCAGCGAATCCGACTCAACAGCGGGAGCAAACTTGCCGTCGCCCTTGTTAACTAGAAGAACGTTCGGAGGGCCGACTTGACCCAGGAATCCGTGATACTTCGCGTAGTGCTGCTTCACTTCAGTTGCTTCATCTTCAGTCAGAAACTTCTCCACCCATTCCGGCTTTCCCGATGACTTTCCAGTGATGCGAGTAGTTATATCGAGAGGGCTATAGGTACAAAAGAAAACGTCTAGGAGTCCGTCACCGTTGTAGTCGGCCGCACTGGTTGAAGTTACCAGATAGGGCAACTCACCGTCGATGTTCCCAAATGATGCCTCAATGAAATTGCCTCCTGCATTAATCAGGTACTGGCTGCGCTCTAAACTGCGGCCGAGCATCAGATCCGGGTCTCCATCGTTGTCAAAATCAGCAAAGGTTGCACTGGTTGATCGCCCCTCGATATCGAGCCCAAAGTTCGAAGCCATCTCTTTAAACGATCCGTCTCCCTGGTTGCGAAACAGCATATTCTTACCCCAGCGCACACAAACGTAAAGATCGTCCCAGCCGTCTCCATCGATATCCACCACCGACAGGGCTGGATGAATGTTTACCGCGTCCGGAAAGAATCGCTTGTCCGTGTAACCTCGCGGGACACGGGCTGGCTTTCCTCCGAAGTAGTTATCGATCAGTATTTGTTGATGTTTCGAAATAGTGGCTCGATCGCGATCCGCCTTGTTTGGGATAGCAGAAGAGAGAACATCTTCGAAGAACAGTGCCGAAGTCTTCAACCCGTCGAAACTCTTCTGCCTCCATCCGGAGATTCTCCACTCACCATCTTGTCGAGACCATGTGAGTTCCTGTTCCGCATTTAAAGACAACTGCCCCCGCCCTGTCGTCTTTACCAAAGCTTCGAAACCACAAGGAGTGACAAAGGAATTGCTGTTCCCATCTTCGAATTTTCCACTGATAAGGAAGAATTTTGCCGTTATCACCTGGGATCCTGGATCGGTAAGACCTCGCCACAATTCCAGTTCTTTCCGTTCGATCTCGTCTTGCGGATTTTCGATCGCCATTGAGAAGGAGGTGATCTCCGATTGCTCGAGTGGAGAGTGAGTCTTCCTTGAGTCTGGAATGGGAACCCCCAATACGGAAATGTTGTTTGCAAACAGGCCTCCTGTAGCGTCGCGCAGATTGCCAGCTTCCAGGAAACTGTCGGCTAGAGTTTTGAGACGCGGATTGAGTTGCAGGATGAGTTCCTCAGACGCAACGACCGACCGCACGGTTGAGATGCCAGCGGTGGCTTCTGGAGGGGGCCGCGGATCACTCTCACAGCAGGAGACAAGTAACGTAAGTGCGACCACGGAGATCGGCACCAAAGCTCGACTTAAAAACAAAATCTCACACATCGCCGCGAGGCTACCACAGGTTCCCGGCCCTGAGAACCCGCAAAGTCATTTCGGTCAATGTTGATTGCACAGCACGCTCAGTAGATGCCGCATCTCTTCATCCATAGAGACGCCTGGAGCAAGTGTCAGGATCCACATTCGTAAAGGTAGTCAGCCCGAGAATCGCGCCCACGCCAGCGTCATCAGAAAAATCGGCGGGAGTCCCGCCATCGTCGCGCTGAAAAATCCCTACGGAGATATCGAGGATAGGAAATTATGCTACTGCGGCCTCATTTACAAAAGTCTGGTTCACTCCTCTCGGACACGGTAATAGCGCCATGGAGCGTCGGCGGGAATGTTATCCTCCGTGAACTCAGTCGATTCACCTTCGGAGATCAAACCATCCTCTAACTCAATCCATTGCTCAAAATCCGTCGAGAATGCGACAGCGTAAGTTGATACAGGTGAGGAGTTCCACACCATCGTTACCGATCGAGTTGCCTGATCAAGGCTGATTTGAGTGATCTCAAATGGTAGTGAGTCACCTTCATCAAAGGTGAAGCTTCCGGCGCCATAGCGCACTTCGGGGCCTCCGTCGGGCGTATCCGGAAAGTCTCCGCCTGCTCCGTCGGCCCCAAATCTTGATACGCCGACAAATTCGATCGCATCGGATTCCGTCTGCTCGGTGGGAAAGTTCCCTGCGTTGCCATCGTTACCGTTCATCTCAGATCCATTGTAACCCCATCCGACAATTGTGTAGGGCCCCGGTTCAAGAATGATCGGACTGTCGAGATCACGAAACTGAAAGCCTTCAAGCACATCTCCTGGATTGTCTTCGGAAAAAACGGTGGAAACAAGAATCTCTTCACCAAAATCATCTCCAAAATCATCAGGAGTCCCTTCGTCCTCACGCGTCCAAAGCTCAACGGTAATCTCTGTGTTAAAGCCGTCTGAGCCATCATCGAAAGCACCCAACTGAAGAATACGAATCGGACGATTGACGATAAAATCGATCCCAAGGGCACCACCGAAACCCTGATTCCCAGCTCTATCCGCTTCGACAAGGATCGCTACTTCACCGGCGATTTCTCCCGCCTCTGGCGTATCGTTCTCATCAACAGGGTTTGATCCCTCTGCGATTTCCCTGTTGTCCCCAAATCCATCGCCGTCGGTGTCGGGATTCACCGGGCTTGTTCCTGGATTCGAAGCATCAACAAAATTTCCCGAGTTGGTCTCGACGTTGTCGGCAAGTCCGTCCTCGTCCGAATCTGTAACCGTCGGACTGGTCCCGCGATCATCTACACTCACCCAGATGCCAGTGTCCGTCTCCACGTTGTCGTTCAGGCCATCGCCGTCGGTATCGGCTTTGTCCAAATCGGTGCCGCGTGCAAATTCCTCGACGTTCGAAAGACCATCTTCGTCGCGGTCCATTGCACCGTCGGCTGGGTCTTCTGGATCCAAGTCCACGTCCTCCTCCCAGCCATCAGGCCCACCATCTCCATCTGTATCGACGTAGGTAAATGAAAATGTGCCAGCCCCGTAGCGATTGAAAGGCCCTCCGTCTGGGGTGAACGGAAATATCTCGGGGCCGGGATCCCCAAATCGTCCACTTCCTATGAAGAGAATTCCCTGACTGTTGGTAACGTTCAAAACGAGAGGCCCGCCATCGCTTCCGCCGAGGTTGAAATTAGGTTCACCCGAGCCGTAACCGAATCCAACGATGGTATAGGCCCCCGGAGCGAGTTCGAGTGGTTCGCTGAGATCAAGAAATCGACTGCCTCCCATCGCAGCGCCTGTGTCTCCTTCTTCAAACTCGATCGACGCAAGCACTTCATCTCCGTCGTCATCAGACGAATCATCAGGAGTATCGAAATCGTCTCGTGACCAGAGTTCGACAGTGATCGGTAAGGCAAATCCATCGGAGTCGCTATCAAACGCCCCCAATGAATGAACCACCAGAGGATAGAGCACATCAAAATCCATGCCCAGTGTTCCTCCGAATTCTTGACCTCCCGCAACACCTTCATCAATCTGGTATGCAACAATGGATTGACCATTCGCCAGATCACCACTGAAGCACAGGGCTGCGAGTCCGGCGAGAATTGGCTTAGCAGAGTATGAGCGTAACATGAGCCAATCCTCGGAAATGTGGGCGCCGATGTCAATATTCACAATTCGCGACTTTCCATGCCGATTGAACCGAGTAATGCTACATGAACGCTATGCAATTCTCGATACCTGGATACAGCTACCACTTTCTGTGGCTCATTGCAGTATTGGTGGCAGGGAATTCCAACAGCTCATCGACACCCAGTATGTCAGAGTTCCTTGCGGACGATGCTGAGGGTGGGCCGGACTGGATAGAGATTGCGAACGATTCGGCGGAGCCCTTCGATCTGTCGAACTGGCAGCTAAGAGACAGCGACACTAGTTGGACGTTCCCGGATGGAGCCACGCTCCCAGCGAATGGTTTTCTGGTCATGTTTGCCAGTGGTCGAGATGAACCCGCACATCAGGACGAAGAAGGAAATTTCCATACGACTTTCCGCCTTAATCGGGCTGGCGAGGTAATCAGTTTACACGATCCTTTCGGACAACTTGTATCGTCCGTACCGGAGCCAGTGCCTTCTCAGCAGTCAGGTATGTCCTACGGTATCACGGCAGGCGGAAAATGGCTTTTCTTCGCGGAGCCCACGCCTGGACAGCCTAATGCGGCAGCTGGAGTTGAGGGTTTTGTAGGGGAGATTGCTTTCTCAGTTGGGCGCGGCTTTTTCGAGGAACCGTTCGTTGTTGAGCTTTCCACCAGCACTCCTGAAACTGCTATCCGATTCACATTGGATGGATCGTTGCCGGATGATGACAGCGATGTTTACGAAGGGCCGCTGGCTATCACCACGACTCAGGTGCTGCGAGCTCGAGGATCCAGGGACGGCTTCGAACCATCTCCAGTGACCACTGCGACCTACCTCTTTCCCCCTGATGTCGCCGTCCAGTCCAATGAACCAATGGGATTTCCTGAGCGTTGGAAATCGACTCGAGCCGACTATGAGATGGACTCAAACGCCGACGACTATGCCAAATCCGCAGGCAATGAGGATTTTTCCCCCGAACAGGCTCGTGACGCGATTTCCCGGTCTTTGATGGCAATCCCTAGTCTTTCCATTGTGATGTCGAACGATGACTTGTTTGCACCAAGAGATGGGATCTACTCCAATCCCAGTGGCCGAGGTGATCGATGGGAACGTCCGGCTTCCATCGAATTACTGAATCCAGATGGAACGGAAGGTTTTCACATCAATGGAGGCATTCAGGTAATGGGAGGCACCTCACGCAATCTCAGCTTTTCCACAAAGCTCAGTTTCCGACTGGTATTCAAGCGTGAGTATGGGCCAGTGTCGCTCGACTATCCATTTTTCGGACCTGGTGGCGCAACACGGTTTAATACGATTCCGTTACGAACGAATATCAGAGACTCGTGGGTTGCTGAGTTCGGAGGATTTGGTAAGGCGCTCTATATTGCGGATCAATGGGCGAAGCAAACGCAACTGGAAATGGGGCAACCAGCGACGCGCGGACGCTTTGTCCATCTCTACTTGAACGGCGTTTACTGGGGACTCTACAATCCAACCGAACGGCCAGACGCCGCATTTGCAGAGTCCTACCTTCCTGGAATTCGCGACGACTATGATGTGGTCAAGTTCTGCTGCCCAGATCGCGTCGTCGATGGATCGACGACGATGTGGAACCGGCTCATATCTTTGTGCAATCGTGGGCTTACAGATAACGACGACTATTTCTTCATTCAAGGGCGTGACCCGGACAGCACAAAGAATCCAGAACTCCAGACACTGATCGATCTAGATAACTTCATCGACTACGTGATCAACGGTCAGTACCACGGCGCGAACGACTGGCCAGGAAACTACTACGTTCTCCGGGATGGTAACGACGACCGCAGCGAGGGATTCAAATACTTCACCTGGGACAATGATCTTGCATTCGTCAATGCGAACGTGAACCTGAACAAGGTTCAAACGAATCCAGGGCACAACTGGTGGACGGAGTCTCCTGGTGTAATGGATATTGCCTTGCGTCGCAACGAAGAGTATCGGCTGCGATTCGCCGATCGGGTCTACAAACACTACTTCAATGGAGGCGCCCTGACGGAGGAAGAGAACATAAAACGCTGGAGCGCGATTGGAGAATCCGTGAAACCCGCGCTGTTCGCAGAAGCAGCACGTTGGGGCGATGCAAAAGCACGTATTCGGACAGTGCAGGATCACTGGCAGACCATGAACGACCGGATGATCGAGAGTTTTTTCCCCCGTAGACAAGCCGTCGTGTTCAAACAGCTGCGGCAGCGCGGCCTCTACCCCGATCTCGAGCCACCACAAATGAATCAGAGTGGTGGGCTTGTGGCCTCTGGATTCGGACTCCAGTTCAGCGCGGATGCTCCAGTGTTCTATACAACTGACGGGAGTGACCCCAGATTGATCGGTGGCGAGAACAATCCCAACGCGACAACGGTCAGCGGAGGTATTGGCGAAACACTGATTGTTGGTGCAGGAACTGAACTCCACGCGCTTATCCCAACAGATGCATCACAGGATGCGGAATGGCAGTCGGCCGCATTTGATGATGCGGCATGGACTTCAGGCGTTACCGGGGTTGGTTACGATTTGAGTTCCGCCTACCGTGACCTGATCGGTCTTGACCTCTTCGAAACCATGCGACTCGTGAATCCAAGCGTTTACCTGCGGATGCCATTCGAAGTCGTAGATCCTGAAGCTGTGCAGTCGTTGCGGTTGGCAATGAAATATGACGATGGATTTGTCGTCTACTTGAACGGCGAAAAAGTAGCGGAAACAAATGCTCCGGACCTGCCTTCCTGGAACTCTGAGGCGACCAATGGCCATCCGGATGTGGAAGCCGTCAAGTTTGAAGAATATGACATCAGTTCCAGCAAAAAGTTGCTCAGATCCGGAACGAACGTGCTCGCAATTCATGGATTAAACGACGACATGAACAGTTCCGATTTTCTTATCGTTCCCGAACTGCGCGCCTCCGTTTTCGAGGCGGCAAATCGTATCCCGATACGCAAAACGACGACCGTGAAAACACGCGCTTATGATGGCACAGAATGGTCGGCACTGCACGAGGCTCGATTCATAGTCGGCGTTCCTGCGACAGCAGAAAACCTGAGTATCACGGAAATCCACTACCGACCAGCAGCGCCATCTGAAGCTGAGATCGCAGCAGGATACGATAAACGCTCTGATTTTGAATTCATTGAGGTTACCAATTCTTTGGGCATCGATGTGATTCTCGATGGACTTGCTTTCAGTGAGGGTATTTTCACGCCGCTCACAGGCGTTGTTCCAGCCGGGATATCGATGTTGATTGTCAGCAACGAATCCGCGTTTCTGGCTCGCTACGGGAACGACTTAAAGGCCAACATTCTGGCGACTTTTGGCAATGGTACGAACCTCTCAGACAGCGGCGAACGCATTTTGCTTGTCGATTCCGGCGGCGCACCCGTGGTTTCCGTCGAGTATGATGACTCCCCACCATGGCCACTTGCAGCTGATGGTGGCGGACTCTCGCTAGAGTTGGGACAAGCTGGAACCTGGCACGAGAGTTCGAAACAAGGTGGTAGTCCAGGTACATTCGGATCATCACCTGATGCGCCAGTTGCGATCTCTGGTGTCGAAGTGCTTCGTCGGCCAGATGGCAGTCCCCGAGCGCTAGAATTACGGTTTACGCCCATTCCTGATACCGCTACGCCAACTGTTGAATGGAGTTCTAGTCTGCGCACGTGGGAGCAGGTGGAATCCACGGTTGTTGAAAACAATGGTGCGCCTGTAGTTGAGGCAACGCTCCCGCCCGCGGCTGTTGGCGGCTATGTTCGGCTGCGGTTTGACTAGGCCACCGGGTCAGAGCTCGAAATACGGGTTGCCTCGTCATACTCTGCAATGTATGACCCCGAGATGGAATACGTAATCCTTGCTGCTGTCGTCGTTTCGGCTGTTGTAGTCATTCTCGCAATGCGAGGACGTCTGCGCAGAACCCATGAAGCAGTCAGGTCACTGCAAAAAGACCAAAAGCGAATCACCAAGCAATTGGACTCGTTGAAATCACGCCTGCAGCAGAGCCACGAAATGCTGAAGACAGGGTTCAAGGTAAGCCGCTATGACTTTGACAATGATTGCTTACGCGTCTGGGGAAAGACGGTGGACTTCCTCGAAGATCCGCGATTTAAAAAAGCTTACGAGAAGGGAATGTTCTCAGGCCACAGGATCAGCGGCGAATACGGAGTCGATCTTCACATTGAATGGCGTATCCATGTGCTGTGCTGGGCGGCGTCTCAGGCAATCGGGCTGAAGGGTGATTTTGTCGAGTGTGGCGTCAACACTGGCATCTTCTCGTTGGCGATCTGCGACTACACGGATTTTGCAAAATACTCGGACAGGACATTGTATCTTTTCGACACCTACGAAGGTATTCCCAGAGAACAAATCACTGAAACCGAAAAGCAGCACAAGCGGGAGGAATTTAATAAACTCGCTTACGAAGATTGCTTTGATCAGGCAAAACAGAATTTCGCCCACGTTCCTAATGCCGAACTGGTGAAAGGCCGCGTTCCGGAGAGCCTTGAGGCGGTCGAAATTGCCAGCGTCGCATATCTTAGTATCGACATGAACATTGTTGAGCCCGAGATCGCAGCGCTTGAATTCTTCTGGGATAAACTGGTGCCAGGGGCACTGGTGGTTCTTGATGATTACGGCTGGGGGGATCACGTCGAGCAAAAGCGCGCGATTGACGCATTTGCCCTCGATCGCGGCACTTCCGTGTTGAATCTACCAACGGGTCAAGGTCTGATGATCAAAGGGCCAGGCATTGGCGGCTAGACACACCGAATTATTCCGGATTGTTGTTGGCGGCCTGCCACTCTAGTCTATCAGGACATGTTTCGTCCCGCAATCCTCATTCTGCTAATCGGCGTTGTTCTCTCGTCAGTGTGTCACGCGGATGTCGTCATCAACGAGATTCACTACGAACCAGTTGAACTAGAGGAACTTTCCGAATTCGTCGAGTTCCACAACACAGGTGATGTGATCGTCGATGTATCGGGTTGGACGCTTCGTGATGGTGTGACTTACACGTTTCCTGAGGGAACATCGATTGAGGCAGGAGGCTACTTGGTGGTCGCTCGCGATGTCGAAGCAGTTCGCGCAGCGCATGGGGTGACGGCGCTCGGACCCTGGGAGGGACGATTGAGAAACAATGGCGAACGGCTCGAACTTGAAAATGCAGAAAGGAAACGCATTGATGTGATCAGCTATGGTCTGGCATTTCCCTGGCCAACCGGCTCCGCTGCCGGCGGAGGCTCAATGGAATTGATCAACGCATCGCTCGACAATGACCTCGGTGGCTCGTGGCGCTACTCTCAGCCATCGAGCCCTCTAGGCGAACTGACCTACATCACCGAATCCTCAGATAGCTGGCGCTACCGCCCAGGCGACAGCGAAGCTTCAGATCCCCCCGATGCGTGGCGCGGCACAACATTTGCCGAGGGTGATGACTGGCTCACTGGACAGACACCGATTGGCTTCGCGAGAACGCCTGCTACCGACGGCCCATTCAACACGGTTCTTGATGCCATGCAGACCAGCTACAGTTCGCTGTATCTGCGACACACGTTTGACATTGCGCAGGGAGAATTGCCGTCAAGCTTGCTCCTGCGATATCGTATTGACGATGGAGTGATCGTTTGGATCAACGGAGGCGAAGTTGAACGATACAAAGTGGACGCTGGCGAGCTTGCGTTTGATGCGACGGCAAGTGCATCAGGAGAGGTAAGCGCCGGCTGGCAAGAAGTAACCATCAATGGAGGTGCCCTGGTGGAAGGCACCAACGTCGTCGCTGCGCACGCGTTCAACTCCAGTATCGGGGGGAGCGATTTTTCAGTCGATGTTTCGCTGATCCGCCAGGCAGAGCCCGAACCGGAACCGCAGCCGACCCCCGGTCGTCAGAACTCAGTGCTAGCTGCAAATGCGCCGCCACAGACGCGCCAAGTCGAGCACTCGCCAAAGCAACCGAAGGCGAGCGAGCCCGTGACAGTCACCGTAAAGGTCACGGATCCTGACGGCGTAGGACGTGTGACCTTGCTCTATCAGATTGTCGAACCAGGGGACTACATCCGCTCGACTGATGATGCATTTGAAGAAAACTGGATGCCACTTCCGATGGCCGATCCGGACGGCGATGACGTGTTCGAGATCGAAGTGCCGGCGCCAGTGCAGGTTAACCGACGATTGATTCGCTACCGTATCGAAGTTGAGGACACGGCAACCAACTCGGTGCGTGTCCCCTATGCCGACGATCCTTCACTCAACTTTGCTTACTTCGTCTATGATGGTGCTCCTGCCTGGTCGGGAAGCTTTAAGCCTGGAGGAGAAGTCGTCACGTTTGGAGCAGAAGTCATGAATTCACTGCCCATGTATCATCTCATTGGGCAGGAAAGAGACATTCGTGACTCCCAGTACAGTTCGCGATTCAACGACGGAGTTTATCGTTTCCTGGGGACTCTGGTGCATGATGGAGAAGTTTACGATCACATGTCCTACCGCGTCCGCGGGCATGGGTCGACCTACAACACTGGCAAGAACAAGTGGAAGCTTCGCTTCAATACCGGCCACTACTTCAAGGCCCATGACAACTACGGACGGCTTCGCAACGAACGCGTCAAGACACTCAATTTCAGTGCGTTGGCGAGTCCATGGAATCCAGCGAACCGAGGAATGGCCGGCCTGGACGAGGCATTCGCGTTTCGCCTCTGGCAGCTCGCAGAAACGCCTGCGGCAAATACCAACTACTTTCATCTGCGCATCATTGACGACGAACTAGAGCAAGATGCAGACAACCAATACGACGGGGACAATTGGGGGCTCTATCTTACGATCGAGCAAACCGACAAGCGCTTCCTGGACGAACGCAGGCTTCCCGATGGCAATACCTACAACATGCACTTTGGGAGCAGCAATGTTCTCAACCAGGCCCCGGGTGAACCTGCCAACATCACAGATCTCCGCCGGTTCTACGGCTCGTCTTCTGACGGCTACAATAAACGCAATCCCATTCAGCCAGTCGAATGGTGGGAAAACAACGTCGAAATCGATCACTACTTCTCGTATCGAGCTGTCGTCGAAGCGGTCAATCACAGCGATTTGCGTGATCAGGAAAATTCGAATTACTACCACAATCCTGTCACCGGAAAATGGACAATGGTCCCGTGGGATGTCGATCTGCTCTACGAAGAATTCGATCGCTGGGGCCCCAATGCTGTGCAGTCCCAGGCAACACTGGAGCAGTTTCGTAAGGCGCTCGGCCATCCAGAATTGAATCTGCGTTTTCAAAATCGTGTCCGCGAGTTGCAAGACCTTCTGCTGAACGATGACCAGGCCTGGAGGTTGGTGGATGAGTTCGCCCAGCTTCTGAGAAGTGTCGATAGCAAGATGGGCTGGGCGGAACTCGATGCATATCGATGGGAGGAAGATTCTCGGTCACGAGCAATCGAAGGCCGAACGACCAGTAGCGGCAGCTTCTTCGTCAATCCATATCGCTCAACCAGATTTCCTTCTAAACGACGCGAACTCGTGACCGGAGATTTCGCGGGGATGGTGCAATGGGTGAAGGATTTCATCGTGCCGACGGGCTTTGGCGGTGGGCGCCTCGATGAGATGGCGAATGACGGAACAATTCCCGTCAAACCTGAGCTTACTTACACTGGAGAGGAAGGCTTCCCACTGAGCGGCATCGCTCTCGAGTCAGCAGTTTTTTCATCACCAGGCAATGACACCTTTCAGGCAATGCAGTGGCGCCTTGGTGAAGTGCGCAGTGTCGCTGGCGAACCCTATATTTATGAGATCGAGCCCCTATGGAACCCGGAGCCTCAGACTGTATTTGCTGCTAAAACTTCGGTTCCGATTTCTGCACTCGTCCCAGGAAAAACCTACCGTGCCCGAGTCCGTCATCAAGATAGCTCGGGGAAATGGAGCCGATGGTCTGATTCTGTCGAGTTCTCCCCAGTCGAATCCGACCTTTCGGTGCTGCGGGCTAGCCTCATCATCAGCGAGATCATGTACGATCCCGGCTCTCCCTCGGCGGAAGAACTTGCCGCTGGCCATGAGGCCGCTGATTTCGAGTATATTGAACTCTACAATCGCGGCGACAGCGCAATTGATCTCGTTTCGTTGAGATTCACAAAGGGCGTCGATTTTGATTTCACAACGCTCCCTGATCCTGTTCTGCCAGCCGGACAGACGTTCGTCATTGCCCGCAATGCGGATGCGTTTTTGCTCCGCTACGGATTCTCCCCTGCAGCCATGTGGGGAAGCGACAAGCTCGCCAATCAAGGGGAACGACTGAAACTCAGCGTTGGTGCAGGACTTTCATTAATTGAGATCGATTACGATGACGCAACTCCGTGGCCACCCAATAGCATGCCGGGATCTATTGAGCTAACCGATGTTACGGTTACCGACACGACTTTGCCGATAGGATGGAGACGTAGCACGCTCGCCTCTGGTTCGCCGGGAGAAATCCCAGAGTCGATAGAAGGTGGGAAATTGCCCGCGATTGTGAGTATCGAAATCGCTGGTGCTGTCGTCAGCCTGACGGTCGAGACCAATCAAGATGCTGGGGAGCCCCAGTTGCAGACATCAACGGACCTCGTATCGTGGACCGACCGCGAGAGTAAGATTTCTCAACCCGAAGACGGGCCGACCGGACAACTTTTCAATGTGGAATACATACTTTCAGGTGATCAAGCTGCGGAAGGGAGCTTCCTGCGCGTGTCGATCAAGGCTCCGGCTCCCCCGTAGTGTCCGAAAACTCGATTACACCTGAAGATCGCTAAGGATCAGGGCGTTGAAATCTGATGGAAACCGTTTTTCGCTGACGTTCACTCCCCTTCGAGACCGGTTCCAGCCGTTATGCCGCGCGCGTCCTGTCCGAAAATTCAAATCGTCCACATTTCATGCTGCATCCCGATAGTAGTAGCGCAGCAATCCTCTGAGTCTCTCGCGACACCCAATCTCTCCTTCAATCGATGAAGAGAACTCCGGCGAAATGATTTCGTTCTCCAGTCCCTGATGGTTTCGTTCCTTATGATAATGCTCGCAGAACTGTTTGAGCGCTCGCTTCAATGCCCCCTCCCCTATCAATATCATTCGATCTAGACACTCCTCTTTTACTGATCGAACGTACCTTTCCGCGAAAGCATTCAGATTGGGAGAACGTGCCGGGAGTCGCACTGAATTCACACCGGCACTTTCCAGGATCATCCGGAACTCTCGTGTGAACAGCGTCGATCGGTCATGGATAAGGTATCGACAGTCACCCAAGAATCGATCGAAACAATCCGTGAGGTTTCGCGCTATCTGGTTCATCCACTCGCCATCCGGCTCTGGGATAATCCCGGCGATTTTTCACTTCCCGAGTTGAGAGCCGGATCACAAAGAGGACATGGTAGTGCACGAGTCCACTCAACGTCCACACTTCCACAGTAAAGATCTGTGGCACTCATCACATCCCAGTGAGTTCTCAGGAACTCTGCCCATGTTGTCTTCCGTTCCCGTTCGGTGCTGGCTCCATTCCGGCCTTCTTGAGAACATCGTGCAGTGCCCGCGCAGTCGTCTTCGCAAGAGGTGGGACAATGCAGCGGTAAAGACCCAGCGATGGCGCCTGGTAGGGGGAGATTTGCTCTATGATATCGAAGCTCATCCGAGCCAGAAGGCGAACGTCGCAGACAGTTTTCCACAAGTTGTGACTGAACTGTCGGTAGCCTACGATGCATTCTGGGGCAGTTTACCGGATATTGGCGAGCTACTTTGTCGTCATATCATCGGCGCACCCAAGGCTCCTGAAACTCGCCTCAATGGAATGGACTGGTACCGCGGGGGCGCGCCCTGGCATCAGCTTCATTTAAAGCGCCAACGACAGAATGGCGTATGGGCTGTGAATATTGCGCGTGCGGGACTGTATCGATTCGAGCTAAGTTGGTATCCACGCGAAGCCCCGACTCCCATTGGTGCGACAGTGCCTCTGTCAGGGTCGGCAAAACGTATGTCTCTGCGGACGTCGCCCCAGAGGATGTAAAGGTGGTGCTCGATATAGAGTTGGAAAAAGGCGACTTTGACAAGGAGACCGCTTTCAAGTTGCCGCGGGAGTCCGGGGAAGAGCTCAGTTGGGGAGCCTACTTTGTCTGAGGTAAATTACATCGGGAACAGATAGCGGGTATGCGTTCCCCTTTTTGGTAGCGCCGTTTCTCTTTGGCGCTGCCAATCCCTCAGCCCAACTCCTCTGCCGTCTTCGGGATCACCTTCAAGTTCTCATAGTCAAATCCACTTGCCAGTGGCTTGTAGGAACCCTGGATTTCGACGCTGCAATCGGCGCTTATCTGCTTCTCGAGGTGAAGGCACCAGTAGCCAGCGTTGATGATCAACCGGCGAAGTCCGGAGTTTTCGAGATCTTTCGCACTGCCCATGGTCGATTGAAAAACGCGAGCCGATTGACCAGAGCTCGTTTGCCAGTGCTTAAACCAGGCGACCGGCAGTGCTTCCTTTTCGGGATTGGACGCCCCGTACTGCTTGCGATCGATGAGGGGCTGGCCGTAAACCAGTGCCTGACATCCCTCAGGGAGGCTCGCTCCTTCTTTAAAGGTCCGGTAGACGTCAGAGGGCCCCCAGATGTCTTTCACGCCAGTAAGAATAGGGTGTCCTTTCATGGCTTCAACCAGATCGCCGCGGGTTGAAGCCTGATGCCGGTTCCCGTGGTGCCCCATGAAGGCACCACCAAGCAAATCACTAAAACGCACCTGCTCGCCTGAACCCCCTCCTTCCCCAGCCTCCGCCCGCCCACCAACTCACCCCTGACAATCAAAGTTCCTACCAATAATTAGCGGCTGGAAAACAAATCGAGCTCGGCAACGGTTCCGTCAGCCGCTGAATCCTTGCTCAATAGGCAACACCGTTGGATTACGATGAGTATCTCATGGCCGTTCAGAGGGCTGATACAGGAAGCCTCGATCGGTTAGCGCAATACATAGACACCCGCATCCCAATTACCTAATAGGCGGGAGATTTGAACTCCCGCCCCATACACCCTCTTGAATTTAGAAGTTAGAATTCGCACATTCTGCTTGACCGATGGCTATCAGATTTTCAATGATCCGAAAATATCTGAATCCTGCACTCGTTCCACGTCCCCTTGGAAAAACGAATATCCTCCCTATGAAAATTGCGACTCTCCTTAGATCCCGTGTAGCGGTCATTCTCACCGCCACCGGACTGATGTGGCTCAGCGCATCTTTTGCGTTCTCCCAAGACGAAACGTTGCTGCTCAACACAGAAGCGAACAAAGGCGAAATTATAGTATTCACGGGTCCAGATGACCTAAACCTCGACCCGGCATCCGTCATCATCGCTGTCGATTGCTACGGCGACGACGACGTCGAGGTGAATGGTGTAACGTTTATCGCCGACAAGACAGATGATGACCTCGCTGTGGGAGTAGCCGAGGCCAATGGCGTGACCGTGACAACAACCGCTGCGAATCAGATCGATGCCTGGTCAGCCACCACCACATTCGAAGGAGCGGACCAAGACTCCGCGGACAACCTCGCTATTGTCATGGAATCAATCCGATGGAATGGCGCACCCGATCCTATCAGTATCGAGATCGAAGGCCTTACCCCTGGACTTGCCTACCAAGTGCAGCTGCTCACCAACGAGGGGCGCGGGCCAACCCGTTATCGGGTATGGGATATCGCAGTGGAAGACGAATTGGTCGCCGACAACATCTCATCCATTGGCCGCCTCAATGAGGACGAGTGGGACGAAACCAATAGCGCCGCCTACGTTGCGGAATTCACTGCCCCGGCAGATGGAATTCTCAACATCGAAATGGCACAGGACATCGGAGGAGATCCTCCTGGAGGTGTCGATAACAACCCGATTCTAAACGCCCTTGTAGTATCTGTCGTCTCGGGCGAACCCGCCTTGGCGATTGAAGAAGAGGTTGTCGGAAATCAGGAATTCGGCGGTGCGTTGGGAATGGACTTTGTCGTGAATCTGCCGATCCAGGTCGTGCAACTCGGTGCCTTTGACAGTGAATCAGATGAACTTGTTCTCCCCATTACCGTGGAACTCTGGTCCCGGAACGACGGCGGCACCCCAGACGATTTTGCCGATGACGCAGGTGGTGAAATTCTCGCTACTCTCACTCTCGAAGGAGAAGAAGGTGCACTTCTTGGTGGTACGAGATTTTCCCCGCTGGACGCACCCGTAGTGCTTGAACCCGGCGCCTACACGATCGTCGGGTGGGGCTACGGCGCGGGCGAACCCAATTACAACGTAGGCGATGGCAATGCTGAAGACGAAGGATTGACTATCCCCGAATCCGATTTTATCACATTTGTGGGAGGATCCCGCTTTGGTGACGCGGCAGTAAATGGCGAGTGGCCGGCGACTCCCGACGCAGGACCAGGAAATCGCTATGGCGCGGGCAATTTCCAATTTCGGACCACTGGCGACTCGGACTCTGACGGAATGCCTGACGCCTATGAAAAGGAACATGGCCTGAATCCCGCTAATTCCGCCGACGCGGCACAAGACGCCGACAACGATGGCTTAACCAACCTGAAGGAATATGAGATCGGAACGGATCTCAACAAACCGGACACCGATGGCGACGGGTTGAACGACAATGTCGAAACTGGAACCCTCGTCTGGGACAGTGCGGACGACACCGGCACCGATCCGACTGAGCCAGATACCGACGGCGACGGACTCAATGACGGCGTCGAATCCAACTCCGAAACGTTCGTAAACGCAGCAGACACGGGAACGGATCCAAATAAGCCAGATTCAGATGGTGACAATCACACCGACGGCTCCGAAGTGGCAAGCGGAACCGACCCAACGGACCCAACCATATTTCCCGAAGTGCCCGTGGTTTGTCCAGACTGTCCAGATCTCCCAGGGTTCGGCTCCGAAGATTGGGAAGAGGGGCTTGGCAATCCCGATGGCTGGGACCTTACGGTTGTGTTCACCACCCCGATTGCACCCACAGCCGAATTCGAGGGAGAGACCAGTGGAACAGTGGAATATATCGACTACTATCACTCGGAAACCCGAACCGAAGGAGACTACACCGTGGCCCCGGTGCTGGTGAAGTACATTGAGGAAAATGATGAATATGTAGTTGCCGGGGTTGGTCAGATGCATGTCGCCACCGAGACTGGCCCACAGGTGAAAGTGCCATTCATCGTCGCGCAGGGCAGTAACGAAATTGACCTGTCCGAGGAAGGTGTTACATGGCACGCTGCCGCTTACCAGGGCCACCCTGGAGCGGGCAATGATTCAAATGGAGCCGTCATTCCTTTCGCAGGAGCTGACGGAGCCGGAATGTTCGGCTACAACAACGGTCCCGATGAGCAACTGGAGGAAGGTCAAGTTTTGACCAGTGGGCATGCATCCGAAGAAGGCGGACGACACTACGCCTTCAACTTCGGCATCGACTGGGGAGGCGGCAGCCTATTTCAAATCACGGATTTCGCCCACTCCGGAACCGAAATATCAATCACTTGGAGCAGCAGCAACGGACGCGAGTATTCGGTCGAATACCGCGAAGATCTCACTGCAGGAGTTTGGATCGAACTCGACGATGGCGTCGTCTCTGAAGGAGAAACCACTTCATTCACTGACGACGATGCCGCACGAGCGGCGTTGCCTGGCGGTTATTATCGAGTGCGACAAAATTGACGCCCCGTGGAGCGACCTGCATTGGCACCCAACCACTAAAGCACCGCACACGAACCAGACGTGATGATGATGGGATCCGTTGTCGTCCCCGTAGTGTCCGAAAACTCGATTACAACACGAGGTGCTGTCGTTTAATCACTTGGAAGCGCTCTGCAGAGCGGATTTCGAAGTGCTTTTGCCCCCGTACTGTCCGGAAACTCAAATCGACTATTTTTCACGCTGCATCTCGGTTGTAGTAGCGCAGCACCCCTCCCAGTCTTTGGCGACACCGAATCTCTCCTTCACTCGATGAAGAGAACTCCGGCGAAATGATTTTGTTCTCCAGTCCCTGGTGGTTTCGTTCCTTATGATAATGCTCGCAGAACTGTTTGACCGCTCGCTTCAATGAACCCTCCCCTATCAATATCATTCGATCTAGGCACTCCTCTTTTACTCATCGAACGAACCTTTCCGCGAAAGCATTCAGATTGGGAGAGCGCGCTGGAAGTCGCACCGATTTCACTCCAGTGTTTTCGAGAATCATTCGAAACTCTCGAGTGAACAGCGACGATCGATCGTGAATGAGGTAGCGGTAGCCAACCAAGAAACCGTCTAAGCAGTCCGTCAGATTACGCGCTATCTGCTTCATCCACTCTCCATCCGGCTCTGGAATGATGCCTGCAATCTTCACCTCCCGTGTCGAGAGTCGAATCACGAAGAGAACGTGGTAACGCATGAGTCCACTCAACGTCCACACTTCCACAGTAAAGAAGTCAGTTGCCCCCATCACATCCCAGTGAGCCCTTAAGAACTCAGCCCAGGTTGTCTTCCGCTCTCGCTCCGGAGCTGGTTCCATCCCATCCATTTTGAGGATATCGGCAATGGTTCCTCGACCAATCTCGTGACCGAGATTGGCCAATGCTCCCTGGATTCTCGTATAGCCCCAAGTGCGATTCTCCTCTGCCATTTTGATCACAAGCTCTCGCAGTTCTTCTTTGGTTGGTGGTCGGCCGACTATCCGCCGATTGCTACTGCCGTCATACTTCTTGGCG
>JBNMNB010000139.1:0-20011 GCA_051270635.1 Verrucomicrobiales bacterium | reverse complement strand
CGAAGCCCAAACAGATAACATGTGGCGAGTCGGAACCGCCTTAGTACGGAGCCGTATGCTTGGTGGTGTGGGGGGCGGGAGTTCAAATCTCCCGCCTACCCGATTCTGCCTCCCGTTTTGGATGCTTGTTGCGGGTCGCGTATGTTCTGGTTCGATAAATCGGATCAACGGGCAATGTTCATTGATGAACGCCGCGTAACAGTGGAGACGGACAACCGAAAAGGCCGCGCTCCGACCGTGGTTGATCCCGATATTGTAGCCGATTTCCGTTCATTGCCGTTTCCCAACGATAGTTTCCATTTAGTGGTATTTGATCCTCCCCACCTTTTGGAAATATCGGAGAAGTCGCGCTTGGCAATCAAATACGGGAGGCTGCTCCCAGACTGGAAGGATGAGATAAGAGAAGGGTTCGCTGAATGTTTCCGCGTATTAAAGACGAATGGGACTCTTGTGTTTAAGTGGTCTGAGGCTCACATCCCAGTGAAAGACGTATTATCGTTGACCGATCAAATACCGCTTTTTGGGAACAAGCCCATTGGAATCAGCAAGTGCCTCCCGAAGCAATCGACGCATTGGATCGTATTTTTAAAGCAGAACGTTTGAAGTGTGGCACGGCCGGAAAAGGGCGTCCAGAGCGAAGCGAAGTAGTGACGCCGCCCGCCGTTGCCACCACTAACTTGTTCGATTATGGGGTTATGCGGCGGAAGAAAGTCGCACCTCCATTGTCCCGAGTATAGAAACGGTGCTGGTCCCCCCCCAAGTTGAAGTTATTTTCGACCCTTTGCCAATTACGCAAGTCCGTGCTTTTCCAAAGCTCAACGATAGGGAAACCCATAGGCTTCACAAAAGAGCGTGAAGTCCGACTAGTTCGTATCAATATCTCTGGTTTGGTGGGTATCACTGTAGCGGTTGATTGATAGGCGGGATTGGAAATACTGGAACGCCCCCAATACAATAAAAATTCTCCCATATTTGCCGTGTCGAAGATGGGGATATTCTCTGCGCTCGCAATGGTAAAACTCCCTCCGCCTGCCAAGGATTCGAGCGAGCGGTCAAATCTAAAGTGAAATCCAGCATCTGATGTGTGATCGATCATGTGGACTCCATAAAGGTTGGCGCCGACTATGGGGCTGCCGCTGATTGTCAAATCCCAGGATTCATTATCGAGCAAAGGTAAGCCAATACTTCCTGCGCGAATCCATAATTGGCCTATTCCTGATATATGCGTCTCACCGCTTGGTGCAGAACCAGAAATTGAGAACGTAATCGATGACTTTCCGATACTCTCGGCTTTCAGCGTCCATTCAGCCTTGGTGTTCTGGCTCAGGCTCAACCAAGAAAATACAATTATAGTGGCGGCATAAAATTTCATGTCTTTCATCGAACGTCAAAGCACAGTCACCGCCGATAAATAATCCCGAAACTACAAAGCCCGATGAATCAAAAAACGAAGATTAAACAAAAATTACGGATTGGTAAGGCGGTTGATCTGCTGCGCCTTGTTAGCCCTTCTCCCATTTTTGGTGTATTAGTTGGTATGGAGAATACACCTATTCAAGATCTTTTAATTGCGGTAGATGCTGCGTCAAATTCGATGCGGAGACTTCAATTGAGGATGCAGTCTTTAACAGTCCTTCTGAAGAGTCAGGGAATTTGTCTGCAAGAACTTTGTGAAGAGCTGCCTGAATTCGATATGAATCGCCAGCCCTTCAGTAAGAGCAATAATGCATTTAGATAGTTCTTTTTCGTTTGCGGTCATAATATTTAGTTAAGAATTACTCATTTAAAAACATGGAAGAAGAATTACATAAACATAAGATCATGCAGGAGATGGGCGCACCAAATCTAAGTGGAAAAATTATAGAGAAGGCCACTTGGATTAATGCGGACGAGAAGATTAGGTTGTATTTTACAGATGGTAGTTTTCTATCAATCGGTTGTTATATAGAGAGGTTGCAAGAGAATGGTTTGAGGAATTTTTTGAAGTTTGCCATTACACCAGCGTATGGGGAAAATGATTCGGAATTTTCTGAGGCTAACAGTTTTATTAGTTCATCGTTTTTGGTTCGCGCAGTGATATCACATCGCTCAATCGATGGCAATTGCGAGTTGTAAGTTTTTGTGAGTTAGCTGGTAGGTTGCTAACATTTGCTGATCATTTGGATAGTCATAATATCTGGAAATCCTATGGATTTGGATATTCGTTCTTAAGCTATCTTAAATTTTTGGATAGTTGAAGATTTATTCTCGGGAAGGCCGCATTTTTTTGATTGACCTAGTGAATCCAATGCGGTTGTTGTTGGATCACATGAACACTGAATATATGAACACTGAATCGAGAGCGGAGGATCCTTCCTGGAGTAACAAATCCGGAACTAGTCATGGTGATGGACGAGTTGCGGCACCTCCGACACCTACGGAACGATCGCCGGATGGCGGTGGATCTGATGGCAATGCCGGTAGTGGTGGCGGTAGTGGAATGCGTCGTGTGTATGACTGGCGGGCGGATCTGGAAGGGAGCCGGAACCTGTCGGTGAATGAGAAGTCGGGTTATGGATTTGTGATTGGCTGGATGGAGGAGTGGCGATTGAGGCAAGGGTTGGCGCCGGGGGTTGAAGCGGCACGGGCATTCTGGCGTCAGCAAGTGCTGGTAAAGGAGAGGGCTGCGTGGCAGTTGGAGGGCTGGACGGAAGGGGTGCGGTGGTATCTGCAATGGTTGGAGTTGTGTGAGCGTGAGGGTGGTGACGGACGCAGTCTGCCGGAGCGGATGAAGGAGGCGGTGGATCTGGCAGGTGCGCGGCGGGGGCTGGCATGGAGAACGCGGAGGACGTATGCGGGGTGGGTGGCGAGGTTTGGTGCGTGGGCGGGCAGCGTGGAGCGTGCGATGGATATGACGGTGGCCAGGGACTGGCTGGCGATGCTGGTGAAGGAGGATGGAATGGCATTCGCGACGCAGAAGCAGGCTCTGAATGCGTTGGTGTTTTATTTGCGCGATGTGTGCGGTCGGACGGAGATCGATCTGCAGGTGCGCATGCGCAAGAGGCAGCCACGGATACCTGTGGTTCTGGAGGTGGGGGAAGTGTTACGCCTGATCGATAAGCTCAAGAACAGGGGGAATGGGCAATTTCAGCTGGCGGCGAAGCTGCAGTATGGATCGGGCCTGCGGGTGGGCGAACTGGTGACGCTGCGGATCAAGGATGTGGATCTGGAGCGGCGAATGATTACGGTACGTGGAGGAAAGGGTGATCGGGATCGGGTGACGGTGTTGCCGGAATCGCTGGTCGAAGCGCTAGCTGCACAGATGGTGCGATCGCGGAAGCTGTATGAGGAGGATCGTGAAGCGGGACGGCCGGGCATCGCGCTCCCTGGCAATGGTGGACTTGAGCGTAAAATGCCTAAAGCGGGGACGCGATGGGAGTGGTTCTGGTTGTTCCCGGCGGCTAAGGAGTCGATGGATCCGGGCAGTGGGGTGGAGCGACGGCACCATATGCATGCTGGCTCGTACGGAAATGCGGTTGCCCGGGCCGCAGCCGAGGCGGAAATAGCGAAACGGGTGACGCCGCACGCGTTTAGGCACGCATTTGCTACGCACTTACTAGAGAGCGGCGTGGATTTACGGACGATTCAGCAGTTGCTTGGGCATGAGAATGTGGAAACGACGGAAATCTACACGCATGTGGCGAAGGGGGTAGGACACACGGGCATCCGCAGTCCGCTGGATGGGGCGGGACACGCATGATCGGGTGTGCGGGCAAAATAATGGAGGTTAGCGAGAATAATTAAAATAGAAACGCTCTTCACGTAGAGGAGCCCCTACTGGGCTTCTCGGTGGGAAGAAACACAGAAGCATTTCTCTCCGGGAGCGGGGGGATAGGAACCGTCCATCACTTTCATTCACAACCGGAGGCGTTTGATCATCAGCGCCTTCTGTCCTGACCGATTAGCGGCGTCTCATTCCGAAAGTCGGATGCCGCTTATCGTGCAGGAACTGCTGGGCTACGAAGACGTGACGACAACCGAAGGCTACACGAATGCGTCCCCGGGTGAGCTATCCAAACAGAGGCAGCGGATCAAGGCTGAAGTCAGGGAAAACCTTGCTCATATCCAGATCAGGCGTGATCCGCGTCAGTAGCGGCGCGATGACATCACGATAGTTGGTGAGGACTGGGAGGTCACCCGGGCCGACTAGATATTCTGATTTCAAACCGGGCCAGTTCGCATGGAGCTTACCTCCACTGTGATTGCCGCCGAGGACAAACATGACGCTGCCTCGACCATGATCGGTGCCGAGTGCGGAATTCTCCTTTACCCTGCGTCCGAATTCGGTCATCACGACGACGGTCGTTCGCTTCATGGCATCGCCGAGATCCTGACAGAATGCGGAAAGCCCTGCATTCAGCTTTTCAACGTTCGGATCCATCAACGCGGGCTGGGTGAGATGCGAGTCCCATCCGTCCAGATCGATTGCAGC
The DNA here is from genome assembly GCA_051270635.1 of Verrucomicrobiales bacterium. GTDB lineage: Bacteria > Verrucomicrobiota > Verrucomicrobiia > Verrucomicrobiales > DEV007 > JAGROY01. The sequence goes on along the minus strand of JBNMNB010000139.1, from coordinate 15,540 downwards.
GGCCTCAAGCCCGACCTTGCCCTTCACCAGTTGCGCAATTTCCCGCATGCCTTTCGAAAAGCTATCGTCGCCGTAGGTCGCACCATTGGTGGGTTTGTATTCTACATCTGTTAGTGCCGCGATGCGTTTAAGAACCGCAACGGAAGATCGACCCGCATTCTGCAGTGATTCCGACGGCGCGATGCCATACAATTTGCCAAGAAGATCTCTGACGTGCTCGGTTTTCTTCCCAAGTGAGAAATCTTTGATCGACCGCACAGCCGCAGCTGACGGTGCCCCACGAAGATTCTCGGGCAACCGGCTGCCGATTGCAATAGCACTGAGTGGACTGCGGTTTCCATCTGCGGGCTGCGTCGCCAGCAGGTAACGTCCCAGCCAGCCGCCAGCAACATGCCCGCCATGATCCATGATGTCTTGAGCTTCAAAGTGAGAGCGCGTTTGATCCTCGGAACCCGCACAGTGGATGATGCTCATCATCCCTTCTTTGTAGAGGGGGACGAGATCAGGCATCAGCGGATTGAGGCCAAAAAAATCGTCCAGCATGAGGGCGCTGCGAGAACCGATGCCAATCGTTGGTCGCGCTCCAAAGTAGTCGTCGTCGCCGACTGGAGCGACCAGATTCAGTCCATCTGCTCCGCCGCGCAGGAAGACGACAACAATTGCCTTTTCCTGATCGCGGTTTTCGGAAACTACTGTCGTGACTTTCGTTTCAGACATGGGAATATGAGGTGTGAATGTTAGAATAATTGGAACGCGGGTGACGCCAGCAGAAGAGCGAGACGATCGCCCTCCGGGCAGGCGTTCCATGCTTCTGATTCGTCTGCGGTTGGTAAGCGTCCCAGCAGCCAGGGCATCAGTCCGGCCTTTTCAATGCCGCCGACACTGGCCAGACGTTCGAGCGATTTGACTTTGCAGTGGGTGCCCTTGATTTCTCCTCTGGCGTATTGGATGGCAAAATTCCAGCGCCAGGGAATCGAGCTTAGCCAGGGCGTTGCGTCCTCTGGAAATCCATCGGGCGTGGGATAGTGGAACGGTGCGTGCCCCATCCTGTGCAGGTATTTCATGAGAGGGCGACGGGCATCGGTTTTGCCACCTGTGGCGCGCAGAGCTGAAACGATGAAATGAAACGGGCGCTTGAATTTGTTGGCGCGGTGCTCACGAAATGCATCAGTGGAAAACAATGCACGCAGGGTGTCGCGGATGTCGCCCTTGCTTTGCAGAAACGCTTTGGCCACCGTGGCAACAGCAGTGGGTGGAGGCGAGTCATCAATGAAGCGGCGGCACAATTTTGTTGCCAGATACTTGGCCGTAGACGGATGCAATGAGACGATATCGAGTAGTTGCGGGAGGTCGTTGCGTCCGTCACCGGCAGGAATCGTCTGGCCAAGAATGACCTTTGCGCCGCGATCGTGATGCTTGTTGCGGAAGACGGGTTCACCTTTGCCGAACCAGCCTTCTTCTTTGACTCCCCAGCCAGTCAGGGCGCGGGCTGCTTCCATGACATCCTGCTGCGTGTAGCCGCCATCGACCCCCAGGGTGTGAAGTTCGAGTAATTCGCGGGCGTAGTTTTCGTTCGGCTTGTCGTCCTCCTCTTTCTTGCGATTAACGCGACCATCGAGATACCAGAGCATTGCCGGACTGGTGGCCGTGGCGCGCAGCATGTCCGGAAACGATCCCATCGCGTGCTTGCGGATGACATCGCGATCATGTGCCGCCGTGAGCCAGCGACAGTCGCCCTTGGAAGAATCGATGTTGAAGTGGTCACTCCAGAAATGCACCATGACCTCATACAGCTGTCGCTTTGACTTTGTCGCTCGCGTGATCGTGTAGCGCAGCATTTCATCCAGCAGGCCTTCGATCGAGAAATTGTAAAGATCGCCCGGCGTGTGCTGCAGGTATTCGAATGAGCGCGTTGCACGATTGGCCAGCGCATCGTCAATCGACTTGGGTGCCAACTGCTGTTCAATAAAAGCGTTCGCGGCCTGATCTGGATCCGGATCAAGTGCCAGCACCGCATCGTAGTCACCAGGAGTTGCTCCGAACGTCAGTCGATTGAGGCAATGTGAGGCAAAGCTGACTTCAGATTGATCTGGCGCGGAAAAGGGCTTCAGTTGTGCATCACTTGAGCCGAACTTCAGGAAGTCGGGGACATCGACACCGAGCGGACTGTCGCTACAGCCGATGCCTGCGCTGGCTCCTCCGAGTGCGCCCAGTCTCAGGAAATGCCTGCGCGAGACACTCCCGGCTAATGGCTGAAATGGCTGACGTATCATCGGGCAATCGCCTCCTCGGTGTTTTCGGCGGCTTGATTTTCTTCAGCGGCCTCATTTTCTTCAGCGGCCTCATTTTCTTCAGCGGCGATCGCTTCGGCCTCGGCCAGTTCCATCTCTTTTTCCTCTTTGAGATTGCGACGGATTTCCAGGATGGTTTGAAAAGTGACACCGATTCCGAAGATGAGCGCCAAAGGCAGCCACACGAACCAGCCAACAAGCGGAAGCAGGAACGAGAATGAAAGAACGATGCCGCCTCGAAGTGTGCGCCGCCAGGGATCGGAGCGATCATTCTGGGAAGGCATGCCATTGCCGATTCGGGTCGCCAATGCAGCTGTGCCGGCCATGGCTCCGGCGAAGACGATCAGCATTATTGGCCAACCTAGAGGTCGACCGAGCGCTGGTTGACTTAACAGAAAGCCGATGACGAACGGGACGAGGCCAACTCCGAGACCGATAAGAAATGATTTCCCCGGCTGCGCGGCGTAGGGTTGCGCTTGACGAATGAAGCGAGGAAAAAGACTCGCAAACATGATCCAGATGCAGGTGAAAACTGCAAGGAGGCCGACAATGGTGAACGTAAGGGCTAGAACAGTGGCGATATTCATAATGAAATGGGATATTTATGCTTATCTGGAGAGTAGGCGGTGCCCATTGTTCAGGCAAATGGTCTTACAAAGTGGTACAATTTGAGACAGATGTTGCCATGTGGCGAGAGAACCAGTATGAGCATAGTTGATGCTGAAGCACCTCAGAGCATTAGAATCTTCAGGACGCCGACTCAAAGTCGGCGTTGTTGGTTGTGGGGCGATGGGTAGGGGCGTTGCCCTTCAAGTTGCTCAGACGCCAGGAATGGAGTTGGTTTTCATATCCGATCTTGCCGATGCCGCCATTTCCCTGACACTGGAGGCTGCTCAAAGGCGTGGCGTCGCGGTAGTGGATCCGGCTAATTTGCCGTCGAGAAATGCGGACGAATGTTACACACTGAATGATGCGGCAGCCTTGCTGGAATCCGATAACTCGCTGGAGTTGGACGCCTTGGTTGAGTGCACGAACTCGATTGCTCCGGCGGCGCGTTACTGCCTGGCTGCGATCAAAAAGAAAGCACATATTGTGCTGATGAATGCAGAAGTTGACCTGGCACTTGGTCAGCTGCTGGCGCACGAAGCAACGCGCAACGAAGTGGTGGTCACCAGCGATGCGGGTGATCAGCATGGCGTCCTCGCCCGCATGATCGAAGAGATCCAGATGTGGGGATTCCGCATCGTGCAGGCTGGGAACATCAAAGGATTCTTAGATCGCTATCAGACAGCAGGGGGACTGGCCGAGGAAGCGGCAAAACGTAACCTCAGCCCTATTCAGTGCTGCGCCTACACGGACGGGACAAAGCTCAATATCGAGATGGCTATCATCGCCAACGCTCTCGATTTGACGCCCTACATTCCTGGCATGGAAGGGCCCGCTTGTAAGGATGTGCGCGAGGCGATGTCACTGTTCGACTTTGATGCTTACGGTGAGCAGGGGAGGATTGACTACATTCTCGGCGCTGAGCCCGGCGGTGGAGTTTACGTTGTCGGTCACTGTGACAATCCGCATCAGATTCCTTATCTTGAATACTACAAGCTGGGTGATCCTCCCTACTACCTTTTCTATCGACCGTATCATCTCTGTCACCTTGAGACGCCGTGGGCGATTGCGGAGGCCTGCTTGTTTAAGGCTCCGTTGCTGGCACCACCTCCCGCAAAGTTGAATGACGTTTTCGCTTTCGCCAAAACGGATCTTGCTGCTGGCACCGTGATTGATCACAGCATCGGCGGCGATCATTTATACGGTCTGGTCGAGACCACAGAATCGGCAGCGCAGCGCCAGGCCGTGACCATCGCTGAGCTGGAGTCGGAAGGTGGCGCTTCACCTCGACTGTTAAGGGCGTTGAAAAAGGATCAACCGCTGGTGCGTGCTGATGTTGAAATTCCGGACTCTGCGCTACAGCAGTTGTTGCAGCGCCAGGCGCAGATTTCTGATTGAGTCTCATGAGGATTGGTAGTGCTGGAAAACCGAACGTTGTCATTCTGGGTGCAGGTGTCTGCGGCCTTTATGCCGCTCGCACACTCATTGAGCAGGGGATCAAGGTCACGCTGATCGAGCGTGGAGAGTCGCCAGGCGGGCTCGCTGCCGGATTTCGTTTCGGCGAGAACTTTTACGATATGGGCGTGCACATGCTGCACGAACACGATCGCGAAATTTTTGAAGATATGAAGGCGATCATGGGCGACGGCCGGATTCCGGTGCAGCTTGACGCCAAGATTCGCTGGGCTGGCGCCTTTTACCGTTATCCTCTGCAATTCATGGACATGGTGAAGGGGATCCCGCCCTATACTCTGGCGAGTTGTGTGTTAGGGCTATTCTGGTCACAGGCATACTACAAGGTGTTTCCAGAGGAGCCGAAAGACGCAGAGGAAGCCCTGATTCAGCTCTATGGCAATCCACTCTATGAGTTCTTTTTTCGCGAATTCACCGAGCGATACTGGGGCATGCCAACCAGTGAGATCGCGGCCAAATTTGTCACGACTAAGATGCCCCGGCTGTCGGCTATCGATGTGCTGAAAAAATCACTGGGCAGATTTGGCATTTCCGCTAAAAGCGGTGCTCAAGCTGTCGACAGTGCGCTACGTGAGGAGACGCTGCACTACTCCGACACCGGCACCGAGACACTGCCGCGTAAGCTCACCGAGTTTGTCGTCAGTAAGGGGGCGATTGTCCGGCTCGGATGCGACGTTTCTTCAGTCGAAATGCGCAATGGATTCGTGAATTCAGTCAGTTTCCGCAATGCGGAAGGAAAAAAAGAAGTGATCGACTGCGACTATTGCCTTTCGACGATGCCGCTTCCGCTGCTGGTCGATAAGATTGTGCCTGCGGTGTCGGAAGAATTGAGCGCGGCTGCCGAAAAACTTGAGTTCAATGGCATCGCGATTCACGGATTGTTAGTGAACAAGCCGAAGTGCATCGATGCGCTCTACATTTACTACCGGGACAGATTTTTTCACAGGGTGGGTGAGCCAAAGAACGCCGGCTTAAAGGTGACTCCAGCGGATCACACGACGTTGATCGTCGAGACGACCTGCAATCCGGGAGATGCCAAGTGGGAAGTGACAGAGGAGGTGAAGGCGGCGATTATTCGTGACCTTGAGGCTGAGAATGTCTGCACAGGCGATCAAATTGTAGAGTGGAACGTGATGCGTTGCGCCAACGGGTATCCATTGTATCGCAAAGGCTTTGAGCAATACTTCGATCGTATCGCCGGATACATCGAAAGTGTTAGAAACCTGGATTCCGCTGGGCGCAATGGCGGATTTTGCTACCCGAACATGCATGGTGCCATGCGGCTGGGCGCGGATGCTGCCGAGCGAGTACTCGACTACTTCCTGTCTAAGTCGCCGCCGATGGGAACCCGTTGAGGCCGATCAGGCCGCGTGACTAGGCCATCGCCAGCCAGCTGAAATCGACCCGGCCGTGGGGTAGTTTCCGCTTTTGTGATTGCTCAAGTTCTGTCCGCAAGCTCAATACCAACTGCTCGAGCTCGCGGATGCGATCGTTTGCCTGTGCCAATGCCGCTACAACCTGATCCGTATTGATCGATGGTTGCTCGCTGACTTGACTGATTTCCTTTTGTGCTGCCTTCATTGTATGTGTGACTCGTATTACGAACAGATCTTAGCAGATCTTTCACACAGGGCAGTTACAACGGCGTAAATTATTTGTAACGATCGCTGAAATACTGGCATCAGTCTGCCAGTGAAACCGTCAAAAGTGCGCTGGCAGCGGTTCCAGGATCAGCTCTCTGCTGCAATGACTGGGCCAATGCTTGAATGGTTCGTGGTGATAGTGCGTTATGTAGAACTCGTTCACCGTGAACCACTTTAATGGGCTGATCCAGGTCTATGAGGGCATCATCAAGGCGCAATGTGATTTGCTTCAAGTCCGCGCTCTCAAGCGTGAGCTCAATCGTCTGCCCTTCGACTGCTGCCTCGATCAACTGGCGATCATCAATTTTATCAGGATCGACGGCCAGCCAGTAAAATCGTGCGTGTTTGACATCATCCTGTTGCCAGACGATTTTCTTCGGCCACGGATTGCGGTCAAATTCTGCCATCCACGGCACCGCGACGGCATCCTTTCGCTCCATCCAGTGGCCCATGCCTTCATGAATTTCCACGTGGTGAACGTAGGCCATGGGATCGGCGTCGTCAGCGCGCAGCTTAGCCAGTGCCCGTTTCCATTCTGCTGCAATCTTGTTGCGTTTGTAGGCGCCGTCGTCGCCGCCCATGTGCAGGGTAAAGGGCAGATTGCGGAGGCCGGCTGGTTTGGTCTCGTTTGGGTGTCCCGCCATCATTGCAGCAGCGGCCAGACGATCGGCCATGCGCGGGGCCAACTGGTAGACGCCATCGCCACCAGCAGAGTATCCCATCAAATAGATACGATTCGGGTTCACTCCCTTCACCGCCACGAAATCAGCGATCAGTTGATCGAACATCGGATCAATATGCTTCTCGTGCCACAGGTTCCAGGTGTCAGTCGGTGCACGGGGTGCTACGTAGATTCCTTCTTCCGGCTCGTACAGGCCAATCTGATTCTTCCATTGCTGGTCATTGACTGCGGCCGGTGCACCGCCACCGCCATGCATGGAAATGAACAGGCTGTGTCCGCTATCAGGGGCATCGCCGAATGTGCGGTAGTCGTATTTCAACTCCTTGTCGTCGAAGGTGATTACCTTTTTCTCAAGTGCCTCGGCACGTGAGCGACGGATTTCCGCGACCTTGTCTGTCCAAAGCAGGCGCTTGGCGGTCGCCGCCTCTGCCTTGCTCAGTGGCAGTCGCGAGAATTCTTGTGCGGGTAGATCGGGCCGATCTTGCGGGGACATTGCCAGCCACGAGTGAAGCGATACAAGCGCAGAGCCAGTCGTATTTTCCTGCGCCCGTATTTCACAAAGACAAGCGCCAAAAACGAGAATTGTGGCCACAACACGATAGAACAGGGGAGGCAGGGGAGGCAGGGGAGGCAGGGGAGGCAATTGCATGACGCTTTTTAGTCAGGCCATCTACCGCTGTCGAAGGAAAAGATGCTATGGTTGCACTTTTACCGTGACTTGTTTTTCTTGAACGAAAACGCTCTGTGCGGCATCCAGGATGTCTTGTTCGCTGACTGCAAGGATGCGTTCGCTGAGTTTCTTATGCGCATCGACTCCTACCCCGTAGAGTTCGTCCAGTGCCACTTGTCGAGCGAGGGACGCATTACTTTGATTCTGAATTGTTTGCTTGCCAATGGATTGCATTTGCGCCCGGTGCAGCTCATCCTTGGTGAGCCCATCCTGCCGTAGTTTGTCGATCTCATCCAACAGCACACTCTCTGCCTGGTCGACTTGTTCTGGTGAGGTGCCGAGATAAAAAACAAACGCTCCAGGTGCCATGCCGAGCATCTGTGTGGCGCTGACGTAGTAAGCGAGGCCGAGTTCTTCGCGGATACGAACGAAGATGCGCGATGCCATATCCGAGCAGGCCTCATCCAGCAGATCCAGGGCGAAACGATTCGGGCTCACCAGCGATGGCGCAGGAAAAGCGATCGCCAGCACTGCCTGACGTTTGTCGTCGCGGGTGACTGTCACTTGCTTTTCTACAGGGCCGGTGGCGGTAAGGATTTCGGCTGGCGTCTCCCGCCGATCTCCTGGTGGCATTGCGGAAAGTAGTTCCTCCAGCTGATCGCGTATAGCATCAGGATGGATCGCTCCAAACACGGAAATGACACCATTGCCTCCACGCACATGTTCTGCATGAAAATCAGGAAGAAGATCACGATGCAATGCCGCGACTGAAGCTTCTGTCCCCGATGGTGACAGGTGAAACGGATGGATGGCGGGGAACAAGGCGGAGCGCATTTCGCGGAATGCGACTTGCACCAGCTGGTCTTCCTGGGATTTGATGCCGGCAATTAACGCTTCCTTCTCGCGATCTACTTCACTCTCTGGAAAAGATGGATGCAAAAGCACATCGGTGAGGATCTCCAGCGCCAGTGGTGTATCTGGCTGTAAAACTTCAAGCGCAACTCCCAGGCTGCTGCCTCCCGCTGAGGCACCGATCGAGCCACCAGCTTCTTCAATCGCCAGATGAATCTCTTCCGCCGTGCGCGATTCCGTGCCTTTCAGCATTGTGCGCGCATGGAGCTTGCCCAAACCATTAGTCGGCGCAGTTTCCGATAGCAGGCCACCACGGAAATTAGCATAAAATGTTACCAGTGGCAGGCGCGGGTCCTCGCGGGTGATCAATGTAATGCCGTTGGACAACGTCATGCGTTCAATCTCACTGGAGCGTGATGCTGATGAAGCCACTGCGACCTTCGAATGGGTGCCGCGTGGATTGAGCGATGTTACTGTCAGGGTTTGCTCAACGAGATACTTGGCCGCGACTTCCTGCACCTGTTCGGTGCTGACACTCGCCAGGGCGAGGACGTATTCTCTGGTGAAGTCTAGATTGCCACATGTCAGCCAGTTGCTACCCACATCGCTCGCCTGTCCACGCATGGTGGTCAGGGTGTCCAATTGGTCACTGAGTGACATGCGCTGCGCCTTACCGAGCTCAGCCTCGGAAATGCCGTCCACTTTGATTTTATCCAACTGCGCATGAACGGCAGCCTGTGTCGCCTCCGATTTTTCAGGATCCAAGTCAGCGCTTACTGCAAAGATTCCTTCCTGCGCGGGCGTGTATGAGAATGCGCCAATGGCATGCACCAGTCGCTGCTGCTCGCGAATCTCACGGAACAAGCGCGAACTCCGGCCCGACCCTAACACAGAGGCTAAAACATCCAGAGCAGGCATGTCCGAGTGGGTGATGCCCGGAATGCGCCAGCCAAGGCATAACTTTGTAAGCTGAGTATCAAATTCTTCATGCGCTTCTCGCTTCCCAAGTTGCGCAGGCTCTGAAGCGACTGCAACGGGTTCGTAAGCCTTTCTCTCTATCCCTTCATAGGCTTCCACGATCATCGCCAGTGTCTCCTTTACATCGACATCGCCAACCACAACAAAGAAAACATTGTTGGGGATGTAGTGGGTACGATAGTATGCGCCGAGCTGATCATGCGTCAGTCCGTTGAACACATCTAAGTGCCCAATGACTGGCTCCCGATAGGGATGTTTCTGGAAAACCGTTGAAAACATCAGCCGACTGGACTCGCGGCCTGGATCATCCTTACCCATGTCGATCTCGCGCCGAATGACGTCTTTCTCCCGCTCAAATTCGTCTGCCGGGAAGGTGGCCCTGGTAACTAACCCAGCCACCACATCGATTGCTGTTTTCACACCACCACTGGGCGTGTCGATCCAGTAAACAGTGCGGTCAAAAGAGGTATAGGCATTGATATAGCCGCCCTGTTTCTGCACATCCTGGGCGATTTGAGCCGAATCGCGTTCTCCTGCACCCTTAAAAACCATGTGTTCAACCAAGTGAGACATTCCGCTGCCCAGCAGAGGCCCCTCAAAAATACTGCCTGTCCGGCACCAGGCCTGGACACTGGCTACTGGGGCACTTTTGTCGATTTTCAGGATCACCTGTAGCCCATTCGGCAATGTCTCGATAATTGCGTCAGTCTTTGGGAATTCGATGGTTGGGATGGAAATACTCACTGCCTCCACTGAGGCGCGGACAGCTCATTGCGCAAGCAGGGAATGAGAGGGCACCTGCTTCTCTTGCGAGTTTCGCGTTTTCTTGATCAGGTAGAGCGGAACACTGGCTGGCCACGAACTCCAGCGCGCCGTCGCAGTTCAAGGCGAGTGCACCTATGCACCCCTGTGTGAATGACTGTGGTGGTCAGGTCTGCAATGGCGGCTGGAAGTCGCCTTATCGTGGCTGCGGCATCTTGCCGCAGATTGCAAACCTGAGTGCCCCATTGAGGTATTCCAAATTGGTTTGTAGAGTTCCAACTATTTTCTTGCCTATGGTTTCATTGACAACCCATGCACCCGCCTCACGGGACGATAAGTTAGAGTTCGGGAATCCTTCGCGCAAGTAACCGCGATCGATTGCAGCCAGGCGATCAGCTTGGATCTGAGCGTGGGCAGCGATGATGAAATCTGGAACAAGGTGTTCAAAACTACGAAAGGTATTCCCGCAGAAATCCGGGAAACGACCAGACATGTTAGCCGGGCGTTTGAACGCCCGGACCGACGTCGCGAAAAGAATCCTCGTCACGTAGTGACCGGTCAATGAAGTTGGCGCTTACTGCGAATGACAGCTGTGCGGATATGTGCGGGGCGAAAGCCCTCCCGGATAAGCGGTCGCTACCGCGACGCAGCCAGCCTGTGGTGAAACCTGCCGGGCGTTGAAACGCCCGGCTAACATGATCAGTCGCTCCGCGACAAACTGCCCTGATTTCCTGTTAATTTGCCCAGGAAAGCATTCTGACACTTTTACCCTTTTTTGAACACCCCAGTTCCGCACTCAGCGGCGAGCAACCAGAAATGTGGAGGTGCGTCCGGCTTGACGGCGCATTTTGTCCACGGTGCGGGCGTCGTGGCGAAAAAGCGCTGTCGAGACCAGCGCACTCCAGATCGATCTGTTTGCGGCAATCGACCTGTGTTAAATGTCTGGCTTGGCTGCACCCTCCCGGGTTCTCCAGACATATCCCCGGCAATGTGTTCCCTGCATTTCCGTCAGCATCGATTTATTTTTTGTCCTCAGTTTCGGTCGACTGGGATTGTGACTGTGACTGAGTGCCCGTTGCGGCTTCGCTTGTTGCTTCTTCAGCGGGGTCGATGACCGGGAAGAACATGTATTGATTGCTGATTTCAAGCGTGATCTTTGAAACTTCTCCGACGACTTTTTTCAGGTAATCATGTATGCCTTGCTCGATGATTTCGTCGACTGAGGAATAAAGAATATCCGAGATCAACTTACCGCATAGTCTTTCGGCTTCATTTGAGTAGACCTTCTTATTTTCCACAAAGAGATCGCGTCCTTCGACGATTTCTACTCCCATCTGCCGGGCGAGAAAACAGTGCTCAAAGTAGGCGCTGTTGTAAACACCTGGCGTGAGAAGGACAACTGTGGGGTCATCTTTGCTCTGTGGCGCAATGTGCTTTAGAAGATTGAGAAGATGACTGGAATAGTCGGCAACTGGCTGAACACCCACTCGAGGGAAAAACGCTGGAAATGCGCGCTTCATTACCTGCCGATTCTCCAGAACGTAGGGATACGCCCGAGGGACTGCGGCCATTGTCCTCCAGAACGCAGTAACTGAAACGGGAACCCGGCATCCTGTAAATCAGCAGCGACGCTGGCCAGATCATTGCGCACAAAGAACGGCAGCATGAACCGATCGTGGAGCTCGGTGCCCCAGCGCACCAATTTGTGATGGTATGGGTTATCCCAGAACCATGCGATCAAGCTGCGCAGAAGCAAAGCCTGCACCAATCCCATCCGAGGATGTGGCGGCATTTCAAAACCACGGAATTCGAGGATTCCCAGTCTGCCATACGTGCTGTCAGGTGAGTAGAGCTTATCGATGCAGAACTCAGAACGATGGGTGTTGCCGGTGAGGTCGGTAAGCAAATTTCGCAACACGCGATCTACAATCCATGGAGAATCAACAGCGTCGGGTAATTGTTGAAACGCGATCTCGAGCTCATACAGTTTTTCATCGCGTCCCTCATCTACTCGAGGGGCCTGGCTGGTTGGGCCAATGAACAATCCGGAAAATAAGTAAGAAAGCCCTGGATGGTGTTGCCAGTATGTGAGCAAGCTGCGTAGTAAGCCCGGGCGTCGTAGGAACGGGCTGTCCGATGGTCGAATGCCCCCCCAGGGTCACGTGGTTGCCTCCGCCGGTTCCGGTGTGACGACCGTCCAGCATGAATTTTTCAGTCCCCAGACGTGTGAGTCTGGCTTCTTCGTGCAGGCGTTCTGAGATCGCCTTCGCTTCCTGCCATGAGCTGGAGGGATGGACATTCACCTCGATGACACCTGGATCAGGGGTGACGTTGACCCTCTGCAATCGATTGTCGAAAGGAGGTGCATAGCCTTCAAGAACAACTGGAATTTTGAGGTTCCTGGCTGCCGCATTCACTGCTGCCAGAAGATCCAGATAGTGTTCCAGCAAATTTGCCGGTGGCATGAAGACATGAACGCGTCCTTCGCGTGCCTCAAAACACATGGCAGTATGAGAAATATGCTCTTTTGATTCATTCACAATCGCCTCGTCGACTGCTTCCTGCTGCTGCGGATGATGGTCAAAGGTGCCACTGTCAGCGTCTGAAGGACGGTTCATGGCGAACCTTGCCTGGAAGTCTCCCAGCGGTGGTTCGTGGTTGCTCATTGGCGACCGTTCAATAGGGAGTGGCCGCTTCTCTTTGGCTACCCAGGGCAGGGATTCCAGTGGTAAGCGAAAGCCCATCGGAGACGAGCCGGGAATTAGAAACATTTCCGCACGCCGGAAGTCCCAGGAGGAACTTTCCCATTCACCTTCAGCCTCGTTCCAATGGACAGGAAGGGCAAAACCAGTGGGAACTTCCAGTCCGCGTGCGAACAGTTCCGCCATGAACTTGCGTTCGGCCGGGTCATTGATGTCCGTCTCGTAAGGATCAATGTTAGTCGGCAGTGTTCCCTCTTTCCAGGCGTAGTAGAAGGCATCTTCAAGCCCCGTTTTTAAGTGCTCTGGCGTTACCCCCAGCAGGCGAGCGACCTCACTGCCGATTTTTCTCGCATCATCAACCGTGTGACCGTTGTTCGATTGCGGATCTGCCAGCCATTCATTCCCGTTCCAGACAGGTGCCCCATCTTTGCGCCAGAATACCGTGTAAGACCAGCGCGGCACGGGCTCACCCGGATACCATTTGCCTTCTCCACACAGTCGACCGCCGCCGGGCGCGAATGCGCTGTGCAGCCTTGTCAGAAGTTCATAGCCGAGTTTACGTTTGGCAGGACTGTCAGCCGTGGTGTTCCACTCGTCGCCCTCCATGTCGTCGATCGAGACAAACGTGGGTTCGCCGCCCATCTCCAGCCTCCAGCACTTTGTCAACGGCATCTCCCAGTTGGTCAATCTCGCTCCATTGCTCCTCAGTATAGGGCTTAGTTACGCGGGGCGTTTCAACGATGCGATCAACTGTATTGGAAAATTCGAATTTGACCTCGCACTTGCTGGTCGCGCCTGACACTGGGGTGGCACTTGCATAATGCGGCGTGCAGGCGAGGGGAATGTGGCCCTCGTCGGCGAACAGCCCAGAGGTCGGATCAAGCCCGACCCAGCCTGCGCCGGGTAGAAACACTTCGACCCACGCATGCAGATCGGTGAAATCTTCCTCCGGGCCAGATGGGCCATCGAGCGACTTCACATCGGAGGTCAATTGCACCAGATAGCCAGAAACGAATCGCGCTGCCAGCCCGAGATTGCGCAGTACCTGAACCAGCAGCCAGGCGGTGTCCCGGCAGGAGCCTTGGCCAAGCGTCAGTGTCTCCTCACAAGTCTGCACTCCCGGTTCCAATCGAATCCCGTAGGCGATGTCTTTGAACATCGCGGCCAGCAGATCGACCAGAAATTCGATCGAGCGTCGTTCAGCGCGGTCAATTTTTGCCAGCCATTCCTGCAGTTTCGGCCCGTCTTCGGTCACCTCCAGGTAAGGAGCCAATTCGTTCTTTAGTTGCTTGTCGTAGGCGAATGGAAAATATGAGGGAACAACGTTACCGATCGGTCGAAAAGGTAAGTCGTTTTGTGTTGAATGGCGATCTTGATAGACATGCTTATGAAAATTCTAAGCTCGATTGCGCGGTTGACCAATGATAAGAAATAATATTAACGAGGCAAAATCTGTGCCAAAATTGCCCGCAGCGCCTGCAGCATCCATCATTGACGAACTGTCGCTTTCCGTGCTTCTTTTCGGATATGAGCAAAATGAAAATCGTTGTCGCCTATTCGGGCGGTCTGGACACTTCAGTTCTACTGCTGTGGTTGAAGAATCGCTATGATGCAGAAGTCATCGCTTACTGTGCTGACGTCGGGCAGGGCGAAGAGCTTGACGGGCTGGAAGAGAAAGCCCTGAGCACGGGTGCCAGCAAGTGTTTCATAGGCGATCTGCGGGAGGAATTTGCCCGCGATTTTATTTTCCCAATGTTCCAGGCAGGGGCAATCTACGAAGGCCAATACCTGCTGGGCACAAGTATCGCCCGGCCAGTGATCTCAAAAGGCATGATCGACATCGCCCGCCAGGAAAGCGCTGATGCCATTGCGCATGGAGCGACAGGGAAGGGGAACGATCAAGTGCGGTTCGAACTTTCCGCAGCATCGCTGGCTCCGGAGATTAAGGTGATCGCGCCGTGGCGCATGGCAGAATTCCGCGAGCAATTTCCCGGGCGTGCAGAAATGATCGCTTACGCTGCCGAGCACAACATTCCAGTGCAGGCGTCGGCCTCAAAATCTTACTCAATGGATCGTAACCTTCTGCACATTTCGTTTGAAAGCGGAGTGCTGGAAGATCCGTGGTACGATGCAACCACCGAGGCTGATCGTGGCATGTACGTGCTGAGTGTGTCTCCTGAGGAAGCTCCCGATCAGCCCGAATACGTGCAGATGCTCTTTGAAAAAGGTGACTGCGTCGGACTGAGTCTGGATGGTCTGGGTGATCTGCTGGCAGAACTCGGCGTGGATGCGCAGGGTACTTCAAGTGACTACACGCTGCTGACTCCTCTTGGCGTCATGTTGGTGTTAAATCATCTCGGTGGAAAGCACGGTATCGGTCGCGTCGATATCGTCGAGAATCGTTTTGTCGGTATGAAAAGTCGCGGCATCTACGAGACTCCCGGCGGCACGATCCTGCTGCACGGACACAGGCACATGGAAAGCCTGACCATGGACCGTGAAGTCATGCACACGCGGGACAATTTGATCCCCAAGTATGCGCAGCTCGTCTACAATGGATTCTGGTTTGCTCCGGAACGCGATGCCATTCAGGCGCTGGTCACCGAATCCCAGAAAACCGTTTCGGGCGAAGTCCGAATGAAGCTGTATAAAGGAAACTGCATATCGGCTGGCCGCCGTTCTCCTCTCAGTCTTTATGACGAAAACGTCGCCACTATGGAAGCTGATCCAACAAATTCTTACAATCAGGACGATGCCAGCGGGTTCATCGCTTTGAATGGACTGCGGTTGCGCGCCAGTGCGAGGCAGTGCGAGGCAAGGAATTGATAAATAGTGATCTGGCGTCGTTTTTACGTGCATTTTTAAAGCAAAGTAGTCGCTT
>JBNMNB010000138.1:0-20030 GCA_051270635.1 Verrucomicrobiales bacterium | reverse complement strand
CACCACCCGCGAAATCACGTGGTAAAAGCTCGATACAGGCGAGTCTCCGAGGGCGCGCATTCTCATGATCGCACTCTGGCACAGATTTCTCTTCTTGTAAAGTGCCAGGCACTTATTTCTCTGCGAGTGGCGAGGAGTTGGAACCTCTACCGCTGCCTGAGCGCCCGCCGGGATCGTTCAAGCTCGAGCTCAGTCAGGGCGGAGAGACGATCGCTGTCTATTCGGAGTCGCTGGGGAATCTGGCGTTTTACGAGGTCGCTACGGGGCGCGAGATCTGCTCCGTCGATCATGTCAACTACCAGACGCTTGGCTGCACCTTTTATGATGCAGCGAGCAAGGTCCTCGTTCCAATGCGAGCCGGTGGCCTCCTGGAGATCGACCTTGAGAAAGGGAAGGAGATCCGCCGCATCGACACGGATGGAAAGGTTTACCGAGTTTGCGTCAATGCTGCAGAGACTCAAATTTTAGCCTGTCTGAAGGACGCGAGAAAGATGCAGTTCCTGGATGTCGCCAGCGGCGAGACCGTCAAGACAATCACTCCCCCGAGCGGTCAGGTCGATGCAGCATTCTCTCCCAATGGACGGTTCATAGCCTACGGTGATGAGACGGGAGTCACGAGATGCCAGAGCCTGATCACTGTCGATGCGCCGACTTTCGAATTCACAGGTCATCGCTCGCTAGTTCACAAAACACGCTTTGTCCTCGGCGGGGAGTTTCTTGTTACCACCTCGTGGGACGGAACCACACGGCTTTGGAACACCGCCGGCTCCCAATTGATACTGTTGGAGGGCAATGCGCGCGTTGATCCCGATGGAAAGCGCCTGCTCGTCAGAAAAGGAAGACGGGTGCAGCTCCTGGAGATCATTCAGCCGCTTGAGGTGACCAGTTTCTCACAACCGACATCGACCAGAGTGCCACAGATGGCGTTCTCGGCAAATAGCTCTCTGGTCGCAATCTGTAGCGATGCGGGGACAACGTTAGCCAGCTTCCCCGATGCCACCATCCTTGCATCCTTCGGCAAGCAACACCATGCCGCATCCTTTGACCCGGACGGCGAAACTCTGGTCACAAGCGGCCGGGACGGTCTTCGTGTCTGGAATCTGGGATCGCTCCGAAGCTCCATTTCCGCAAGTACCCATCACGTATTGAGTGAGCATTCGACTGTTCTCGACCAGAGCGCTCGCGCCAGTTTCGCACGGAGTGCGGATGGCGCGTTGCTGGCTACTGCCACGCCGTATATGAATGACACATCAAAGAGGCGCATTCACGTCATGGAACGCGCGACGGGTGCCACGGTCGCCGATCTCCCCTGGAGCGGATCCAGCGTCATTTCCCTGCTGTTCGATCCACAAAACCGATGGATGGCAGCTTCCAGTTGGCGCGGCGAAGGCTTCAACGTGTGGGACACAAAGGAATGGAAGCCCCTTGCCAATCCAGCCAAAGACGTGGGTTCCATGCAACTTTCGGTCAATCATGACGGCAGTCTGGTAGCTTCCAGTTCCGCATCTGAAGTGTGCCTCTGGGATACCTCTACCTGGCACTGCCTGCGCCGCTTCCCTTGTGAGCCAGCGTCTTCACTTCCCTATCCAGTCGATTTTTCACCGGACGGGACGATCCTCGCCCACGGCTACGATCCCACCCACGTCCACTTGATTCGAATCGCCGACGGAACTGTAATCGCCACGTTGACGCTGCCCGTCCACGACGAGATGAGGCGATTGCTGTTTTCGCCAGATCAGAAATCCCTCGGCGTATCAACCGAGACGAGATCGTATTTTTTCCATCTCGATCGCATTCGCAATCGCCTCAATGCGTTGGGGTTAGAGTTGGGGATTTAGTGAAATTTTCTCGAGCGAAGGAAAATGTTGAACCAATCCAGTCGATTCGTCGCACTGGTGGATATGAACCTGAGACATCTGCAGAATTGTAGCCATGATCCCTCAATCGTAGCCTGCCTCATGTAAGATAATCAACGTACACAGATATATCATGAATAACGATTTTTCACATGGACCTTGTCCATGGATTACGAGGGTAGTCAGCTCATTGCTACTGGTAATTGGATCTCTCATCACGTGTCAAAATACCTTCGCGCAAGAAGTCAGAACTGGAATCTGGATTACAGAGGTCGAAGCCTCTGCACGGAAACCCTTTGAACTAGGGGTAACAGGAGAAGATGAAGTGTTGTCGATCAAACACACTGATCGAGCTGAGGTAAGCACCGGTCTGGGGTCTGCGTCCGCTAAACTCGAGCTTGAGCCAGCGGGTTTAGGTGTATTCCCCGTGCTCCGTGCATTCGCTCAGGCTTCGGCCCAGGGCGAACAGGGGCGGGGGGGCGCAGATCCGCACAGAAATAATGGAGTTGGAGGCGGATACATAAGAGCGCGTATAAAAGACTTCATCGTCTTTAAGGATCATCGCGGCGAGCCTGGTTTTGAAGAATGGCCTGAAGAGTTTGGACCGTTATACATTGACATCCTCTGGGATCTCAGTGGGGGTTTGTTTGCGATCGTGACCGGCGACCTACCGGAACCGCCACGCGGTTTTGGCATCCCCCGCAAGGAGGCCTTTGCAACCGCTGGTTATTCGCTTGACGTTATTGGAAGGAGTTCCGCAGCATTTGCTAAGTCCACACTTCGAGAAGTCAAAGCTGGCAAGGTCTTTGAAAAGCCCATCGATATTAAGAGCGAGAGGTTCGAAATTGAGGTCGATCACCTAAGGTTCGACCCCACTGAAGCTTTGGAATTAACCTTTGATTTCGCTATGAGTGTCCTCGCTACTTCCGAGTCACCAGCTCAGACCGCAGGGTCGTCAGCTAACTTTCAAAACTCAGTCCACTTCGGCGGCCTCCGGATTCTCGACAAAGACCTCAACCCGTTGCCTCCTGGCAGCTATTCGGCCATCGGAGCGACCGGCATTGACTGGACTCTCTCGAACATGCCAATCGGGCTCACCATATTGGAGGCAGAACGCACCCAGGACAATTTTACCATCCAGTTCACAGGCCCCCCGGCAGAAGTTGACTGGACGGTCAAAGGATCGACCGATCTCGAGACATTCGACACCAATCTCACCCCATTCAGCACCATCACCGAATCGGCACCTGGAATCTACCGTGCAGTCATCGACGTCAGCGGGCAAAGTGAGAACCTCTTCATCCGGGTGGAACTCTAGGCCGCAGCAAATACCGGAAGCACCAGAGTTCAGCAGCTACACAATAATTCGTTTGGGGCATCAAATTTCGATTCGCTCTTCGCCTTGTTGGTCGGCGATTACTGTTTTTCCCAGATCAGAAATCCCTCGGCGTATCGGCGTATCAAGCGAGGCGAGATTTTATTTCTACCATCTCGATCGCACTCGCAATTACCTCAATGCGTGGCGCTTAGAGATGGAATAATTTTTTCACAGCGGGACGCCGAGGCTCGGCCGACGTCGGTGGATCTGATGCGCCTGAAGCCCTGGGGTGAGAACGGCAGCGGCGAGCTTCTCGGAGTCAACACGCCCAGGGAGATCAGGCCCCAATCGCAACTGAACGACCGCACCGATTGGATCTTCGCCACCGGTGGCGACTGGGTGAGTTTTGGCCTCAATACGTCAGGCGAACTCTGGTAATGGGGCAAGGTCGGCGACGGCACCCTCGCGCGTTCCGACGTCAACACGGACTCGTCCGATCCGTTTCCGCTGGGAAAAGTAGATGGTGGCGCATGGAAACGAAGCCCCTGAGAAGATCGGATAGGCGAGTACTCAGCCGAAAAGGAAATTGGGAGCGCTGCGCTATGCGCAGCTTTGGATTTTGCGGGCGTGACGTGAGCTGGCGAAAATCGCCGCACGCCACATGCTCAATTCTTTGATACCCTTATCCGCTCGCCTCTCACTAGGTATCGTGTCTTTAACTTTCACGCTTTGAGAGCTTTATGACTACGATCGAGTTCTTCATGCGGTAAAGTTTCCTCGAGCGAAGAGGAACGTTGAACCAATCCGGTGTGATTTGTCGCACTGGGAAATATGAGGTTTCAATTCATCTTGACCGCCACTTTGTGGCTCAGCCTAGCGCTAGCCAGCATGTCTGTAATCCAGGCGGGCCAAATCACCCTTCCCGGCTCGATTCAGATCGCGGGCTCTGGACGAGACCACGACCCAGCGGCGGCCTTCAACACGGTGGACCGGACTTGGCTCATTGTCTGGCGTGAGGTCGACGTGGTGTTTCCCACCGCCAGCAAGATCATGGGCAGGATTGTGCGCGATGACCGCACCATCCTCACTGCACCGTTCCAGATCGGCTCAGCCGATGGCGTGCCGCCACCGCGTGTCGCCCACGACCCGATCCAGAACGAATGGATGGTGATCTTCGCGGGGGAATGCGTCGTCGATGATTGCGCCTACTCGGTGCTGGCGCGAAAGGTGGCGTCGAACGGCACGCCTATCGGAAATGTAGCCCGCGAGATTTCGGCTGGCCACACCGGGGAGGCGTTCCCGGACGTGGTGGCGACCAGAAGCGTCGCCAGGAGTGTCCTCCAGCCGCCGACTCCTTACTTCCTTGCTGTGTGGCAGCAAAACGTCGCGGCGCAGCCCGCTATCGTCGCGCTCCGTCTCTTCGACGATGCGGCACGGACGGATCGCATCGGTTTCTCCGGCGCTCCTTTTCGCGTAGATGTCGCGGCTGACCTTCCCACGGACAGGAAGAGCACGCGACCCCGGGTGAGTACCGCCGGGCCGCAGGGCACGGGGAGCACAGCGGCCATAAGAAGCGAGACACACCCACGCATCGCTTTCGAGCTCGAGTCTGGAGGCCAGAAGGACGTTTACCTTGCCGACGTGAACCTCACCAGAACCGTCGGCGTTGTGAAGGTGGCCGGCTCGACCTCCGCCGAAGAGGTTCCCGAAGTCGCCTGGAACGCCACTACCAGGCGCACCCTTGTAAGCTATCGCAAGGCTGGCACGGAGATCTTGGCGCAGCTGACCGAGCGAACGGGCGGCGCTCCGTTTCACACGCTACTCGGCGATCCTTTCCTCGTGACTGCCGGAAGTCAGGCAACCCTCGCGGCGCAGGCTGGCACCGATGTGTTCTTCGCGTCCGCCTCCAACGCGGGGAGATTCGGGCTCGGCTGCATCGCTGGCAGACGCGTTGTAGGGACACCGGCGGCAGGCGCGTCCAATGGAGATCACCTGTCGCTCTCGGCGAGCGATAACGGCAATGTCATGCTACTCTTCCGGCGGAACAATGGAGCCGGGGGCACAATCTTCCGGGCCTCCATTCTCGTGGCGCCGCCGCCCCCCCTGCCTAACAATGCACCCGTGGCGCGGGCTGGCTCCGACTTGGAAGTCACCGAGGGTTCGCTGTTCTCACTCGACGGCTCCACGACTAGCGACCCGGACCGAGACCCATTGCGCTTTCAGTGGGCCCGCACCGACGCCGGTAGCCCGGGAGACTTCTTCGTGGCCGCAGCGGAACAAACGAAGGTCATGCCGCAGCTTCAGGCTCCGAGCCTGGGAGCCGATCCCACGCCGGTGACGCTTACCTATGAACTGCGCGGCGATGACTTCCGTAGTGACCCCGCCTTCCCCGCCATCGATACAGTCGCGGTGACCGTGATACCCGGCGCCGATCCAAATCCGCCTACAGCGCGGGCAGGGGCGGACCAGACGATCGACGAGGGCGCCACGCTTCAGCTCGACGGCTCCGGCAGCTCCGATCCCGACGGGGATGCCCTGAGCTTCCGCTGGACCGTGACGCAAGTTCAGCCGGCAGTGCTGCCGCCCACGGCGGTGACGATAACAAGTTCTAACACAGCGCGGCCCACGCTCGCTGCGCCGCGGTTCGCGAATGCAGGGGGAATCGATCTCACCGTGCGATTGACAGTCACCACGCTACGCGGCGGGCAGAGCGAGGACACCGTCATTCTGCATGTTAACGACTCACTCAACGACTCACTCAACGAGGCTCCCACGGCGATCGCCACTGGTCCGGCGGCAGCGAACGAAGGTGTTACTTTTCAGCTCAACGGCTCTTCAAGCAGCGACCCTAACGGCAATCCGCTCACGTTTCGCTGGGAGCTGACGAGCACGCCTTCCTTCATCGGCGTTAATAAGGAGACCGTGAATCTGCAGGAAGCAGACACCGCCACGCCAACGGTGATCGCACAGGTATTCGACGAGCGCGACCTCGAATTCCTGCTCACGGTGCGCGATGCGGGCGGCCTGGAGGCGACGAACACGGTGCGGGTACACATCAACACGGTACCGATGCGAGTCGACAGCGTCACCCCATTGATTGGCTCTCCGGGCTCACGCCTGGTCATCAACGGTGTCAACCTCTTCGAGCCCGACACGCGCGTTTTTATCGGCGAAGAGGATCTCGGTCACCAGGCCGTTATCGAGAGCATCAGCGACTCACAAATTGTCTGCGTCGTGCCCTCGGGAGGGCCTACCATTTCGAACAACCTGCAACTCGCTCCGAACATCGGCCCGATGCTTGCACAAGACTACACGGGCAACAAATCGGGGCCGGTCATCGTTGTGAAAGGCACGGAATCCCATCGCACGACCGAAGACTTCCTCATGTCTCACGCGTCTATCGATTCTGTATTCCTCAGTCAGGGAGTAACAACATACTCGCTCGTGAAGGGCAAGGACGCGCTTATTTTTGCGGACGTTCGTCCTGCCCCGGGTCCGCATTCGCACCTCGCCCGCGTCAACGGCGGCACGCTGACCGTCATCCCGTCCACTGGCCAGAGTTTCCAGATCCCTGCTCAGGGTTTCCCGGGCACCGTCCTCGACGCGACCGCTTATCTCACAAAAATCGAAGACGGAGTGAGCTTCTTCATCGACGGCTCACTCCTGCAGGCGGACACTTATCGCTTTGTCCTCCGGCTCTACAACAACGATATTGAAATCGCGAGCGCTTCCTCGAACATTGATTCCGGCCTCTTCAAGGCGACGGTATCGCCGCGCATTCTAGCGGTGCGCATGGTGCCGTTCGAGAACGGCAGTGTCTCACCAAGTTACACGCCGGAAGCACGCGCCACGTTTGAGGCGCGCATCCAGGATTCTCTGGAGGCCTTTCGCCGCATCTACCCGACGCCGGATGTCGAGATGGTCTACTGGCCTGACGAGGTGAGCCTGCCGGGGCTCATCCGCGGTGATGGCAAGATCAAAATTACCGCGTTCGAGTTCAGCCAAGACTTCTTTTCCATGCTTGCCTCGATAAACGCTCTCGCGGACTACCTCGACTCTTGGAACAGTCTGAATCCCGGTCAGGAGGCGGAGTTCGTGGTGGGCTTCATTGATGACAGTCTCCTGGGAAACGATGGCGCCGCAGGATTTGGCATCCCACCGCTCGCCATGATGGCCGACTTCGTCAAAGACGCGATCGAGAAAGACCCGACAGGCGCTGGTAGCCTGCTTGTGGATGTTTCTAGTCTCCTTGGCAAAGTAGCCTGCAAGCTGAGCTTAGGCCGCTTCTGTAGGGACCCGATCGATATCATTGTCGAAATCGCGGTGAAGGTCTTAGTTGAGCGACTAGGAGGCATCATTGATGGAGGCGTCTTCGACGTCACTGGCAAGATTTCGCTCGTGGTTGCCCAGCAAAACCCGGACGGCTCGAACCGGGCCGGCTCTATCCTGGCCCAGGAAATTGGTCACAACATGGGATTCGTCAACCCCTACGAAGTGGAACACGATTCCGGCAATCCGTCGCACTCACGCTTTGACGAGGACTGTAGCTTCTGCACGTTTTACAACGCGCCCGGTGTCTTTGGCCCCGTATTCAACGTGACGGGACAGGGTGGGCTCTACCATCCGGGCAATCTGCCCAAGTCGACCATGTCCTACGCGCCAGACGACAACAACGACAACTCGTTTCTCGAACCCAAGCATTATCAGCGCATCTTCAACGCTTTCAGCGCGGATCTCGCGGCGCTCCGCTTGGCCAGGGACGGGGAACTGGCGGGAGCAGACGCCGTCGAAGGGCCAGCGTTGCGTGTCGCGGGAACATTCTTGTTTCGTGACGAGACACTGAGCATGCGCGAGGCACGTCCTGCACGTGCGGACGAATCCCTGAGCCCAGATCTCCCCGGAAGCCCGTTCACCTTGGCGTTCCTCAATGGTGCGGGAGTGGTAATGACGGAGCAGGGTTTTCCGTTCAATGTCTCACTGCCCATCCATACCCACGATGAAGGCGAGGACGGCGACCTCGAAGACATCGTCGCCTTCTTTCAAGTGACGGGTGCCATTCCAGAGGGAACCGCGAAGGCAGAGATTCGCTTCAGCGGAAAAACGGTGTGGTCGCTCTCCACGGCGGGAGCGCCCCCGCAGATCTCGTTACTGGCGCCGACCGGTGGCGAGGCGATCGCGCCTGGCGCGGAGCTGCGCCTGCGCTGGTCGTCATCGGATGCGGACGGCGATGCGTTAACCCATACAGTACTCTTTTCGCTCGACGGAGGAGCGACTTTCAAGCCGCTTGGACTTGCCGTTCAAGGCAACGAGTACCGCTGGGCAACGAGCGCGACCGCCGGAAGCGAACGTGCTGTCGTGAAAGTCATCGCGTCAGATGGTTTCCATTCGACCGAGGTCGTGTCGGGCGAGTTCCGGCTGGACGGCGGACGGCCTATAGCCATGATTCTTGCTCCCGATGCCGGGACCAATTTCGTGAACTCAAGGCCGCTTCCGCTACGCGGCGCAGCGAGGGCTGCGGGCGGAGTAGCGATCACCGACGGAGCCGCCTTCCGCTGGTCGTCATCGATCGCCGGCCCACTGGGTTCGGGCCTCAACCTGACGACATCCCCTCTGGCGGTCGGTGCACACACGATACGACTGGAAGTCGATGTCGCTGGCGAGGTGGCAAGCGCTGAGCTGGCTTTGACGGTTCTCCCGGACACGGACGGCGATGGCGTCGACGACGCCACCGAGACCGCTAATGGGCTCGATCCCGACAATCCCGAAGACGTCGCTCTCGACGAGGACAAGGACGGTCTCGCGACTGGCGCCGAGGTCCTCGACTTCGGCTCCGATCCCAACAAGGCCGACTCGGACGGCGATGGCATCTCCGACGGTGACGAAGTCATGGCGGGCACCTCGCCACTGCAGCGCGATTCCGATGGCGATGGGTTCCTCGACCCCGTCGACAATTGCCCGATGACAGCCAATGCCGATCAGATGGATACGGACCAGGATGGTATCGGTGACGGCTGCGATCTGGATACTTCAATCGGAGTCGTCGAGATCTTCTTCCAGGACTTCGAGAACGGCCTCGGCCAAAACGAAGCCGTCTCTGGAGCATTCACGATCAACAACGCGCACCCGGAGCTGAACAATGGCACCCAAATGATGGGGCACTCGGAGCGGTATGGGGATCTGGATGGGGCCGATACTCCACTGCCCACCTACTCATTCTACGATCTCACCGTGGATCTCAACGGATTCAATGATTCGGTAATGTACTTCGATTTCACTGGTGGAATCGAAAAGGATTTTGATGGGTTCAACGTCCTTGCCACTACTGGCGCGCTCACTCCGCCGAATGGCTTGATCTTTCCCGCCGAAGAATCGGAATTGCAATATGAAACACTGACATTTCACGAGGATTCCTCTCCGGAGCTGGGAGACACTGCCTGGTCGTCACCGCAAGAACCCTCGGTGGTGACCACCTTGGAGGCGGTCTTCGACCTCTCTGCATTCGACGGCCAGACCGTGCATCTCCGTCTCCAATTCGGCACTGACCAGGCGGAGGGCGGCGATGGTGTCGGTATCGACAATATTTCGATCGTCGGCGTTTCAGCCCAGCAGGCTGAAACGTTTGAGATTATTTCAATCACCCGACTCCCAGACGGCGCCTCGATCATATGGAATTCGGAACCCGGCAAATCCTACGCGGTGGAATACAGCGGGACGCTCACCGATTGGATCAACATCCAGGAACTACCCTCGGCTGGCAACGCGACGTCGTTTACGGACACTGATCCCAACCGAACCGATCAGTCAGGTGGGTGGTATCGCATTCGGGAAACCCCATAAAACCCAATTGAGACAAGAATCGAATCCATACAGATCTCGAAGCCACATGTCCTGTCTGCACCTAAGCAATTACGCCATGAAAGAAGATCCCAAATATGAAGCAGTGGAGAGGTATGACCTCTCCCTGCATTCAACTGATACAACAACCCACAAGACAGTAATCCTTTGGAGTCGCCCGCTCATGAACTGGGCCACTTGTGCGGTGTTGCTAGTGATAGATGATGGTATTCCCGTTGCGCCCAGAGCGGGCTCAGCCAGCGCCAAGTGACAGCAGATTGCTTCAGTTTTCCATTATTGCGGTTCGATTGCCACTGCCGGGCAAAACGATCTGGTCTCGCCGTATCTCGACCACCCGGCACTGGAGTTGACCGTCTTCGCGGCGGAGGATGATTCATTTTTTCGGGGCGGCAAACTTGGTTTCGTTGACCACCTTGCCATCAACGGCGTGGTGGCGGATGGTCGCTGCCTCTGCGGTGATCTCCACCGACAGGTAACCACCTTTGATGCGCAGGAAGGGCTGCCATTTTTCCTGCAGGCTCATGCTGAATCCCCCGGCGTGGACGTCGGATGCGGGACCGCTCCCGAACTCGTTTAGACCAGTGTCAGGATCGATGGAGTGGTACTGCCAGTGGCGGTCGCCATTGATGACAAAGCAGCCCGGGATGCCGTTCAAAAACGCGCGCAGGCGCTCGCCTTCGTAGCCGAAAACCTTGTTGGCGTGGTTGTCCTTCTTCCCCTTGCGATCAGGTCCGACCACCGGGGTCGCTGAGATGTAGAGCTTGAAGGTGGCGTCAGACGCCAGCAGCGATTCCTCGAGCCACGCCCACTGCTCGGCACCGAGAATCGACTTGTCCGGCCCGTCCTCCATCTTGTTGGGCGAGCGGAATTCGCGCCCTTCGGGAAACCAGATTTGCAGGTGCTTGCCCCAGCGGAAATTACGGTAGGGTTTTTCGGATTGCGGGATCTGCTCACGCCAAACTTTGATGCCCTGATCCCAGGTGAGGTCGCCGTAGCTCTGCCCGGGCCAGCAATCATTCTCCAGCACGTCGTGGTCGTCGTGTAGCCAGTAGCTCGGAACCTGGGAGTGGAAGTTGCGCAGGTTGGGCAGCGCGTAGAGTCGGTTCCACTTGTAGCGCGCGGTGGCGATGTTTTTGGCGAAGGGGTTCGGCTTGTCGTAGTAGAGCGTGTCGCCGGTCTGCACGAAGAACGCGGGCTCCTGCGCGAGCATCGATTTGTAAATCACGTGGCCGTTGGCCTTATCGTCGCGGCGTGGAAAATCCTGGCAGGTAGAGACGACGAAGGTGATCGCTTTCTCCGAGTCCCTGGTGACAGCGGTGGTGAAGCTGCCGTCGAATTCCGCATCGCTGGCCTTGTCTCTAGCCTGGATAAGATAACTCGTCGCTGGCTTGAGATTCTCCAACTTTACCTGGTGGCAGAAATCGCTCTCGGTATCGACTTTGCCCCACGGCGTCTCCGTCTTGCTGTCTGCGGCTGCGGCTTCCCAGTAGACGAAGCGCACCTCGCCGGAGGCACCAGGGACTCGCCAATGGGGATCGTTCTCGTCCCACTTTTCGACCCGGTTTTCGGCCTCGGAGTCTTTCGTGAGGCGCGTCCAGATGACTGCGGAGGTATCGGTGACCTCGCCGATTTTGATACCGTCGGCGAAGCCGTCCGCGCTGGCGGCGGATACGGAGGCGAGCAGGAATAAAAGAGCAGTTTTCATTTGTTGCCATGTTCCAGGCGTTCTCCTTCGCTGGCAAGCGAATCGGGAGGCAGTTCCATGAGAAATTTTAAGGGACGCGGCATTATTTGGGGACACCTGATCTGGAGCCGGGATAAATCACGCAAGCCTTTAGAAAAATGCATGCACATAGAGAAAAGCAAGTGGCATGACTGAGGTTCATTTGACCAGACTTATCGAGTTGTGATCTTCGTTCCAAGAACATTCCGGCTGCAGCAGAATTGCTCTCCTCTCCGTCAACAAACAAAAGAAAAAAATAGAAAAAAGCTGCACGGCAAGGACGGCAAAAAGGCAAAATAAGGACATTGCAGGGACATGGCATTATTTGTATACAAGCCAACGGAAAGCACCGCAACTTTGAGCGTCAGCATGGATAAAATAAAGGGCGAGGCAACCCAGATCGAGACCGACTCCCGGCCCAGGCAGAGCAGCAGTGAATGGAATCGCAATGAGATGGCATTGACCACAGGCGATGCTCGCGCAGAGACAACCCGTGAATGCCAGCGCGGTAGCAGTCTATTGGCCAGTGTTCGGGCATGCGTGACCGGAAACCCGTGCGGCATGATCACCGCCCAAAGACCACCGTGGCAACCGCCGTGATCACAAACCAGTGCTCCACTGAAGCTTACGCAAAGTGGAGAATCGCTGAGTCGAGGCAGTTTGCGGGATCATAGGTCAGGACGGACCGGCAGCCACGTTCCTTCGTGATCGCTGCTTCGCATCAGCAGGCACAAGATTCGTCGATGACATGAGGCGAAAGCCGGAAGTAATTTTCCAGGCGAGGTTGATGCGCCCGGTATCCACTCTTGTGCTAATCACGATCTTTGGTTTTTCGGTTGGTTCAGGCTCAGCGACGGTAAGCGTGCCGTTGGTGATGCTGATGCTGATGCTGTAGTTCGCATCACTCGCCGCCGATGCGCAAGCCCGGATGAATAATGCAATGCCTCTTGCCTGTCATTAAACCGAAGATTGGAAGCGTTCGAATGCTTCGATCGCTTCGTATTCTGCCAGTCCAAGTTTGTCGTATGTCACGGCGATGTCGCGGTTGCGGGAACCATCAACAAGTTCGCTGTTGCTGTGCGACTGGAATTTTTGAATGGCATTCAGCTTTGTCTCCAGCTGCCCCGGGCTCATGGGGACGGCCATGTCAATCTCGTGCGGAGCGAGTTCACGTTGCTGGCCACGATAGAGCCAGATGTAGCAATCCTTGATCCAGTCAGCATCCTTGAGTTCGACCAGTGCGCGTAGAATCGCTTCGAAGGCGACGCCTTGAACGGAACTCGGGTCAGCCAGGTGGCCAGTCGCGAAAATCTGGTGCGGCTTCATCTTGTCGAGTACATCGACTACTGCCTTGACGTCATCGTCGCTCAACGAGAACTGTCGATAGCGACCTTTCGAATAGAATGGCATGTTCAGGAACTCGATTTGATCGGCGCGAATGCTGCAGGTGTCACAGGCATTGCGAGCATCTCCGCGGCGAATCAAGCCTTTCAGCACGCGCAATTCTGCTGAAGGTTCACCGAACGGTCCCTTCTCTTCGAGTAGTGTAAGGATGTGCTGTGCGTAGACCAGTTGGTCTTTCCAGTCCTGAGGAGATTGATCGGAAATCTCGAACAGGGCATTGGCAAATTTTTGCGTTTCTGCGTCGGAAACCCGCAGGTCGCCGGACGTCTGGTAGGCGACCAGCACGCGGTGACCTTGTTTCACCAGACGCTCCATCGTGCCTCCCATGGCGAGAACGTCATCCTGTGGCTCAGGAGAAAAGATGACCGTACGCTTGGGCGATGGTTCGCTGCGTTCCGGGCGATTCGAATCGTCCGCATCCGGCTTGCCTCCCGGCCAGCCAGTGATGGTGTGCTGGATGTCGTTAAAGATTTTGATATTCAGATCATACGCTGAACCATGCGCAGTGATCAGATCGGCCATTCCATGCTCGCTGTATTCTTCATCGATCAGCTTCAAGAATGGTTTTCCTGTCTTCATTGCCAGCCAGGAAACAGCACGACGTGTAAGCTCAGGTGTCCACTCGACTGAGCCGGTGAGCCATGGCAATCGGATACGTCTGAGTGTCGATGAAGCTGCCTGATTGATGATAAATCGCGCTGCGGAATGCCCTTGCAGGAAACTGGCGGACACGGCATCCGTCTGCTCGCCTTCGACTGCCTGCGCGATGATGTCCGCTTTGTTCTCGCCCCATGCCAACAGCGCCAGTCGACGCGCAGATAAAATAGTGCCGACACCCATGGTGATGGCGAATCGAGGGACGTTCTGTTCCCCTTGAAAGTCCGCCGCGGCGTCGATTCGAGTCAACCGGTCCAAGGTGATCAGTCGTGTGCGCGAGTCACGCGAAGAGCCCGGCTCGTTGAAACCGATGTGTCCCGTCCGACCAATTCCAAGGATCTGCATGTCGAGCCCGCCCGCATCCTCGATCGCTTGCTCGTAGCCAGCGCAGTACTCGAACACTTCGTCGCGATGAACGGTGCCATCAGGCACATGAATGTTCTCCGGCTTCAAATCGATATGATCGAAAAGCTGCTCATGCATGAAGCGATAGTAGCTCTCGGAATGATCTTTATTCAGGCCGTGGTATTCATCGAGATTGAAAGTGATCACAGAGGCGAACGACAGCCCCTCCTCACGGTGCATCCGAATGAGTTCGCGGTAGAATGGAACCGGGGTGGATCCTGTCGCAAGACCAAGAACAGTGGTTTCGCCCTTCGCTGCCTTCGACTCAATCAGCTGTCGGATCTCGGCCGCCAGTGCCCGACAGGCATCACCCGATGTCGGGTAAATCAGGGTCGGAATTTTCTCAAATTGTTGCTCTTGTGCCGAACTTTCTAAAGGCTCCATGTCGATTCCTTAGCTTGCTTGAGCGACAACGACAAGCGAGAATCCTCCCACCTGTGAGTAAAGAACCATCCAGTCCAGAAATTGCCAGCAACAGCGCATCGAATTCAACCGACGCCAAGCTGCGAATGATCATCATTATGGGCGTTTGCGGCTGCGGGAAAACGGAAGTCGGCTTGCAATTGGCAAAATTGCTGGGCGGGCGATATCTGGATGCCGACGATTTTCATTCTGCCGAAAATATCGCTAAAATGGGCAGTGGCCAGCCTCTGGTGGATGCTGACAGGTGGCCGTGGCTGGCCAGGCTGCGGGGCGATGTGATCGTTCCTGCGATTGGTGACAATTCCAGTGCTGGGCCAGTGATTCTCGGATGTTCTGCGCTGCGCAGAGCCTATCGCGATGCGCTGGTAGCCGGACTGGCGTGTGAATTGGTCTGGTTCGTCCATTTGAGTGGGTCGGCGGAATTGATCCTGGAGCGAATGCGAGCCAGGCAGGGGCACTACATGAAAGAGGGGATGATCGCCAGCCAGTTTGCGATTCTGGAAAAACCTCAGGCTGACGAGAATGCTATTGAAGTCAGCATTGAGCCAGCACCTGATGTCATCGCCAGCAATATCGAATCTGAGCTTGAGCAGCGAATTAAGTCACGACTTCCCGGCGCTGGCCTTGCCGGCGAGTCTGCCTAGCCACCAACTCGCACCCATCAATGCCAGTGCGCATGCGAGCATCAAAATATCACGGGTGATAATCTCTGTGTAATCGGTCTTGTTGTCAGCCTTTCCAAAGCATCCGCAAGTGATGTCCAGTCCACGCTGCTTTGCTGAGAAAATGGCGATCAGAAAGACGACGAGCATGCCGCTGATAATCGTCAACGCAGCCATGTAAAATCGGCGAATGATCACGCACACGCCACAGAGAATCTCCAGCCACGGCAACCCCAGCGAGACATAGGCCGCCCACGGATCCCCCAGAATCTGAAAGCTGCGGATATCGATAAGAAAAAGAAATGGATCGCGCGCCTTCAAGGTTCCAGCGTAGATCCAGATCCCACTAAAGAGGATGCCGAGGACGACGCTACTCCAGTAGATCGCCCGGCTCCATCTGTGCTGCTGCGCGACTTCGGACAGCGGTAACTTGCTATTCAAACTCCCATCGGATGCCATGCTGTTTTCGTTTCGACAGTGTCTAAAATGCGGTAGGGATCTTCTGCCTTCGTTCCCCACCATTCGCGTTCCGTCAGATTCCATGCCGAGAATCGTTTCATATTCGCGGCGGAACCCTCCTGCAGTATGGTCCGGATCTCAGGCGAACCTGTGCCATCGCTGATGGCATTGACATCCATGTGTGAGGCAATATGCGGAGCCAGCTCGCTGCGTTGGCCTGCCAGAATATTCACGACACCACCAGGTACATCGCTGGTGGCAATGACTTCAG
This sequence comes from Verrucomicrobiales bacterium, assembly GCA_051270635.1. Classification (GTDB taxonomy): domain Bacteria; phylum Verrucomicrobiota; class Verrucomicrobiia; order Verrucomicrobiales; family DEV007; genus JAGROY01. The sequence continues at coordinate 3,997 of JBNMNB010000138.1, read as the reverse complement.
CCAGCGACAACAGGGGCAGGGGAAAGCGATCAGAAGTGACAAGTATCACGGTGTTACCGCTGACGATTGCCGCAGCGATCATGGTGGCCGCAGCAAGAAGCGCTGGTTTGTCCGGAGCGATCGCGGTCACCACGCCAGTTGGCTCTTGAAAAGAAAAATTGAAGTGCGGCGACGCAACGGGATTCACCGTGCTGAAAAGCGGTCCATACTTATCCGCCCATCCAGCATAATGGATGAGGCGGTCGATCGTCGTTTGCACCTCTGCCAGCGCATCTTTTTCACTGCAACCTGTGCTCACTGCCAGCTCTTCCGCGAACGCGCTGGCCCGTCCTTCCAGCATTTCTCCTATGCGATAAATGATCTGGCTGCGCAGGTAGGCGCTGGCTCCCTGCCATCCAGCACATGCCTTTCGCGCAGCCACCACGGCATCGCGAAAATCTTTTTTGGAGGCGTGGCAGTAGTTTGCCAGGTGCCGCCCGCGATTGGACTTGGCCGTGAGGTAACGACCGCTCTCAGTGCGGGGGAATTTTCCACCGATGAAAAGTTTGTAAGTCTTGGCAATAGAAAGGCGCATGGTGAATCTGGCCGACTGAAGTGGGCCTCCTCAAACTCATACGGGAAGGCAACCTTTCAAGCAAGTCTTTGCCGCGCCTCGGGTGTGAATGAAAGTGATCGACGATTCTCGTTCCCTGTTCCCGGAGAGAAAGGCTTCCGCGCTTCCTGCCACTTTCGCATCTACTGCCGCAGTGGAAAATACAGGAGAGATTCCCATCCGGAGAGCCCATAGTGTTTGTTGTTTACTTTCGCCGGATGGGAATCCACTCCCAACAACGATCTCAGTCTACACACTCAACATGAATTGATTCTTAATCTGGGCTAAAAGTGTTTGTGATCGCCGCCTTTCATAAAGCCTGTTATTTCATTGTGACTGGTCTCCAGTGCACGCATCAATCATGATGTTGATGAGGGAAACTCACCGGACAGTGGAAGAGGGGGCGAAGTCGCTTCAGGATCAGTCGTTCGCAGGTGGCGGCGTGGCGAAGCGCGACTTTTGCGGAAAGGGATCCGCATCCATGCGGCGTCGACGTTCACTGTGCGACCACTTCTTCGGACGTGTGCCTTTTTCATGGAACACGGCGGCACCTATCACACCGACATTTCGGGCCTCACCATGGCGCTGCTGGGCGTAGGAATTGCGCACCGAACTAAAGCGGAAGGCAGCCACTTTGTTCTCGCTTTCGCGGAATCCAGCGACTCTCAGCTTTTCTCCTGGTTCGATGACGTATCCACGCTTGCTGAAGGATGCTGGCTCGCCATCCAGCACGTCCAGTCCATCGACGGAAATCACCAGCTCCAGCCTGCTCGATGTGAGATTCTCGGCGACAATCGTGTAGCGCTTTCCTGGCTTTCCTACAAAAATGCGATCATCGCCTGATTGGTAGCTTGGCAGATTATTACCTGATGCGTCTTGCAAGGCCAAGCCAATCAATCCACTTCCAATGGTGATTGATCCACGGGCTTTGTGAAAAACGCGCCCAACCAGCATTGCCTTAGCACCATTCTCATCGTTGTAAAACGTCTTGCTCACGGAGAGCGGACGAGTGCGCGAAGAGCGCACAAAGTAGGTCGGCTCGACCTGCGAATCGCGTCGTTCTCCCCATCCCGTGCCCAGGCCGGGCCGTTCGTTGCGCACCGGTTTCGAAGCATTGGCTGCACCACGCACGCTGGGGACTGTTCCCGTTTTTTCGTATACTGAGTCTGGTGCCGAGCTAGTCGGGGGAAAGGTAGCGCAGCCGATCTGCAGCGCTGCCATCAATACCAGCGAACCACTGGTTAAAAATGGGCGCAGTGTCATCGTGTGAGTTCTCATGTGGCTGTCTTTCATGCTGCTCATGGTTCTATCGATTTCTTCTTCTTATGCTAAAAAAACAGCATCAACAATCGATCGTCAACGAGAAAGAATAACAATTTGTGTGAATTTTTTGAAATCGAGCGCTGAAATTGATCAATCCTTGCGCCAGTGTTGCATGAAATTTAGCACTGAAGCGCAGTCATTGAGCGAAATTTCCCCAGCCGCGTTCGCGAACCCGGTGACGGGCGGTGTATGCTGCACCACAATGGCTGAAACCCTGACGCGTCCAACCCTGCTCATGCGGATCAAAGATCCCGCAGATCAACAGGCGTGGGAAGAATTCGTCGACATCTACACGCCGATGTTGTTTGGCTACTGTGTCAAGCGCGGGCTGCAGGAGGCGGATGCGGCAGATGTCGTGCAGGACGTGATGCGCTCGATTTCGGGAGCGATCGAACGATTCGACTACGATCGAGAGAAAGGTAAATTCCGCAGCTGTTTGTTCACCGTCGCGCACAGCAAACTATGCAATCATTTCGCGAAGCGAGCGCGTCAGCCGAAACCTCTGAGCGATACAATGATGATGGGGCTTATTGATGGGCAACCTAGCGAGGAAGAGGAACGAGACTGGGATTTGGCTTACAAAAAGCGCCTGTTCGAATGGGCCGCGAATCGGGTGAAGGCAAAGGTGGCCAGTCAGACGTGGCAAGCATTCTGGCGGGTGACCATTGAAGAAGATTCAGTCGATTCTGTGGCGCAGGAATTAGCGATGTCGCCAGGTGCAATTTACGTGGCAAAGTCGCGCACCATCGTCGCCTTGAAGCGTGAGCTTGCGGAGATCATCGGAGAGGGGGAGGAACTGAACGTGGATGTTGCATGAGCACTGACGCTACTGTCGAAGGCGACCATGTGGATTGCCCCTGTCCCGCGAGATTGCGGCGAATCATCAATGCGCCTGCCGAGTCGCCGACGGAAGCTGACTTGCTGGCACACTTGGATCGTTGTTCGATATGTCAGCAATTGCTGGAAGAAATCGCTGGCGAGAAAGTGATCACCGCTGAATGGAAACCGGCACTTGCAGGTAGCTCATTTGGAGTCCGCCCAGCCAACGCTTCGCCGTCGTTGAGTGATCTGGTGGATCATCTCAAACGTAATCCAGCGCCGGAAAAGATCGCGAAAACCACCGAGGCGGAGCTTACATTTTTGCGTCCTTCCAATGCGCCAGGCTCGCTGGGACGACTCGGGCACTACGAAGTGCAGGGGATGATTGCGCAAGGGGGCATGGGGATTGTGTTGAAAGCCGTGGATCCTGACTTAAACCGGGAAGTAGCGATCAAGGTTCTGTCCCCTGTGTTGGCCGTAACGGAGCGCGCGCGTTCGCGTTTTCTGCGCGAAGCCCGGTCTGTAGCCAGTCTTGATCACCCTAACGTTCTACCCATTTTCGCTGTCGGTGATGAGGATTCTCTGCCGTATCTGGTGATGCCACTGGTTAAGGGGGAGTCGCTGCAGGAACGAATCGCGCGCGAAGGCGCATTGCCATTGCATGCGCTGCAGGCCATCGGAGCTAAAATCGCACGCGGACTTGAGGCCGCACATCAGGCTGGGCTGGTGCACCGCGATGTCAAGCCGGCTAATGTCCTGCTCGATGCAGAAGGCGATGGCGATCGCGTCTGGATGACAGATTTCGGTCTCGCACGCGCTGCGGAAGACAGCGCTGTGACGCGGACGGGTTCTATTGCTGGCACTCCGCAGTTCATGGCACCAGAGCAATTTGAGACTGCGGATGTCGATGCCAGAGCGGATCTTTTCAGTCTGGGAGGTGTGCTCTATGTGATGGCTACGGGTAAAGTTCCATTTGCTGGTGACTCTGCGGTATCCGCGATGCGCAGTGTCTGTGATAGTATTCCAAGCCGGCCGGATCTAGTGAACCCCGCCGTTCCCGCATGGCTGGCCGACCTCATTATGAATCTCCTTGAGAAGTCGCCTGATCGCCGTCCGGCAGATGCCGGGCAAGTGGCGGCGGTTCTTGAGGCTGAGGATTTAGCCCGCACATCAGGCTCTGTGCCGCATAAAAAGGGAGGTCTCGCAATTTGTTGGCGGCTGGTGTGGCGGCTGCGTGTGTTGCATTGTTAGTTTGAGCTGCCC
>JBNMNB010000137.1:0-20108 GCA_051270635.1 Verrucomicrobiales bacterium | reverse complement strand
TCTGCAGTTCCTCGATGGCGGCCTTCAGTTGCGGAATTGAAGCACTAATATTCGGCAACTTGATGATGTTGGCCTGCGGCGCTTTCGCTAGATCGCCAAGCTCGCTGAGGTGATCGCCGATCTTCTGGTTGTCCGTCAAGAACTCCGGAAAGCTGGAAATGATTCGGCCCGCCAGAGAAATATCACGCGTTTCCACTTCGACTCCCGACGACTTCGTGAACGCCTGAATGATGGGTAATAGTGAGCGCGTTGCCAACGCAGGTGCCTCGTCAGTCAGAGTGTAGATAATCGTAGGAGTTTCAGCCATGAGGACGCCCTACTCCATCAGGCCGCTCTGGTCAAAGCCAAAGGCTCCGCTGTGAAGATGTTATCCGCAGATTTCGCGGATTTCACGGATTTTTTTGTGAAGGAAACGGATTGAGGCGGTGTAGTCATGGTGGCCATGAATGTTGATCAAGATACTCAGACTTATAATATTATCTGCGCGGCTATGGCGGTTCATCGGGAGCTTGGCTGCGGGTTCCTGGAGGCTGTGTTTCAAGAGGCGTTTGAGTTTGAACTTGCTGCTCAGGAAATTCCTCATCGGAGGGAAGTTCATCTGCCGGTTTTCTACCGAGGCCAACAGTTGCACACCCACTACCAGGTCGATTTCATCTGTTACGACTCGATCCTCGTTGCACTGAAGGCACTGAAGCACCTCGGATCAATCGAAGAAGCGCAAGTTCTCAACTCCCTCAAAGCCTCCAAGCTTGAACGCGCCCTCCTCCTGAATTTTGGCACTCCCAGCCTGGAACACAAGCGCTTCGTCTACAGCCACTGATCCGCAGAGGATGTTTTCCGCAGATTAAGCGGATTTCACGGATTCTTTCTTCTCTTCCAGAAAAATCAGCGAAATCTGTGGATAAGTTCTCTCATCTTATATACATGTTCAAAAGAACATGTATACCGAACTCCACGCCCGCAGCGCCTTCAGCTTCCTCCGCGGAAGTTCACAACCGGAAGTATTAGTGCGGCAAGCGGCGGCGTTAGGAATGGAGCAGCTGGCGGTGTGCGACCGCGATGGATTCTATGGTTCGGCGCGGGTGCATTACGCAGCCAAAGAATGCGGTGGATTACGTGCGAGTGTCGGTGCAGAGATCACGCTGCAGGACGGCAGCGGATTGCCACTTCTGGTGCAGACGCGCGAAGGCTATCAGAATTTGTGCCGACTGATCACGACGGCGCAGCTGCGTGCAGCAAAAGGCGAGTGCCGGATACGCCTGGAAGAACTTGAGGCATATTCTGACGGTTTGTTTTGTCTGACTGGCGACAACATTGGCCCGATCCAGCACGCGCTCAACACACAGCAGCCAAAGGTCGCCGAGCAGACGCTGAAACGGTTGATCAGTATCTTCGGGCGAGGGCGAGTTGCCGTCGAGGTTCAGCGTCACCGCATCCGTGGCGAGCACCACCGCAACCGACAACTCATCGATCTGGCAGCAGCCCACCAGCTTCCGGTCGTCGCCACCAATGCCCCACTATTCGCAGAGCGCGGCGGCCGCTTTGTTGCCGATGCCTTCACTTGCCTGCGGCACCACGTACCCCTGGATGCAGCGGGTAGCCTGCTCGCGCCGAACTCCGAACGATTCATTAAAAATGGTACGATGATGCGCGAGCTTTTTGCAGATCTGCCGCAGGCGCTGGAGCAAAGTGTCAGGATCGCCGAGACACTGGAGTTCACACTGGAGAAACTCGGCTATCAGTTCCCTACGCCACCACTGCAGCAGGGACAGACGCGGGAAGCCATGCTCTATGCGCGCACCTATGTCGGTGCCGGAGTGCGCTATGGAACGATCACGCAGAAGGTTAAAGCGCAGCTGGAGCATGAGCTGGAGTTGATCTGTCGACTTGGATTTTCAGGTTATTTTCTCATCGTTCAGGACATCGTCGACTTTGCCAAAGAGCAGGGATTCCTGGTGCAGGGGCGCGGCAGTGCGGCGAATAGCGCCGTGTGCTACAGCCTGGGAATCACGGCCTGCGACCCCATTGCCAGCAAGCTGCTATTCGAGCGCTTTCTCAGCGAAGGCCGCAAGAGCTGGCCGGACATCGATCTCGACCTGCCCAGTGGCGACCACCGCGAGGCCGTCATCCAGGAAGTCTACCGACGCTTTGCCCCACGCGGCGCTGCCATGACCGCAAACGTCATCACTTATCGCGGTCGCAGTGCCATGCGGGAAATGGGAAAAGTGTTAGGCATTCCCGACGATATTCTGGGGCGCTTCTCCGATCTCTACGCCAGAGGCGACTACAAGCACACGCTCGAACTGCAGCAGCAAATCGAAAAATCCGGCCTGCAGAATGGTCACCCACGCCTGCCGGCGCTGATCAAACTCTATCAAAACGTGCATCGCCTGCCGCGTCACCTGGGACAACACTCCGGCGGCATGGTCATCTGTGACCAGGGACTGGACACTGTCGTCCCACTGGAGAACGCAAGCATGCCGGGACGTGTCGTTTTGCAATGGGACAAGGACGATTGCGAAGACCTGGGCATCGTAAAGGTGGATCTGTTAGGGCTGGGGATGATGGCAGCCATCGAAGAAACCATCACCCTCTGCACGCAGCGAGGCAAAGAACGCGAAGTCGACATCGCCCACATTCCCAAAGACGACGACGCCACCTTCGCCATGATGCAGGCAGCAGATACCGTGGGCGTTTTTCAAATTGAGAGCCGCGCCCAGATGGCCACCCTGCCGAGGATGAAACCGAAGACATTCTACGATGTCGTCATCGAGGTCGCCATCATCCGGCCCGGCCCCATCGTCGGTGGTCTGGTGCATCCCTACCTGAATCGACGCGCGGGGCGAGAGCCCATTGATTACATTCATCCAAAGTTCGAGCCGATCCTGGAACGCACGCTCGGCGTCCCACTTTTTCAGGAGCAGGTGCTGCAGATGGCCATGGTAATCGCCGGCTTCAATGGCTCGGAAGCGGAAGACCTGCGCCGGGCCATGAGCTTCCACCGCTCGCCCGAGCGCATGGCCAAGGTCATGGCAAAATTGCGCGCGGCGATGGAGGCCAATGAAGTGGACGAAGAAACGCAGGATCGCATCGTCTCTGCCATCCAATCGTTCGCGCTGTATGGCTTTCCTGAATCGCACGCCATCAGCTTCGGCCTTCTCGCCTATGCCAGCGTCTGGCTTAAGGCACACCGTGCGGTCGAATTTTACACCGCGCTGCTGAACAACCAGCCGATGGGCTTTTACTCCAGTGCGACTCTCATCAAAGATGCCCGCCGCCACGGTATCAAAATTTTCCCGGTGAACATCATCCATTCACAGATGCGCTGCACCGTCGAATCCGATCACGCGCTACGCCTTGGGCTCGGGCAGGTACACGGGCTCAATCGGGCAGCTACCGAACGCATCATTGCCGAGCGCGATCGCCAGCCATGGCGCAGCCTTTCCGATTTCCTCTACCGCACGCAGCTCAACCGCTCGGAGCGCCGCATGCTCGCACGCATCGGGGCGCTCAATGGACCGGAACTCGCCTCCCATCGACGCGATGCCCTGTGGCAAGTCGAACGTTTCATCGATCCTGACGACCTGTTCTCCTTTGCCGAATGGAAACGGCAGCAGGAAGCACAGGCACCGGAGACTCCACTCGATCCCATGGACTCGTTCGAACGCCTGCAGTCCGACTTTGCCGGCACTGGCATGACCACTGGCCCGCATCCCATGGGACTCATCCGCTCGCAACTTCCTGACATCATTCCCGCCAACGCCCTTATCCGTTATCCGCATGGCAAGACCGTCACCATCGCTGGTCAGGTAATCTGCCGCCAACGCCCTGGCACCGCCAGTGGCCACGTCTTCATCAGCCTGGAGGACGAAACCGGCATCTCCAATGCCTTCGTCCCCTCACCTACCTTCGAACTCTACCGCCTCACCATCACTCAGGAACCCTTCCTCCAAATCACCGGTAAGCTGCAGAACGTCGACAACGTCATCTCCATCTACACCCACCGCGTCAAAGCACTGCCCTTCCAGGCGAAGTTTCAGTCGCGGTCGCATGATTTTCACTGAGGGAGATTTATCCGCAGATTTCGACAATTGCACGGATTAATTCCCTCCGGTTCTGATGTCTATTTCATGCCAATCAATGCCTCCAGACGGAGAACATGAACTTCATTACCAACAGTCGGGACCACCTCTTGTGCGTTACTTATAACGAACTGGAAGAACTGGTCGTTCTCAGCCAAACGTGCAAGCAAGTGCATCACACCGACAGCCAACCCACATTATCGACCACTTTGGAATGCGGCTGGATGTCAGCGACTGGAACAATTAAGACAGCTCCCCGAGGGTGGCGATGAAGTGAAATGACCAGTCCAATGGGAGGATCCTCCATGAAGTTTTCCGGTAATTTATCGATCCCAATGCTCCGGAATGGAGGGGGAACTTCGATCGAGGACTCAACGCAAATGCCAAATCCCGGCCAATCTTTATTATACTGCGCATGAGGCAAAACTCGCCTGAAATGCTTTCTGAAATGCAGAGGCAGAAGAGCGGCATCTAACCGCCGTTCAATCTCAAGAACAGTGTCAAAATCAGGGCGCAAGTTTTCCATTCCCTCGATCCTGAATCAGCCGAAGCTGCCGAGCAAGAGGAAAAACAGGAGTCTCTATGGTCGATTAAGGCGCAGCAACTACGCACCCGCGCCATCCGGGAGTTGACTATCAGCGCAGGCTTTTTTTCTCGCGGCTTTTTCTTCTGATTCGTAGTGGTTGCCGATCACTGCGGTGATGCTTCCGATCACGAAGAGCGTCAGCAGGATGCCGTAGGCGGTGTTGATGGCAAACATGACACCGCTGGTGAATCCGTAGGAATGGAGGCCGACGCCGAGTTGATTCGTGTGGAACCAGGAAAAGACGACGACCGCACCGCCAATGACGGACAACAGGTGCAGGCCAAATTCTTTGATAAATCCGCCGACTCTGGCGTGAAGAATCATGAGGAACCAGAGCACGATCATCAGCGCACCATTTTCCTTAGGATCCCATCCCCAGAAGCGGCCCCAACTGTAGTTCGCCCAGATCCCGCCCAGGACAGTTCCCACCAGCGAGAACAGCAGCCCGAAGCAAATAATTCCATACGTGGCGCGCGATAGTGTGCGGAAGTAGTCCGACTTTTTGCGGCGAACATCCAGGACTCTGCTGATGATATAGATTCCCGACATGACCGATGCCAGAATACCGGCAGCATACCCGACTAACACTACCAGAACGTGGGTCGTCAGCCAGAAATTACTGCGCAGCACGGCAGTGAGTTCCTTCATTGTATCAGCCCCCTGGATTGCCTCATAGCGGTCTGCCACAAACAGCCCGAGAGCGCCCATAGCACAGGCCAGCGGCAGCATGATCCGCAATTTCAGCGTCCGATCTAATATCAGGCACGCAACAATGACGATGAACGTAATGTAAGGCACTGTCTCGTAGAGCTCCGCCACCGGTGGACGCCCCATGATGTAGACCCGATAGGCCACGCCGACGACAATCAATGCCAGAGGAATGAACGTCGCGAAGTAGATCACTTTCCGCAGGCGCTGACTCCAGCGCGCTCCCGGTGCCAGCCAGGTCACTGCAATCCCTAACATGAGTGCTACAAATGTTGCCCATGCCTTAAAGAAAAACTTCCCGTGCTGGTAGTCGATTTCTACAGGAGCGACTGTAAACTGGCGAGCTTGCCACTTTTTCCACTCGGCAGCATTGGGCTCCTTTGCCGCAGCGATCAGTGGCGCAATGTCTGCAGCGCGCGCGTCCTTAAACGAATGCAACTCATTGCGGAAGAGTTCTCTATCATCTCTGGCGGCGACCAGACTCTCCATCTGTTCAAGTCTTTCAGCCGCCCAGTCGCGATGCTTTGCGAACTCAGGATCTGCGGCAGCGCCGCCCTGCGGCACACGTTGCATAGTCAGGAAGAGCAACTCTCCGCAGGAAAACCATTCCTCCCCTTCCGGTTCATAGCCTGGGAAAAAGTGCACACCATCGATGGATCCCCGCGCCGCCTGGGCCAGAGCCAGATACTCACTGGCTGCTTCAGACAATCGCGGCGGCATCCCTTGAATCGTGCCGTGGCTACGAACTGCCTCAACCATCGCCTCCAGTTCATCACGAAGAAACGTCGATGCCGGAACTCGCTCCAGTTCCCCCTCCTGCTCTTCACCGCGATAAACTGGCATTCCCATGCGAGCAAAATCCAGTGACTTCAGAATGTATTCAAAGTCGGCAACATTGTTCGCCAAATCGACAACCATCGTCTGCACGGCAGTGCGACCACTGGATTCGATCTCAATGTAACGCTGCGCGGCCTCATTCAGCTTGTCACGCCCGGCAGCCAGTTCCTCAAAGCTGTAGCGCTCGCGTCGTTTCTTGTGCAGATCAAGACCGATGATGTCGAGCGCCGCACGGTCTTCGACGAGAAATATGGGATACTGGCGGGCGATCTCAGGGTAGAATAACGTATCAAGCATCCATGCAGCCGGGGACAGGTCGCGTTTCCCGCCACCAATCAGATTCAGTCGGACGCCTTTAATCCCCCGGAATTTCAGCAGCTTAACCGCTGCGTAAGTTGAAACCGGCTTCAGCCTTTCATCCTGAAGCACCAATTCCTCGAACAAGCGCACCGTTTCATCTGACCACTCCGGCGCTAGAATTTCAGCATCGATCAAATTGGGATCCACTCCTGCTTCATAGGTGTCGTCCTGACCATGCACGCCAACCGTGAGCTGGAACGCAGTCAGGATGAAATAAAGAACCCGCAGTAAAAATGGTTTCGGAATCATGACGTAGCGGTTGGAGTATCGGTTGAAGTTGCAGCCTGGGTTTTCTTTGCCGACCGTTTCGAAAATTTCCGTAAGCTCATGGAAAAATGGAGTGCCAGGCCGATGAATGCGGCGATGCAGGACCACAGCGGCCAGTGATCTGACGGATTCTTAGCGACTTCAAATTGAGAAAACTTCGGTTCATTTGGCCCGGCTCCCTGAGGTCCCCAGGAGGCTTGAAAAAACGTGTATCCCTTGTAGCGCATCGGCTCATTCATAGAGATCTTCACCACTTCATCGACACCATTCTCACCGCGTGTGATCTCGCTTCGAAACACCCGTGGTTTGTTCGTCTTCGGGTAAACTTCGTGCACAAACTTATCGAGCGTGACAGTAAAAGGAACTTCCCAGCGCTCGCGGTTCATTTCCACGGCAAATTTTCGGCCATCGGCCTCAAAGGTGAACACTTTACCACTGGGATGAAAAGTTATGACCGACTCGCCCAGCGTTTCCCCACCCTTACCGACGACTTCGCACAAGACACCGCCGACATTCATCTCATTCTCCGTTGCGTCAGGTTGCTTCTTCAGGTAAAAGCCGTCGACTACCGGTTGGCCGCCCGAACTCCCACCGCTGGCGACACCCAGTTCAGAATTCCTGACGTAGCCATAAAACCTCAATTCGAAAGGAAGCCCGTCCTTGAAAAAGATGCGTGAATTGCTGCCCTCCAAGTCTTTAAATTCTCCATCCCTGATGACCCATACGTCATCCTTAGTGTCGAGTTCTTTGACCTCGACTACCCAGTCATGAAAGCTCTGGAACAAGTTCGAAGAATCTCCCGGCCAGAGGGCCATGTTCCCGTCTTTCTTGAAAAGGTAAGAAACAGCTCCGGCAATAATCAGAAAGGCAATCGACAAGTGTGCAATCAAGATGCCGATGGTTTGCGGTTTCTTCCGAATTCGAATGATTCCCCCGCAGGTGATATTTAAAAACAACAGCGCCAGCAGGGTGATGCCTCCGGGCAATGGGATTGGCACGGCCCCTTTGAGCCAGTAGACGGCGTAGAAGGATTCAAAATACTCCTTTACGGCAATGTGCAAACCGTCCTCGACCTGCTCTAACGTTCCTACCCATGTGATGATGAACAGGAAAAACAGAACGACTGTAGCGAGGGCAAACGACGAGAAAAATTCGACGATGCGCCAAGCCAGAGTTTTCTTCTGCTTATCGCGTTGCGGGCTCTCCTTTTCAGGAGATGCGCTTTCTAAATTTGTGGGGGCATCTGACATGATTCTCAAATGACTCAGTGGGCACCAATGGTGATCGATTGGCAAAAGGTGAAGAAGGCTTCTTCGTTGGCTGCAACAATTTCTGCAGGCCCAGTCATTTTAACAAAAAAGGTGAACGGCGATTGTTGCTGGATCAGACCAAGCATTCGATAGTTGCTCTTTTTGTCCGAGGCAGGTGCGCCGGGAAAACTCATTCCTCCGAAGTCTCCTTTGAGGTCGATGAATTTCGCCGCAAGTTGCAGAAGTGGTTTTTCTGGCAAGGCATCGATCTCGTCATTAGTAAGATCTTCCAATCCCATTTGGCCGCGCCATCGATTGACGTTGGAAGGAATTCCCCCTGCCTCACCGGGCAGCGCTGTCAGGTAGCATTCGCCTTCGTCGTTTGGCCCGAACGAAAGATTGATAAGCCGCATGCGTGACGCGGCCTTTTCTCCCCATCCATCTGGCGCCACCCATCGGAATGGATTCTTTGCCGGCGCGTCAGAATCCGCGATCATGCCACCACTGCCTCCGTCAGCAGCAGCACCTTCTTTGAGAAAACGCTGCTTCGCAGTCAGACCAAATTCTGGATCTGCCTCGCCCGCAAAGCGCTTGCGCGATTCCTCGATCACCATCCGATCAGGTTTTTCACAGCTGACACTAGCCAACGGCACTACCGCGACGAGCATCGACAAGCACGCTGAACGAGAAGCGCGTAGAGGACGTAAGAATCTGGAGATCAGAGAAGGCATGAGTGGCGAACGGTCGTTGTCTTGTTTACGTCTGTAAAGCCCAGAACCCCTAATATATCCGCAGATTGCAGTCGCTTGGCCATGGATTGGCCATGGTTTGGACAAACTGCATGAAAAGTCACCTCAATTGGCGCATTGGCGGCCGCTTCCGCAAACCGCTACTTCCAAGTTCCTCGAAGCCTCCCCTGGCAACGAGATCTACGCCAACAAACAAGTTCGCTTCGACCTCCTTAAACACATGAAATTAGCGCAAAAGCGCCTATCTGAGCCACAAGATCCAGCCTATCTTGAACGGCTGAAAGGCTTCCTTTGGAACAGGTCCAGCAGTTGCAAAGAATAGACCTATTTTTCGCTGGCATCTAGTCATCGCAGGGCGTTCCTGAGGACTTGAAGAAAAACGCACTCATCAGAATCGCTCTGGCACTGGTAATCCTCTCTGGAGTCTTCTGGTTTGCGATGCTCGCTGTTCCGATCATGCCTCTGACTGCAGGGCAGAAGGGCGCATTGGCATTGGCTCTTTTCATCGCTGCCGAGATTGCATTCTGGGGAGGTGCCATACTAGTCGGAAAAGAGGTAATCTATCGCTACCTCGGCAGACTCATCCCAAAAAGATGGAGGCACTCTTCAACGACGGAAGCGGAAGAATCCCCAGCCGAGCAGAACGATAATCCCGACTCCGAGCCAACGCTGAATCCCGACCACAAACACCACCGCACCGTTCGCGATCATGAAGGCGAAGAAGATTCGGATGGATAGATCGATCCAAGCAGCTCGAGTCCGGTAGACTTGCGGCGCTATCCACCCGGCGATCAACTCTGCCAGCCAAACAGTCGTGAATAGGTAGTTCACAAAGAGACCACCACCCCAGCGCCAACCAACCAGTTGCTCCGTCTGTTCAGCGGTGAATTGATAGGCATCGCCATGACTCCAGGAATGAAAAACTCCAAATGCGGCCAGGACATGGATCAAGTACAGCACACATCCACTTGTCGACAAGCTAAGGGCAAGCAAGTAGCCAGCACTGCAATCATTCCGCCAGCGAAGCCTTCCGATCTCCGCAGCAGCGTAAAGCACCAGCGCCAGCCAAATCGTTGTCCGTACAATGAGTTCTCCGAAGGTCATTTGCAAAAAATCGCAGCTAAGGATCAGCGATTTAGAGGTTCCTTAATCTTAATTGGAAGAAAAAACCAGAGCTGGTGATCTCGATTGAGCCGTCGCTATCCGAACTCAAATCTGAACAATCCTCCGGTTTGGTTGTCTGACCTGTCGGCTGACTCCTGCATTCTCTGTTTTTCAGAGTGGTCTGGGTCAGTTCGCGCTCTTTCCGGTTAGGGGGTTTTCCGGAGAGAGCGTTCTACCTTGGTCAAGAGGTTGGTCGCACCCAGACATTGCGGAACGCAACGGGGCAGCCGTGTCCAGCCAGGGCAATGGGGCCACGGCTGACTTTGCGATTGTAGTGAGGCAGCACCATGTGGCCGGTGGCGCCGTAGATTTCCTGATGATGATGCACCAGCACGCCATTGTGGAACATTGTCACATAGGCAGGCGTCACCAATTTATCGTTCTCGAAAACCGGAGCAGTGAAGACGATGTCAAACGACTGCCACTCGCCGGGAGGAAGCGTGACATTCACAGTCGGCGGTGTCTGCGCATACACGGCGGCGCATTGGCCGTCGGGATAGAGCGGTTCATGGAAGGAATCGAAGATCTGAATTTCATAGAGGCGGTGCAACAGGACGCCGTTGTTGCCCATGTTATACCAGGGCCCTTTAAAGTCCCTGGGCATGCGCCACTCAAGGTGAAGTTGAAAACTGCCGAACTCCTGCTTGGAAATCGGCGACTTGTCTCCAGTGGCAATCAAGAGCCCATCTGACACTTCCCAATCTGATTCCGTCCATTGCGAAAGATCGCTGCCATCAAACAACACGACCGCGTCTGCTGGCGGCGGTGAGGACGCAATAGGTTTGCCAGGATCCAACTTGGGCGGAACCGGTCGGTCAGGATCGTGCACTAGCCATTCGCACCAGGGAAGCTTGGGAGTGTCCTTGTAACCGTAGACACCAGAGCCATCTGCAGCCTTGATCAATGGGCGATCCTCGGCCCAAAGTGCCGAAACCGTGCTGGTCAAAATGAGAACGAGGATCGAGGTTTTCATAATGTTGGGAATTAAGGAATTTTCCTGAACAACGTGCAATTGAGCCCGATCTCCAGTGCTACGAGCAGTAGTGCTGCCAATGCAAATGGCAGGAACAATTCCCTGTAGTCCATGAATCGAATGGATTCAATTTCGCTGCGTTCCAGCTCGTTGATGGCGGCATAGACTTCCTTGAGAGCTTCCGCGTTTTGTGCTTCAAAAAATCGTCCGCCGGTTTCCTCTGCAATCGCGCGCAGGGTGCGCGTGTCCATTTGCTGCCCTTGCATACCGCTCAAAAAGCTGCCGAAAATGGTGTCGCGTGACTGGATCGCCTCGGCTCCGCCAACGGCAATGGTGTAAATTTTGATGCCCCAGTCCTTTGCCAGTTTGGCGGCGGCAAGAGGTTCGCGGTCGCCAGCGGTTTGTTGACCATCTGTCAGCAGAATCATGACCTTGCTCTCAATATTGTAGCGATCCGTGCGATCAGGCGCCTGCTTTGCCATTACCTCTTCTGCGGTCTTGAGTCGCGCCGCAGCCAGCGCGACTGCGTCTCCGATGGCAGTTCCATCTTCCTCACTCCGGGGCTGCGCGAGGTGGACGGTTTCCAAAAATCTGGGCAATGCGCCATGTGCCAGTGTTAGTGGGCAAACGGTATCGGCATACCGCGCGAAGGAAATCATGCCGACGAGATCACTGCTCCTGCCATTGAGGTCATCACCATCTCCGAGCACAAATGTTTCGAAGACCTTCTTTACCACATCCAGCCGCGTCATACGCTGGCCATCGTAAACCATTTCAGCGCCCATCGAACTGGAGCGGTCAACTACCATTTCGATCGCGATCCCCTTGTTGAGATCACGCACTTTCTCAAGCCCCTTCTGGGGACGTGCGATGGCGACCACGACCAGAACGATGGCGAGCAGGCGCAGCATCCCGGGAATAAAGCTCAGCCTCTGCCGGAGCGATTGCCCAGCTTTCGCCGCATTGCTAGTCCACGAAAAACGAATGGCACCGCGCTTTTTGCCAACCAGTTTGCCACGCAGCCACCAGACCAGAGGAAGCAATGCCAGCAGCAGGAATGCCCATGGAAATTGAAAATTCATGCGTCTATCACAGCGGGTTGCGGCACAGTTGATGCCTCGGATTGGGTTTCGATGATAAAATGCTTACACGCATCGAATGTCCTCTGAACATCTTCTGTTGTCGGTTCGTGATCGGCAAATTTCACCAGATCACAGTGCTGGAGGAATCCCTTCAATGGTGCCTGATGCACTGGAGGAAGCTTTGGACTGTCACGCAATTCTTGCAAGAATTCCTCCGTCGTTTGCTCAGGTGCATGCAGCCCAAAACGATTCTCAATGTAACGGCGCAGGATATCCGAAATCCGCTGGTAGAAGATTTTCATTTCGCCCTTGCGCGGCAAGTCATCGGCAACCAATTGCTCGAGTTGCTGGAATGCGATCTCATGCGCAGGCACGGGCGGCGGTAGATCGATCTTCTTTTTCCTGCGCCGCAGCAACCAGCAGGCGACAGCACATAGCGCGATGACAGCCGCAATCGCAGCGCCCATTTTGCTCCAAAATGGAGCTGCACTGGGCCGCTCCAGACTCACTGGTGGGGCGATCTCATGAATCACCAGCGCGTCTTTTTTCTCATCCAGCAGCGAGCTTACCGTCAGTTTAATCGGTTCGGTTTCCAGCTGGTGATCCTCCGCAGCTGCATTATCCTCCTCCTTTTTTGTGAAGGTAAATTGCATCGGCGGAATCTGGTATTCGCCCGATAGAAACGGCTCCAATTCATAAGTGCGCACGGTGCGTGTGCGGTTGCCATCGACCAGGCGTGGCTGAGATTCGCGAAAATCTCGAATGCCGAATTGCTCCAGTTTATCGCCAAAACTCGGCATCTCGACGCTATAATTTTCATCGATAGTGACTTCGAGTGCCAACTCGATTCGATCGGCAATGGTCGGCTCTTTCGGTGACACGCGGACGACTACCTGCAGCGGGCCACGCTCGTGCTTCTCTTCGATTCCCGCGAAGGTCTCGTCGCTGTTCGCCGATACTGAAGGATCGTCTTTGCAGGCGCTCAGTAATGCCAGCAACGCAACCACTGCCGTTGCCATCCTGTGGATTCCGCACCCCACTACTTACCCTCCTCTGCCATTTTGAACTTACTCTGGTGAATGACCACATTGTACTCATCGCGCAACCGCCCAATGAGCTGCTGCTCAGTTTCCTGTTCTTTCCGAGATCGGAGTTCACTGTAAACGCGATCGCGCACTTCCTGAAATGCCAACTGCCGGGATGGCTGGCGCTCGCGAACAAATGCCAGCGCGTGTCCCTGCGCTGTCTGTACCGGTGCGGCAATCATTTTGCCTGCCTCTGTCTCAAAAACTGCGGCCGCAACGGCGGTATCCACGCCCTGACCAGGTCGTCCTTTCTGAATCGCTGCAGCGACCTCACCGCCGTTTTCTCGCGTTGCATCATCGATCGATACTTCCTTCGCCTTCTCAGCAAATGCCGCCAGGTCTGCATCCAGCAATTCCTCAGCAAGCGACTGGGCCAGCGCCTCGTCGGCCACAACGATCTGGCTGACCATCGCCGACTCTGGTTCCAGGTAGGTTGCTTTGTTCGCCTCGTAGTAAGTTATCAGGTCGCTGTCGACAATGTTCAGCTTACTCTCGATTTCCAGCGCCATCATTTGCTGCGCGAGAAAATTGCGCTCCATGTCCTGCAACTGCGCGCGCACTATCGGCTTCTCCGTCAGTTTTGACTCGCGCGCCTTGCGATAGAGGATCTCCTGCACAACGAAAGATTGTAGGAACTGCATGCGTTGGCTGTCGCTGGAGAATTGCTTGAGCATGCTCTCCTTTTGCTGTTTCAATTGCTCTTCCGGCATGCGTGCGGCGAATCTGGCGAGCTGGTTTTCGATGCTGGCTTCAATTTGCTGATCAAGTTCGGAGCGCGTGATTTTCCGCGGCCCGATCTCGGCAATGATTTCGTCACCCGCCGCTGCTGCCGTCCCGTCTATGCTGACGCGTGTGGCCAGTTCTTGCTTTAATGCGGCGAACTTGCCCATCGATTCCAGCGACTCCTGCGCTCGGCGGCCGATTTCATCTTTCAGCGCAGTGTCAGGATCCAATGCTTCGCAGCGATAGTAAGCAGCGAGCGCATTGTCATAGGCACCCGCGTCCTGGTATAGTTTGCCGATGCGATACCATATTGCCGACGCGACCTTCGCCTGTGACGCAGCAGCCGCAAGATAGTCCACCCAGGCGTCCGCCGCGACATCATTCAGCCCCTGCCCTTCCAACTTCAGTGCCAGTTGCCGTTGTGACTCGAGAGAAAGCCCGGCGGTGCCATTTTTTCCATTTGCGCTACTGGCAGCATCCGTCCCGTCAGCGGCAGCTCCACCTCCCTGTTGCAACATAAGCACTAGATTAGCTGCGCCCAGCAGAGCCACGACAACAAGCAGGAGCAGCGTCCCTTTGCCCCCGCCAGGAGACGAGGTGGAGGCACGCGGGGGCAACGAAAAGTCAAGTTTCTGATCGGTGTCTGTCATGAAGATTAAATGCCTGTCGTCGGGCAGATGCAGTGGAAGCGAAAGGTAAAAGGCAATCTGTTTAAAGAAAGCCCAGTGGCCCAGTGATTTCCACTGGAGTTTTGCCCCGAAAACCGTCAGTTTGCAACCATGTCGATCGCCGAATCCATGTCACGAAGAGCCCTGCTGCAACGCGCGTCGAGCGGCTTCGGCTGGCTGGCGCTGAATGGACTGCTGTCGGAAGGCGCCAGCGCAGCAGCAAAGGGACGTCGCAATGTTGTCCCGCAGTTCCTTCCGCGGGCTAAAAACGTCATTTTCTGCTACATGTCTGGCGGAGTTTCGCATGTTGATTCGTTCGACCACAAACCTCGCCTGAAGAAGGAAGCCGGACAGCCACTGCCCATGAAAATGGAACGGACGCAGTTCAACAATAATGGCAAGTTGATGCCCAGCCCGTGGGAATTCCAGCGCTACGGCCAGAGCGGCACCGAGGTCAGTGATCTTTTTCCCCACATCGGATCCTGCGCCGATGACCTCTGCGTGATTCGATCGATGACCGCCAATTTCAGCGAACACGCGCAGGGAAATTTTTTCATGCACACTGGTTTCCCGTTTCTCGGGCATCCCAGTGCGGGCGCCTGGATGAGCTATGGGCTGGGAACGGAAGCGAGTGAATTGCCCGGTTACGTGGTGCTGCGCAGTGGCGACTCCGGGATTCCACATGGCGGCCCGGCCCTTTACGGCAGTGGGTTTTTGCCAGCGACGCATCAGGCATCGATTATTCATGCCGATCGCACGCCGCCGCTGCGCAATCTGCGCCCGGACACCAGCCTTCGAGCACAACGGAAACGGTTGGATTTTGTCGATGCCCTGGATCGACAGTTCCTCGCCCAGACCGACAACAACGCGCACATCGAATCAGCCATCGCTAACTACGAGATGGCATTCCACATGCAGTCTGCGATTCCGGAACTCTGCGATATCCGAGGAGAATCGGAGGTGACGCGCAAGCTATACGGGCTGGATGATGCCGACGAAAAAAAGGCGGCCTATGCGCGGCAGTGCCTGCTGGCGCGACGGCTGGTGGAACGCGGTGTGCGCTTCGTGGAGTTGACGACGCTGGCTTACAACGTGGGTGGCGGCAATGGCGCGAACCCGTGGGATCAACACGGTGGACTTGAGCAAGGACATGGGCAGATGGGGAATCAAATCGATCAACCCATTGCAGCACTGCTGAAAGATTTGAAAGCGCGTGGCCTGCTGGATGAAACGCTGGTCATCTGGGCTGGCGAGTTCGGACGGACTCCTTTTTCACAAGGTGGCGACGGCCGTGATCATGATCCGTTCGGGTTCAGTATCTGGATGGCAGGTGGCGGAATTCGCGGCGGCATGACCTATGGTTCCACAGATGAATATGGTTACCGGGCAATGGAAAATCCCATGTCCGTCTATGACTTATGGGCCACCGTCCTGCACCAGTTGGGCGTGGATCATGAAGATCTCACCTACCTGTACGCTGGCCGCAACGTCCGTCTGACGGATGTTCACGGCAACGTGATGAAAGACATTCTCGCCTAGCCTGCAGCAACGCTAAGAAACCAGATTATCCGGATACGACATCGGTTTCTCTGATCGCCTGTGGCGCAGGCTCATCCAGGCCGCGACGAACAGCTCTCGCCAGGTCTTCCATGGTGTAAGGCTTCGACAGGCAATCGCTGGCACCAAGCCGTAAAACTTCTTCTACACGCTCACTGTCAGACAACCCAGTCATGATCAAACAACGAGTTCCCGGAGCTATTTTCAGTACTTCCGTGAAGGTGTCCAGCCCATCGAGCCCGTCTTCCATGATCATGTCGAGAACCATGATATCGAACTTCTCATGAGCGAGGAGCTCGAGAGCTTCGCGACCACTGGGAACGCATTTCGTCTCGTATCCCTGCTGGCTTAAAATCCGATCTGTCAGACGACGCTGCACTTCAAAGTCATCAACGATCAGCACACGCTCGGTGCCCCTGAGTGATTCCGCTTTCTTCTTTTCAGATTCTTCGGTTTCAATCGGGGGACTTGGATTAGTTTCGGCTTTCGAAAGTGGGAAATAGAGTTCCACACGAGTCCCCCGCCCCTTGCGCGAGGCAACATTAAGGACAGCTCCGTGCTCCTGAGCCACTCCATCAACCACCGCGAGTCCAACGCCAGAACTTGATCCTGCGCCGCCTGCCTTCGTGGTGAAGAATGGCTCGAACATCCGTCCCAACTCATCTTTGACCATTCCCTTGCCAGTGTCCCGAATTCTCAATACCGCATACTCACCTGGTGCAACACCTGCCGGCTTGGTATCACCGTCTTCAAAATTCTGTGATGAGGCATCAACAAAAAGCCGACCGCCTTCCTTGTCCATCGCTTCCACTGCATTGGTGAGAAGATTCACGATGGCACGGCGAAGATGAGGTTTGGAACCGTCAATCATCAGCTTCTCTTCCAGACGCGTTTCCAAGCGGATGCCCGGTGTATTCTCCAACACACACTGAAAGCCCTGGCCCTGGATACAACTGAGCACCAGCGGTTTCAGCTCCAACGGTTCCAGTATCGCGGCTTTTCTACTCGCCATCGAAAGCAAATCCTGCGCAGCCTGCGCAGCACCAGCGGCTGAGTCGCGCATCATCGCCAGCAACTCGCGCCCTTCGTCATCATCTTTGGCCAATTTTCGCTCGACCATGTCGGGAAACGCCAGCAGCGGCCCGAGAATATTGTTCAGATCGTTGGCCACTCCACTTGCGAGAAGACCAATCGCCTCAACCCGCTTGGCATTCGCCAGCTGCGAGCGCATTTCATGCATTTCGATCGATTTCGTTTCAACAGTTCGCAACACCGCATTGACGCGATCAATCAGCTTGCCCTGCTCTCCTCCATCTGGGTAGCGTGGAGCCCTGAATCCAAAGTTACCGGTCTTGACGACCTTGTCCAAAGTGTCTGCCATCTCCCCAACGGGCTCAAGAGACTTTCCTAACTGCTTTCTCAAGACGATGATCGTAATTCCCAGGACTCCCGCAAGTATCAGTCCTAACACTGCAGCATGGGAAGTGGTAGCAAAGTATGCCGCATTCATATTGGCCTCAACGTAGAGCCAGCCAGCTTGCATTCCATCTACTCTGATCGGCCGCGAAATCTGCATCCCAGTCAGGAAGTAATCATACGAAGAATTACTGTTTACGCTGGCTGCCGGTGCACGTTTAGAAATGATATCCCCTTTGTTCGCAATAATGGTCCGTGTGGCATCCAAAACCGCCACATATTCCACACCATCTGCCGTCGCCAGCGCAGATAAAATCAAGGAAGAAACCTCACCGCTTTCAGACGATTCCAAGGCACCCGCCCCCTTCACTGCTCGCGCCATCTTCTCTTCTATCCGCTCACGATGATTCGTTCGCTCAGTCAGATATTGAAAGCCAACCAAGGCGACGAATGCTCCGAGGAAGGTTCCACCAACCACTCTGATCGGCTCCTTGATCAGCTGCTCCACTAATTTATTTCTGGAGTTCATCTTTTAAATACTGGTTTTCAACTGGTTACAAAATCACCCAAGACATCAGAAGCTGCCTCTATTATACTAATAACCTTACACAATATCGCCGTTTTTGAAAATTAAAAGCAGTTTTCATAATTATCATATTTGAATGAACATTAAATCGGTATCAATCCTGAGATTCCACCAGAAACTGGAAAAACGCCCGCGCTCGATTGCTTCTATATCTACGAAATGCCGCCTCCAGGCCGTTAGATCTGTAGACCTTTGATTGCCCCACCTTACGATAAAGCTGCCACCGTTCGAGTGGCGACATCCGGATTCTTCCACGTTCAGAAACTGTGCCGAGGAGAAACGGAATCCACCACGCGAGCATTGCAAACGGGAGGAGTTTCAGAAGTTGGGTTCTGCCTGATCACCATCGCCGTCGGCTCCGCGCTGTATGGCGCGACACTGGGCCTATGGCGCGCGCCACTGCAGGCGGCCTATGTTGGCATGAAACTGCCCCTACTCATAGGGCTTACATTGATCATCAACGGATTTGTCAACGGCATGCTAGCCCAGGTGCTGGGCAGCGGACTTACATTCAGACAAACGATCCACGGATGCCTGATGAGCTTCACCGTCTTCTCAATGATTGTCGGATCGCTCAGTCCCATTCTCTTCTTCATGGTGCTGAATGCGCCGCCGATCACAGCACCCGAAGCCACCCGCTGGCACGCTGTCTTCCTGCTGCTCAATGTCACGATCATCGCCAGTGCTGGCATCGCAGGTAATTTGAAACTCTTCGCAGTGCTCAATGCCTTTGCGGGCAATGCGATCGTGGCGCTGCGGGTCTTACTCGTCTGGCTGGTCGGCAATCTCTTTGTCGGTGCACAGCTTGCCTGGATTCTGCGACCAATGATGGGCAACCCAACTCTCGAAGTGCAATTCCTGCGATCTCACCCATTCGACGGAAACTTCTACCAGGATGTGTGGAGCAAGATTCGCATTGCAACCGGGGCCAGTGCAAGCACATCGCTCGGATTGGCCATCGCGATCAGCATTGTCTGCCTGCTGCTCTGCCTTCTCGGCTGGCAGTATCTCGAACGTAAACTGCGCACATCTCATTCATCGAAAACTACAATCCCACCAGAAAAACTATGAATCCATCAGAACCACCACCAGTCCCCTCTCAGACGGATCCCGCAACAGCAAAAGCCACAGCCACTAAATCTCCTCCGTTCACACCGATGGACAGCGGCGATACCGCAACCAGCTTTTTCGAAACCTTATTGAAGCAGCCTGGCAGTATTGTGCATCGCATGCATCAGACGGGGCTCGGTCGACCAGTATTGATGCTGGTGGCCATCTCAATGGTCAGCTTTGTGGTTTTTGGAGCGCTTTTGGGCACGTTTTCTCTTGGAAATCAATTGTGGGCAGCGCCCCTGAAACTCAGTCTCGGCATTCTTTTCTCGGCCCTGATTTGCTTGCCCAGCCTCTATATTTTCACCTGTCTCACAGGCATGTCAGCACGATTCACCAGTGTCGCCGGGATACTGGCTGCGGTGGTCGCATTGACTGGCCTTTTGCTCCTGGGGTTCAGCCCCGTGATCTGGATCTTCACACAATCGACCAGTTCTCCTGTCTTCATGGGAGCTCTTTCCCTCATCTTCTGGCTCATCTCGCTGTCTGTGGGAATGTCACTGTTGCCGAAATTGATTTCCTTCACCAGCGAATCCAGCGGTCCCTATCTCAAAATCTGGATGATCATCTTCATTGTCGTTACCTTACAAATGTCGACATCTCTGCGGCCCATCATCGCCCCCGGCGAGAATGATCCATTCCTTCCCACGGAGAAGAAATTCTTTCTTGAACACTGGATCGATCAACTCAATTTCGACTGAGCCGTTTCAGCCTTTTCCCATACCAGGGAAAAGGGTTCAGGTGCGGCGACACTCACAGTCACGCCAGTAGCATGGATATCCTCATTTGCGAGATACCACGGAGCGAATCTCCCATCGTAGCGCATCGGTCGCACATTAGAGTCTAACAAAACCTCCACACCCCGCGGATCAATTCGCAGGCCTTCACCAGTCGCTTTCATCGCC
>JBNMNB010000136.1:0-20138 GCA_051270635.1 Verrucomicrobiales bacterium | reverse complement strand
CTGGATTACAGCGGAACAGATTCGGTAGCCGTGCGTGTCGTCAGGTCTGGCACAATGCTAGAGTTTGAGTGGCGAGAACAAGGGCTGTGGAATACCCAATTTGGGTTGGAGCTTCCAGCCGATGCCACAGCTGACAAAGGAGGGATTTTTGCCTCGACCGACGCTGCCATTGGATTTGCGGTCGATTTTGATTATGTAATGCTGGTGGATCCGTCGCTGGGCGAGCGCTCTGCATTGGCTCAAGTGTTGCAGATGTCGGAAGTGATGTACAATCCGCAGGGGAGCAGTGATTACGAGTTCCTCGAACTGCAGAACGTGGGCGCGCAGGCCATCGAACTTGAGGGAATCCAGTTTCCTCGAGGACAACCATTCGATGAATTGACGCTTAGCCAGACAATGCTGGCGCCTGGAGCATTCGGATTATTGGTCAGCAATATCAGTGCTTTCCGCGAGCGCTATGGTAATGGCCTTGACGCAAGAATCATCGGCGAGTGGTCGGGTGGAAATCTTCGCAACAGTGGCGAGACAATTACTCTGATTGATTCTGCTGGTGATACCATCCACACTTTTGCGTATGGCGATTCGGCTCCATGGCCAGCGGAGGCAGATGGAGAAGGCGCATCGCTGGTTCTGATCGATCCGGCATCTGCACCGGATCATGGCAATGCCGCCAACTGGCGAGCAAGCACCAAAATCAATGGTTCGCCAGGTGAAGAGGATGCTGCTCCAGAGCCAGGTTTGCTGGACTATGCACTTGGCGCAGACCTACTAGGCGTGCCAGCGGAGAGTCTTGTGGCGGTGCAGGTATCAGAGACAGGCGGCCAGGAGTATCTCGCCTTTACCTACGTAAAGCGCACCGACGCAGAAGGCATCAACTTCATCGTTGAGGTTTCCACAGATCTCGAAAACTGGAGTTCCGGGGATAATCTGGTAAACTTGTCGACGATCGATAATGGCAATGGAACCACAACGATCACCACGGGTTCACCATTCGACCAAGTCAATGGCTCCACGAATTATATGCGATTGCGCGTCGAGCAGCAGGAGTGATAAACAGTTTTTTACTTAGTACTTAGCTTTCAGGCTCAATCATTCGGTAGTAGTGGGACTGAAGTGAAGTCATGAGGGCGAGAACATCGGGTTCGTTGCCGGGGAGGATGCTGAGAAGGTCAGGTAGTTTGATGGGCTCGCGGGCGCAGCGCCTGGTTTCGCCTGCTTTGGTATCGATCTTATAGAGTTCGAGGACTCGGGTATTGGCGACGGCCAGCATTCCATCGTGGAGAAAGCGAATGTGGCAGCTATCAGCATCTCCGGCATGGTGTTCCCAAACGCCCCAGAGGCTGCCGCAGGAAATGATGGCAACGCCAGCGCTTTGCAAGGCGGCGGCCAGGATAGGTTGACCTTCGCTTAGTCCGCATTGAATGTCAGTGATAGCATCAGGAAGTTCAAGCCACGCGAAGTCTCCTTTGTGATAGCGGCAGATGAAGGATCGGAAGGCAAAGAAAACCTGGCTGTCGATGCTGGCCATGGGAACTGTGCCCGTCCTGCGATGTACAGCTTCGCCCTCATCGGCTCCGAAGAGACTGGCAGTGTGTGCGGTGGACAGGACTCGGCAGTCGACAGCGTCGTAGCATTTGAGAACCATTTCCTGGTTCTCCAGTGACAATTCCCACATTTCTCCAGTCGGGGCATAGGTCAGGCCCAGGCTGCCTTTGTCAGTTTGATTCAAGGTGCCAGTCGTCAGTATTCCTGTGGCAGTGTTAGTGCCAGATGTCAGTTTAACAGGTTGGCTTTTTTCTGGCAATGGATGGCCGCAATCAATGTGAACACGCAATTGGCGGCGGCCTTCTTTTTCCGGGCATGGGATCAATCGGCACTGGCGGTTGGCGAAGGGAAAGTGCCACCTGATATCGAGCCGACGTCCCAGCCAGATCTTGCGCATGAGCACGAGTTGATCGTCGCCGGTAATTCCGAGCGCGTAGTAACCACCCGGAAATGGAGCGGCTGCGAGCCATTGGTGATCATTGGGAAGCGAGATGATGTTGAACAACTTGACTCCGACTGTGCCTTCCTGGCGTCGTGGTGGAGCAGGAAGCAATTGCTGCTTGCGTGTCGTCATGAATCGCTGCGTGTCACGTAGGAGCAGTCGGTCGCCTGGGGCAAGCGAGCGCATCACGGCGAGCACTCGAGAGGCCTCATTCGCGCTCAGTTGACCGATACGTTTTCCCGTTTCTACACGAACCATATCTGCCGCAAGGTTGCGGACTGCCACGACTGGATAGGAATCTGCCACTTGCCCTATCACTTCAATCAACGGCGGGCCAAGATGTCGGTGCGTCGGGCATTCATGAACCAGGGCGCGGAGTCTGGCGGTCGCTTCGCTGTGCTGGCCAGATTTGCTCAAAAGTGAAAATTCCTCCCGCACGCACTCCTTTCCCTGCTCACTGAACGGCCATCCGTTGCGCAGAATCGTGATGGCGGCGTCCGGTTCAGTAAGTTCATCGACGAGGATGCGGCTGGCTTTCAAGTAGTCCTTCATCTGCACTGCATAGTCGGCCGCACGACGATAGGATGCGCGACTGGCGTCCGTTCTGCCGACCAGGGCATAGAGTTCGCCCAGCCGTTCGTGTTTTCCGTGTTCAATAAACAATGGTTCCGCGTTGTCGAGGTCACCAGCCTCCCAGAAGCATTCGGCAGCACTGACGGGTTGGTTCAAGTGATCGCGATAAAGCTGAGCCGCTTCGCGAAAGTGACCACCTTCTGACAGGGCACTGGCCGCCGCAGAGTGGTCTTCCAGCAAGTTCGCGAAGATGTAAGCTGCCCTGCGAAATCTTGCGAGACGCAGTTCACGATTGGCCGCCTCGCGGTATTCTCTTCGTAGTTGTTCGTAGATTTGAAAGTCGATCTGCCATGGTGAGGCGGCATGGCCACCGCCCAATCCGGCGAGGCTGAAGTCAGTGTCTCGCTCGACTAGTGATGCCGATAGAATGTCCGCGCGGCCACGATGGTTCCGACCGCTGAGTGGCGGCGCAAAGCGGAGCCCTGCATCGGGATCGTTGCGCAGCAGATGCAGTAGTCGATTCATCTCCCGTTTCTGATTGGACTCGATCTGGGCTAAGCGGTTGGATGCCCACTCGCCCAGTCGATTGAGGAATCCTCCTGACTTTGCAGAGCCGTTCTCCTGTTGTTGCGCGGTGGATTTATTCTGTCCCGTCGCCTTCTCCAGTGCTTTGTAGAATTGCTCTCGCAGCGCCTGGCTAGTGCGCGTAGCCATTGGTTGTCTCTCCTCCTCTGGAAAGGACGGAGCTTCCGTAACCGATTGCCTGCCAATGTCTCCTCGGCTTTCCTCCAGAAACGATTCAACCACTTCATGTGCAGGATTGAGTGTGATCGAGAGCAGCGGCGGCCGTGGTGCATTGCCGGGCCGGGCATGATTCCATTGCAGGGGAGACACCTCCAGAGGCGCTAGGAATGCAGTGATCGGCAGGGCATCGTCTGGCGCAAAGTGCACCAGTCCGGCGACTGGGTGCAGAAGGGCAATGCCATCCGCGATCAGTTCGTCGATGTCATTCTCACTGACAGGTGGATGTGTTCGGGCATCGAGTGGAAAGTAGAGCCGCCCGATATTTTGATAGGGGATCGCTCGGGCGTTCGCTGGAGGTTGCGAGTGATCTGACATTACCACAAGTGCGCCCAATTGATCAGGCAGGATATGCAGTCGTGCAGTATACTGACAGTGTTCCCAACGCACGATCTCAGTGACCCATGCCTGTGCAGAGTCTGCGGTGAGCAGGCATGCCGAGGCAACCTGCTGCGACTGATTTTGTTCGTCTCTGATTAGCCGGACTTCCATGAGCTCTCAATGTCAAGGGGCTGCAGATTTCGCAAGCAATGGTTGAGCCGATCAAAGGCCGAGGCGCTGTCGATGGGAGAATGGTCGCCAATAAAGTAGCGATCGCCGAACCATGCGCCGTCAGAAAACCAGCCGGAAAGCATTCCATCCTTCAGCACAATTGCTACCTGAGGCAGCGTAGGATCACTGGGGACGATGTGTAAATAACCGCGGCCGTCGAGATAGAACCGTGTGCCGTCAGCTGTCTCCGCCACTGACAGTGAATGATTTTCTCCAAAGGGACTCTTAAGTGGAGTCAACGCAATCTTCTGCAAGCCATCAGGGCCAGAGTGTGTGTGTCGCAGATGAATCATGCCCTGCTCGGGTGCGTGCTGCACCAGCATGATCTGATTGTTGAGAGTGATCAGGAACAGGCAAGGGGTGCCGCGGCCGCTATCGGACACGAATCCTATCGATCGGAAATTTTTCCGTAGGGTAGGTGTTCGTTTGTGAATTCGAGCGACGCCTTTTTCGACGAGCTGGACAGAACTGCGTGCGCGAGGCGGAATCGTCTCGAACCGACCAAGGTTCAAATCTAATAGTAGCAGATTGTCCTCTTGGTTGACATAGAGAATGCGGTGACCATCTCGCGAGATAGTGCGCACCTGACGAACGCCTGATGGCATCTTGTGCACTAGCGAGGCTTCCGGTTTCAAGCGGAAAATACTGCCATTCTCCAGGATCACATGGATGCCTTCGTGGCCGTCGCGATCGAAGCAGCGCAGGATCTTGCTCTTTGGCAAAGTGTCTGTCGGTACTGCCTCTTGCGATAGTGTGGACTCACGTAGCAGTAGTATCCGCCACTGGTTGGAGACCTGCTGAAAGTATCGACCGAACAGACGCCCGGTCTCCTCCGGTACCAGGCTGGAAACGCGCTCGCCGGAGGCGAGAGAGTAAGCAATAATTTCACGACCACTAAGCGCGCAGAGCAGGTGTCCCGACGGGTGAAAGCTGCAAGCCAGATGCGCATCTGTTGGCGGGATGTCGAGCGACATCGACCGTGTCTCTTTACCGTCAAGCGAGATGCGCGCCAGTACAGGCGGCAAGTCAGATCCTTCAGCGCGAACGAGCAGAATCTCGCGGCGTTTGGGCTCCAGCCAGATCCAGAGGACATGGGCGATGCACCCGGGATTCTGTAACATCCGCCCGCCATGCTGGTGGTGTTCCCAGACGATGACTCGGCCGTCGCGGAACCAGGATGCAAGCCCGATCTCCGGATGGTAGGTGGCTTGTTCTGCGTGCAGCGTCTGGGCTGCCAGTAGGGGAAATTCCCTCATGCGCAGTGCGAGTGGGAGACTGGTATCAATGTCAGGATTGATGATCGAGGCAAGTGTGTGTGACCCCGGAGTTAAGATGCCATCCAACTGACAGCGCGCGTGCTGGAGTCGTTTTTTGCCGCGTGGCGACCACTGCCAGAGCGAGTAATTTCCAAGTCCGTCGACCAGCGCCACATAGATGGGATCCTTTACGATGCTCTTCAGCATCTCGTGAAATGACACGTCCTCGAAGGCATCTGGATGTGTGATCACAATCAAGTCACCGTCCCGACCGCAATCCCGTTCTTCGATTCCCGAGCGAACGGCCAGCCCGGGATGTACTGACGTCGCCAGCTCGCTGAGGTGCGCGGTCAGCCCTTCTTTGGAGAAAAGGTTGACTGGCTCTGCTCTCTCATTGGTCGCAGAGGGACGGAATACGCGCAGTGATTGCCTCTCATTCGCCGTGGCGCTGAACGCTAACCCTAACGCTGTGGCAAAAACGCGTGGCACGCCCCACATTCGGATGCCGGTGTCGATAATGATGTCACGCTGACGCAGTGGCGTGCGTGGAGGGGCTTCCCGATGCAAGTAAAGTGCCTCGTTCAAGTTGATGCGTGTGGCGAGTACATCATCGTCTTGAGCCAGCTCTGTCAGTAGCAATCTATCCGGCGCGCCACGGTTACTGATATCGCTATAGCCGCCAAGTGGCAGACTCTCTGGCTCATCAATGGCACGAGGAATATGCACGGCTGCCATAAGATTGAGCGCAATGCTGGCAATTCCTCCGAGTTCTCCCTCTTCTTCCTCCTCATGTAGCTCTCGCAGCAGGAATCTGGCCCGGGTTGCCTCAGGAATATCGGCAATGGCTGCTGCAAAAATTTGTCCGGCCAGCCCAGTCTCCATGCGCTTGCCAATGTCATCTGCGTCGATGGCAGAAATGCCGGTCGCCAAGTCTTGCAGGGCATCTGACAGGCGTGTCAGCGATGCCTGGCGCTTGCCGATCTCCGCCAGGCTACGCTTCTCAAGATGGGCAACGATGTGCGCAGCATCAACGCTCGGGACGACTCGCCTGCAGTTTTCGAATACGATGGCTGCCAGTGCGCCTTTTTCTTCAGCTGATTTACTGTAACGTCGAGTGATCTGATGGAGCTCAAGCAATGCCTGGCGCAGGCCAATTTTGTCGATTTCCAGGGGCCGATTGTCTGCCCAATCGTTCCATTGCTGCGCAAGGTTTGCGTCGTCAGACCAGCCATCGCGACAAGCTGCTGCGAAAAGTGCAATGGCATCGAATGCCGGGAGTCCTTCCGGTGCCAGAGCTCGTAATATGGCGACGACCTCCTGGTAGAAGGCGATCGTTGTGCCCGTGATCCATACGATGGATTCGAAATGTTCATCCCAGTGCCAGAAAGTATCCGAATCCGCCGCGAAATAGTGCAGTGCTAGTCTTGCTTCATGCGAATTTTGATTTTGAGAGTTTGCGGCGCCAGTCATCGTTCAAGTTGGGCCAATGCGGCAGCCGTTTCGCGGACGGCGCTGCGTGATGCCTGGGCAAAGTCAGTGGCAGCAATCAGTTCGCTGGGGTGGTCTGCTTGAAACAGCAGCAGATCCCCTTCATTCAATCGAAAATGACGGGCGAGTAATTCTGGATTTACCGCTGGATGCAAGGCAAACCCGGCAGGTGTTGCGATGCCGCATTGTGATTGATAAAACTTGCCCAATAGCGGCGGCAATGGCGTGCCGTGAATGATCGCGTTTCCTTCCTCCGACACTGCAAAGCGAAGCCCGGCGAGCCGGATGGCGGGAGCAGTAATGGCATATTTTAACCAGGCATTGAAAGCGACTCCCAGGATGTCTGACGGTGCTTCTTCGTCTGCGGCCACCAGTTCCCATGGAGCGTTGGCTGATGCCAATCCTGCCTCCCTGGCGGACGGCATTTCGAGAGTGAACAAATGGCGCAGTGGCACCCACCCGGCCCCCGTGAGAGAAATGCTGGGAACGGATTTTCCTTGTTCGATTCCGTGTCCATCTGGCAGCAGAATCATGCGCGTGCGACAAGGCAATCTACGCACCAGATGAGTGGTGTCATCGTCGACCTCTGCGCCTCTCAGCCACAGGCTGCTGCCGTCTTCGGAGAAGCGTGCTTCAACGCCAGCAACAAGCCGCAGCGCCTGTGCCGCTTCGCCATCGGCAGCGGCGAGTTCGACTGCCCAGGTCGGTCGACTCATCGGGTCATACAGCTTCGTCGGGATCGCCGGCGAGCATCCAGGCGGCCTCCAGTTTTGCGTTTACGAATGCTCGTTGTTCAGCATTGCTGATCCACTGGCAACGTGCGGCAAGTAATGTCAGGCGGTCTTTTGCTATGACTCTCTGCGGATCATTGTCAGTGGTTTCCTGCAGGGATGCAATGACCGCGTCGATCTCGCTGGACAGCAACTCGGGATCTGGCAGCCCTTGATGCCGGGAACGCGGATGGCTGGCACTTGCACTTGCCGATTCCTCAATGACTTCATCCACCACTGATCGCAGCAGTTCCTGTTGCTCTTCGGTGTCCCAGATGTAACGCAATACCCAGAGATCGCTCACCAGCGCGGTCGTGCGCCCGCACACTAGCGCGCTGGCGGCAATGAGCCGCTGTAACTTGACTGCGCGTCGGTCAGAGATCGAAATTCCCGCCGTCCGCAGGCGTCTGATCATGGCTACGAATGCCTCTTGAGCGGGAAGGAGATTGATATCTGGCAGAGCCAATTGCAGCGCCTTGATTTCATCAGCAGTGACAGGGCATGGACGCTTTTCGTTATCCCTTGCCGCCATGTTCCAACCTGCAGCGAGCACCTCTGCGAGCTGTTCGTCGGGGACATTGTCACTGCGGACACGCAGCAGAAAACGATCGAATAGCGCCTGCAGGGCTTCCTCTTCCGGCAGGTGGTTGCTGGCACCGACCACAGTCAAAAGTGGAAGATCGATGACTTCACGTCCGCGGCGGAGAACGCGCTCGTTGAGGACGGTCAACACGCTGTTGAGTATAGCGCTGTTGGCATTGAGCAACTCATCAAGGAAAACGATCGATGCTTCAGGAAGCATGCCGTCAGTGTTGGTTTCGAGCACGCCTTCGCGCAACTTGCGGATATCAAACGGGCCGAACAACTCATTCGGTTCCGTGAAGCGCGTTAGCAGATATTCGAAGGTGCGACCGTGGATGCGAAGCCCCAGTTCCCGCACCAGCGCGCTCTTGGCTGTGCCTGGTGGCCCGAGTATGAAAAGATTTTCACCGCCGACCAGACAAAGGCCGAGGAGATCGATGATTTCATCCTTGCCAGTGAACCATTGTTTCATCGGGTCGAGCACACCCTCGCGCAGGCGGGAGGCGGTTTGTAACGTCTGGGGATCAGGCATTGTTCACTGCAGAAAAAACTGGACGTAGCGAGTGTGCATGCTGGGAGTGAAGCCGAAAGCGCCCCTGAGAATCAATGATAAAGACGAAAATCAGGCCATGCGCTAATTTGTCCTCAATGTTGCCAATCCTGCCAACGGGCGATACGGTCTCGACAACCGTTCAGGAGGGCTACAACCTCCGGTTTATCTAAAGAAAGCACGGAATGATGATGATGAAAGCGTATTCTCTTGGCGAAATGATGAGGGTGATTGCAGTTGCATCGTCAATGGTGACAGCCCTCTTATTGGCATCGGTAATATCGGCCGACGGACAAGATAACTCCGCGAATCTCGCGAAATATCAAAAACTCCACCGCGAGTTTACGACGACGACCGGGCACACTTACAAGACCGAGGGGATTCAAAAGGTCTCTGCGGCATTTATTTCGGTGATCACGGATGACGGGATTGTGAGAATCAAAACCGGAGACATGCCACCAGAGTTTCTCAGGCTTTTCGGCCTCAACCCGACAAAACTAAGGGAAGCGCAGAAACAGTATGCGCGGAAGCGTTACGATTCAAAGAAGGCGGCATTTCGCAAAAAGAACGCAGAGCGATCGGTTTCTGCTCGCAAGTTTCGATTGAGCTTAACTGTATTCGAAGAAATCGAACATGGGTTCATTTGTGATGCACAGTATGTGGAAGATGTGGCAAAGACAGTGAAGGTGCGAGTCAAAACAGGGACTCTCAGTCGCGATCAACAGTCGGACATCAGACGGAAAGAGGTCGAAGAAGCGAGAGCCGTTGGATTGGTCGAAAAGATGCTGGTGCGTGGACTGCCAAAATCATTGAAAGTGGGAAGTCCGTGGGAAGGGGACGTCTACATGGTGGGCGTTTACGTCTACAAGGAGAAATCCAAAATCCCCGGACGCACGGGGCCGCCTATGGTTGATATTCCGATGGCATTCGTCAAATACAAGGATGCCGTTGCATTTCGTGCTGCGACACCAGCGGATGGTTCCGAAGGAGACACCTCCGGCACGGGACTCGCCATCGGAAAGCAGGGCTACATTTTGACTTCCTACCGACTGGTGCTGGAGGCTGATTCTATCATGGTCACTGTTCCTGGCGTGGATCGTCCGCTGAAAGCCAAAGTCATCGTAAAAGATTCGAAGGAGAATCTCGCCGTCTTGAACGTGTCGTCGGTTTTGAAACCCGCATCACTTTCGATGGCACCTCGTATCACCCTGGGACAACCTGTTTTCACCTTGGGTTATCCAGACATCGACATGCGCAATCGGCAGTTGAAGTTTACCGAAGGGAACGTCGCAGCACTGAAAGGTGTACAGGACGATAGCCGTTTTATTCAGATAGAAGGGGACTTCCAATCTGGAAACTTTGGTGGCGGATTGTTCAATGAGAAAGGAGTAGTCATCGGCGTGATTACCCCAAATCCTCCAGAAAGTTTCTTCCTTGAGAAGGCCGGAACAGATTTTGAGCCGCTTCAATACGTGACCAAAGGCACCCGACTAAAGGGATTTTTAACAAAGCTCTCAGGTTTCAAGCCAGAAACCGCCGCTCCAGAAGATCCCAAAGTCGCCGCTCAGGATGCTGCAGTGCTAGTCACGGTCAAGCGCAAGAAGAGATAACCGGCGGCAGCTGATGGCTGCGTTGATCCTGCCATTTCTGCTAGTAGGATCCGCGATTCTTCGGTCACGCATCTGGAGGAATGGTTGGCAATGAGGCAGTATCAACGTTCCTTTTGATGCCCGCAGAGCCCAGGGAATTGTCAACAGAATGCTGACGCTATCTACAAGACTTTCCGTTTCGTCCGCGTCGAGCGTTGGGGCTTTTCTTTGTTTTGGTGATGCGATCCCAGACCGCCAGTGCGCCGGCGGGGAGGGGGCGCGGGCCATCGCCGCCGAGTGTTTCATCCAGTGCTTCCAGTTCTCGGATTGCGTCGATGACGTGTTGCCTAGGATAGGGGCCGCCTGCTGGATCACAGAAGTGAGTGCGGCAGCCGAGCGGACGGTGTTTGTAGTTTCCGCAGCGGCCATCGGATGCCAGGAATGGGCATGCTCCATCAGCGGGCGACGACTTACCTGTGGATCCATTCTCCGGGATTTCTTTGCGGCCACTCGCTCGCCATCCATAGGCGGCCGTGATCGCCTCGCCTCTGGTCACCATCGGTGTTTTACCTGTCAGGCGGAACCGGCAGCACTCTGTGCGTAATTCGCACTGTCGAGGGAGCGGCCGCGCTTCGATGTGACGTGCGTAGATATCGAGCACGGTTGCCACTGTTTGGTGCGTTTCGTTCATGGCGTGCGGGTGAAGGAAATAGGTTTTCTCTGCAAGAGAGTCAGCAATTTTGATAGTGTATTGGAGACCCAATTGTGCTAGTGAATCTGCCATGAAGAAATCGATGTTCAACTTCCATCGCCCGCTTGCCATCCTTGCGATCGGGCTGGCGAACGCAACTGCGCTAGCGCAGGAATCTCCAGTGAAATTGGAGCTGCCTTCTGCTAATTCTTCTGAAACTGAACAGGAAAGTGTCAAGCCGGGCATTAACAAGGGATTCCTCGATCCCAACCTTGAGGTGAAGGAATGGGTCAATCGTTTTGAAGTCGAAAGTCGTGAAGTTTTCAGTGCTCGGGCGCAAATTCTTAAAGCTCTCGGTCTGAAGTCTAGCGAGTCGGTAGCCGACATTGGCGCTGGCACCGGCTTGTTTATGGTCGCTTTTTCGAAGGCCGTTGGAAAAGAAGGAAACGTCTTTGCTGTCGATATTTCCGAAGCTTTCATCAAACATCTCAATGGACGTATCGCTGAACTCGATCTCAGCAATGTGAAAACTGTCCTCTGCGGTGAGGCTGATGTGAAGCTGCCTGCGGAGAGTGTGGATGTCGCCTTTGTATGCGACACTTACCACCATTTTGAGTTTCCACAGTCGACCTTGAAGACACTCTTTGCCGCGCTCAAGCCAGGCGGGCGCTTCATCGTTGTCGACTTCGAGCGCATTCCTGGTGAGTCACGTGAATGGACGCTCAGTCACGTTCGCGCAGGCAAAGATACCTTTGCTACTGAAATTGAATCCGTCGGATTTTCCGCAAGGCGTGAACTCATCGTTCCCGGTCTTAAAGAGAACTACTGCCTGGAATTTCGCAAGCCAGAGTGACACACACTGGTGGTTCAACAGCCAGTAATCGTCTCGCTGGGAGGAGATGTGAAATTACCGGCTGCCAGCTTCGCGGCGTCGGCTGGCTTCGGCGATTTCGTCGAGGCGAGCCAGGGAAGGCTGGGCGTGGACGACGGTTGCCGTTATTAGATCATCCCAGTCAGCGATGGCGGCAAGCTGGTGTTTGCCTTCGCCCACAAGGAGTGCAGCGATGCCGCGCTTGGATACTGCGCCTATCGCTTTGGCGGTGGTCATTGCTTCAGCTTGAGACTTGAGGCCGAGATGCCTGAGCAGTTCACGTACCGGTTCCAGGTCTTTTACGCGACCGGTCTTTGATGGGACGATTAAAGGTGCTGGATCTGCTGGTTCTGGTTCTGCTGAATCTGCCATAAGCCCCTCACTAGGCCTGTTCTCGGCGATCGTTGCAAGAGCTTTCGCCATTGATTCTTGGTTTGTCCGCGAGATCGAAGCGGCCACCCGGATCTAATGATTCGTGCAATGATTGAGAAACTAATGCTTTTTTCTGTTGTATTCTATTTGTAAATACATAATAGTTTCATTGGGATCACTTAGAATATCATATATCACATGAGAAAAGACGTAAAATATCTCAATTTTAAGTGGAGTCGGCACGGGCGAAGGAAGAATGAAAGAGGTGTCGCGATTATCACGGTTCTGTCGGTGCTGGTTCTAATGACAGTCATGATTGTGTCATTCTTTGCGTTGGCTACCAATGACTTGAAGAGTTCGCGTGCTAATGTTGATGGGCTCCGGGCTGCGTCCGCTAAGGACATTGCTATCAATCTAGCGGTGGGGCAGATCAGGACGGCTACGTCGCGGGAAGGAACCGTTTGGGTAAGCCAGCCAGGGGTGATCAGTCTGTTTGGTCCACGGGATCGGACAGGAACACCGGCGTCGATCATCAAGCTCTACTCTGCGCGATCGATGTCGGCGGGGCGTGTCAGCGAGTTGGCGGCAGACGTTCCGAATGACTGGAATTTGCGGCCGTCGCAGTTTGTGGATCTCAATCGGCCGACGCTCTCCCCCAATCCGTCAGATCCTGAGAATCTTGCGTTGGCATCGGTTCATTTTCCGATCGTTGATCCCCGTGCCTATCGCGGGGAAGGAGAGCCAGGATCGGTGGAAGGATTCGACTTCAATGCTACAGGAGTGACCGGTATTGTGAAAGCTGGTGCAGACTACTTGAAACGTCTACCGATGCCTGTGCAATGGCTCTATGTGCTGCTGGACGGAACGATTGGATATCTAGACGCGGGCAATCGTTTTGTGGGGAATGTGGTGGCGACTGCCGAGAATCCGATCGTCAGCCGGATCGCGTTCTGGACGGATGATGATAGTTGCAAAGTGAATGTGAACACGGCGTCCGAAGGTGTCTTCTGGGACACGCCGCGGGCCGATACCACGGAAGACCGGAGCTATGCAAAGTATCAACCTCAAACCGGCGAGTTTCAGCGTTATCCCGGGCATCCGGCGATGACGAGTCTGAGCAGTGTGTTGTTTCCTTACGAGGGCAGTGGTGTGAATGGTAGACTGGATCCTGAAGTGCCGGCCGATCTGAATAAGATGGAAACGCTGTGGAAAATCACGCCAGGAATCGGAATCAAGGGATCACGCGGCGGGACCCAGCTGGCTGACGACTCGGACGGAATGGCCGTGGATGCGGAGCCGTATCCGTATCATTTGTATACTGCTCCCGAGGAAATTCTATTCGGTGGTGAGCAGCGCGGGAGTCAGAGTCAGAGGCAGCTGCATCCACAATTGACGCGTGAGAAATTGGAACATGCGCGCTTCTTTATGAGTACTCGAAGCAGAGCCCCTGAGACGACTCATTTATCGAAACCGCGTATGAGTATGTGGCCGGTGGCTGAGCGCAGTGACAGACGCACCGGATTCGACAAAGTGTTCGCGTTCTGCTCAACGATTGGCGGCGGGGAATACTCTTTCCAGCGCGGGGATGCTTACAGCCGCCACGGGGAGTTTTACAATCGATCCAATGGTCGCAACGAGACTCTTTACGATTACATGAAGGCAATCACAGATGAGCCGATGCCAGGATTCGGCAGCAGTTTTGCGTCAAAGTATGGAGGTGGCAGGTTCAGCGACCGCGACAATTTACTCGCGGAGAGTTTCGATTACATACGCGGAGTTAATCTCTACGACAGCTACAATTCCTGGTCATATACCAGAGGTGGTGAGAATGATCGGATAACCGGGCACGGTCAGATTGCGCCGATTTGTTTGTGTGGTGGAACTGAGCAACATCGGGCGCGATGGGGTAACAGCCGGTTGCCACTGCCGAAAGGATTTGGCCGGATCTTCGGTTTGAGCGAAGTTGGACTGTTCGCAATTGTGCGTGCAGAAAGGATCTCGGGCAATGAATATCGCGGTGCCAGAGAGGATGTGGATCGTTATGATCTACAGCCGGGACAGAAGTTGATTCAGTTGGGATTCCTGCTGGAAACGTTCGCGCCCGCGCAGGGTTGGACATCGCTGCAGCCGGAGATGTCGGCCAGCTTTGGGGGTGGATCCGGGAACACGAATGAAAGGCCGCCTGCGTCGCTCACGTTGAATGGTGAGCCGTTAAAGTGGGCAGCAGGGAGCCGTCGCAATGATGCGGCGAACTTTATCCAGTCTGCGACAGCGCGGCCGAAGGACTGGATCGCATGGGGTGGATCAGGAGGCGTGCGCATGTTCGATGATGTATTGTCTTTTGAGCCTGTGGTGATCGATGGCGAGGCCAATACACTGCAATTCTCTGGAACGGAATCAGATCCGCTGCGTGTCATTCTTTATGATACCAGAACGTCGTCATTTGACGTGAACAATCTGGTGCAATCTTACCAATTGGCCTTTCCCCAGGCGACCTTTCCTATGCCTGTCTGGTGGTCACCCAATGGGACGCGTACAGCGGAGAATTCACTGGAACGCCGGATGCAGGTGGCGCGGACGGAGGGCGCTGCAAAATTGTTCTCGACGAAGTCTGACGTCATTCAATCACTGGTGCCCAATCATGGTGATTATCGCTTGATCTGTAGCAAGCGGGTGATTGAATCTGACGAGTTTGTGCCGCATCCGCAGTATGGACAGCAACGCATGGCTCACGCCCTGATGGACTATGTAGGGACGGCCAAAGGTGTGCAGCATCTGGCGGGCGCACAAACAGGTGGAGAGTTTATTCCGGGGATCGACTACCCGGCGCACCGGATGCCGGATTTTCCGATCAACACTAATAGTAGTCTATGGGCATCGACGACTGATGAGGATAGAGGTGATATGCGACCAGCCGTTACGGGAGATTTTGACACTGGTGTCGGTAGCGCTTCAGATGGGGCTTACATTAACAAAGCGGATGACGGTGATGTGCGCAGCCTGGGAAGCTCGCAGGATCCCTACTTTGATCAAGTGCGCAGCCGGCGTGATGAAGCGCAGGCACTGTTTGCTCCCAATCGCCTGATCCCAAGTCCGGGGATGCTGGGATCGCTTCCCACTGGTGTGCAGTCAGGGGTACCCTGGCAGACTCTTCTATTCCGACCTCACCCAACGCATTTTGGTTCGTCTGATTTGCCTGATCATATGTGGATGGATGCGTTCTGGATGCCAGTGGTGCAGCCGTATGCGATTAGTGAGCCGTTTTCCACCGCAGGGAAATTGAATATCAATTTTCAGATTCAGCCATTCAGTTATATCAGGCGTGCGACTGCGATGCATTCGCTCATGAAATCCGAGAAAATGCTGGCAATTCCCAATGATGCGGCCGCGCAGTACAAGGATGGTGCAGGTAAGCAGGATTGGCGACATTTTATCAATGTCAGTGAAACGCTTAAGCAATGGGACGAGAAATTCGACAATGGTGAGGTCTTTCGTTCAGCGTCGGAAATCTGTGAGATGTATCTGGTTCCAGAGGGGCAAACGTGGAAAGGGCAAAGCGGAATGGAACAATTCTGGGCAGCGCACAAATTGACTGGCGACAATGTGAAGGAGCGCCCTTACACGAATATCTACCCGCGGCTGACCGTGCGTTCGAATGTCTTCACGGTGCATTTCGTGGCGCAGTCACTAACCAAAGTGAAAGGCTCGGGCCCTGATGGTTGGCAGGGCTGGCAGGAAGGACGTGATACTGTCGCTGGTGAATACCGCGGTTCGGCCGTCATTGAGAGGCATATTGATCCCAACGATCCCGCCATTCCTGACTTTGCGGAGGAGAGAAATGGGGGCGCGAGTTCCTCAAATCTGGATCAATTCTATTCCTACCGGATTGTGAATGTGAAGCGTTTCGCACCATAATCGACGCACCTGTGGTGTCAGTGGAGTGCGGCCTGCCATTTCGATCTTGCCTGCAAAATGGGTCAAAAGCAGGGGGAATGGCGAGCAGCACCCGCAGTGCCGATTCGTTTCCGCAGTGATAGAAACGCTTGCCTTGCGCCTCAACTTGCGCAGTAATAACAGGCATATTCTATGAAATCTGTGCCTTTCTTTATCACTGTGGCCGCATCGACTTGCGGGTGGATCATTGTATCGCCTTCATTGTCGATCGCGCAGAATTCACCACTGGAAGATTTTCTCGATAATCCGCCTCCGCCGATTCTCCAGCGATTTGATACGGATGGCGATGGAAAGCTGAATAGTGCCGAGCGCACTGCTGCCGAAAAGGTGATCGGCGAGCAATTTCGTGGTCCTGGTGGTCCGCCATTTGGTGAGCGTGATGGAGGCGGCCCTCCGGGACCGGCAGAAGAGATGGAATTAGTGGATCAATTCGATGCGGATGAGGATGGGTTTCTTGATGACGACGAGCGGGCGAAGGCTCGTGAGTTTAAGAAAAAGGAATCGGCTGGTGTAGAACAAGGTGGTCGACGCCGTGGCCCCGGTGGAGGCCGTGGGCCGGGTGGAAGTTCGGTAGAGAAACCAACGAAAGGTGTCAGTGTCAGTCCCGATGACGTAGAACATTTCAAAGGCATCGACCTTTATGATCCCACTGTCATTAGGACGTTATTTTTTGAGTTCGATGGGGCCGACTGGGAAGCCGAGATGGCTGATTTTTACCGCACGGATGTTCTGGTGCCTGCCAAATTGACGGTGGATGGCAAGACGTTGAAAAAACCGGTGGGCGTTGCCTTTCGTGGGAATTCTTCTTTCTTCACTGTCAGCGAAGGAAGCAAGCGTTCATTGGACGTGCGGATTGATGCGGTGGATGACGATCAGCGGCTGCGAAAGTATAAGACATTGAATCTGCTTAGCGGGCATGCCGATCCATCATTCATTCGCGAAGCGCTTTATAGCACGATCGCTGGAAATTACTTGGCAGCGCCGAAGGTAAATTTTGTCAAAGTCGTCATCAATGGTGAAAACTGGGGCGTTTACGTGAACTCTCAGCAGTTCAATAATGATTTCCTCGACGACTGGTTTGACACCAAAAAGGGTGTTCGCTGGAAAGTGCCTGCCGGGCGCGGCGGTGGTGCGGGACTCGTTTACCACGGTGATGATGCTGCGGATTACGGCGTGTATCAACAAAAGAGCGACAAGAAGGACGAAGAAGCAATCGATCGATTAATTTACTTGTGCAAGTTACTGAATGATGCGCCAGACCAGGCACCAGAGGAAATTGAGTCAATGTTAGCATCGGTGTTGGACATCGATGGGGCACTATGGTTTCTGGCGATTGATCGCGTGTTTCTGGATGGCGATGGTTACCTGAGTCGAGGCAGCGATTTTGCGATGTTCGAAGATAGCGATGGTCGCTTCCACATGCTGCCACACGACAGCAATGAGGCTTTCCGCCAGGAGGGAGCAGGTGGCCCTGGTCTCAATGGTCGACGAGGACCAGGACGAGGCGGGCCAGACGGTGAGCGTCCACCCCGAGGTGAGCGTCCACCACGTAAAGATGGCCCCGAAGGCGAAGCAAGAGAGGCATCGTTTGCTATTGGGCCACTTGATGGTGCTGATGATGTGCGCATTCCTTTGTTCCGCGCTTTAATGGCTTCGCCCCGGCTCAAGGCGCGCTACCTCGCGCACGTGCGCACACTGGTGAATGATT
The DNA here is from genome assembly GCA_051270635.1 of Verrucomicrobiales bacterium. Taxonomy (GTDB): domain Bacteria; phylum Verrucomicrobiota; class Verrucomicrobiia; order Verrucomicrobiales; family DEV007; genus JAGROY01. The sequence continues at coordinate 2,394 of JBNMNB010000136.1, read as the reverse complement.
GGCTCGACTGGGAAAAAACAGGCATCGTTGCAAAGGGACTTCACGATCAAATAGCTGAAGAAGTCCTGGCTGATACCAGGAAACTCTACTCGAACGAGGCATTTAAGAATAGCCTGGATGGCGAGACTGCAGCAGGTGGCCGACGTCCTACGGCGTCGCTCAAGACATTTGTCACGGAGCGCAGCAAAGCGCTTTCCAATCATGATGACGTCACCCGACCAGTGCCAACATTGAAAGCTGGCAGCCAGCCTGAATCACCAGCGGCGAATACTCCGATTGTCCTGAGCGTTGAGGTCGCAGGCACAGCGGCAGAGACAGTTTTGTTGCATTATTCAACAGAGTCTGGAGCGCCTTTCACCTCCGTGCCTGTGAACGAAGAAAATGGAAGCCTTAGTGGCACGATTCCCGGACAATTGGCGGGCACACCGATTGCCTATTATTTTGAAGCGCTGACGGCCAATGACGCTGCTGCAGTCTTTTCCCCGGATGCCGGGGCCTCTGCCGCGCTTCAGTTTCAAGTGGCTGTGGAAAAGACTGGGACGTCGCCCATTGTTATTAACGAGGTCGTTCCCGCCAACAAGAACATCAAGAAAGATCCGCAAGGGAAATACGAGGATTGGATCGAACTGTATAATACCAGTGATGTTGCAGTGGTTCTTGATGGCTATTGCCTGACTGACAATAAGGAAAACTTGCGCAAATGGGCATTCCCGGAGGGCACGACGATTGAGGCAAAAGGATTTCTGATCGTGTGGGCAGACGAAGACGGTAAAGACGAAGGATTGCACGCCAATTTCAAGCTATCCAAAGAGGGAGAAACAGTCGTGCTGAGTGATCCTGACAGTGCTCCGGTGGACATCGTTACATTCAAGGACATCGGCACCGATGAATCCTATGCGCGTAAGTTGAATGCTCCTCAGGAATGGGAAACGCAGTTGCCTTCTCCGGGGAAGCAGAATCGCCCGAGCCGATAGCTTTGATAGCTTTGACGTTGAGCAGGAAAAAGAAAAACCCGCAGGCTACCCTTTTGCCTCGGCCGATAGAAAACATCATTTGGTTTGAGTTGTGTTTTCAAGAGACAGAAAGGGCAGGACTGCGGATTATTTTTTGAGTGTGCGAAGGTTAAAATGGTTGATTCTAATGGAGCTTACAGTTCTCTGACTCTGAAGCACATTCCTGATGCTCCAGGATCTATTGTTACAGTTGCTGTGGTGCGAGTCCCGTGGGATTCGATTTCACGCTCTGCAACATTGCAGTGGCGCATGGCGGACGATGTCTCAATCTGGTAGCGACGTCCTGGACGCGATCTGAATTCGATCATGAATTCGTTGCTTCGGTCACCTCGTTCGATGTTAACGACCTCGAACGGTTGATCAGAGAGATCGGCGCGGAAGACGTCATCTTGAATCTCATCGTCGATGTCTGTATTGCGGCGAATGATGGTCGCCAGCGTTTGCTGTTCGACCATTTCAACCAGCGATTCTGGAAGTGCATTGCGATAGTAGAATCGGTCGCCGTCACGGAGGCGTTCGAATTGATCCTTGATCACCGCCTGCCACGTGACGCCCATCATGGCACCAGACGCATGATCTTCTGCCAGGCCACCCACCCAGGCATCGATGGCGTCAACTGAATCGTAAACATCTGCCAGATTCGCCTGCACCTGCGGGTCGTCGCTGATGTCAGAGAAGCTGCTTAGTGCCTTCAATCCATAGGATTCCCGGACGTCATTGAAACTGGCGAGGCCATGATCACGTCCCCGTTGAATGTTGAGGGATGCCAGGTCGAATCCACCGGATCCGGGAGGGCCAAACAGGAAGTTTCGCACTGCATCGATGACTTCATTATCAATTTCCTGTGCTACTTGTGAAGCCAGGCCACGCAGTATGGAATCAATGCCGTTGTTGGCGATTTCCGTTGGATTGAAAAAGGCACTTGCCAGCGCGATGTGTCCTTCCTCGCTCTGCGCTCCATCTGCGTTGACTCGTTTCAATTCGGGCGACAACATGCTATGACCGAACCGATAGGCAGCGGTGGAAAAGATGTTGGCAATGCCCGGATTGACCTCCGATTGATATCCACGATATGAGCGTAGAGTATTCTCACCGAGGATGGCCGGGAGGAAGTGGTTGTAGGTGATGGACTGGATCTCCGCACTGACGATCATGCGGGCCATTTCATAGACCTCGTCCCCAGTGAGTTGAGGATTCTGCGCACATTGGTAGGAACTTTGATTTCCAGGGGTGGGTTCATGGGCGGGCGGAGCCTAGCCCGCAAATCTCATACCGCAGATCGACACTAACATTGACACCTGAATTTTGATGCTGATTGGTCGGTTTTTTGCTCGCGGATCCGATTGGGATCCGGCTTCGATCGGTGGATTCGATTTTCCAT
>JBNMNB010000135.1:0-20185 GCA_051270635.1 Verrucomicrobiales bacterium | reverse complement strand
CTAGCGAATCAGCAACTTCTTGCACTTCAAGGTGCTGGTTCGAACAACGCTTTAGCACAGCGAAAGGTAGAGGTTGAGCTAAATTTAAGGATGCTGAATCTTGAGCGCACGTCTTTAGTGGCTCGCAAAGACGGGCTAGATGACTTGGTTAAGGAGCGAGAGGAGATTCTCGCGGAAATGCGCAGTGGACAGACCGCTGAGGATCCTGTGAATACTGATCTTTGGGATGCCGAAGATAAGAAACAATTAGAGATCATGGAATTGAGAGGCGAGCGGACGATCCTGCGATCCCAGAGAAAGGGTCGAATCGATCGCATCGTAAAAGAACCGGGCGAGTATGTAAAAGCTGGTGAATCCATCGTTAAAGTGGTCGCAGAGGCGACTCAGATCCTTGGCTTCCTGCCGCAACAGGAAGTATCCTCGGTCAATGTCGGGGACGAGGTCTGGGTGACCTCCGCCGTTGATCGCGTGACAACCTACAAGTCCACAATTACGAGTCTTTCTCCTCGCATCGACAGTGTGCGCGATGCTGCCAGCCCATTGCCGAATCAGGCGGTGCGCGGCCGCACTATTCTGATCGATTTCCCTACGGAATCAGGATTTCTCCCCGGACAGCCGGTGATCATTCATCTGCAGCCTCCCGGCGAACTGTCATTGATTCGAAAATTCTTCCGCATGCTGGGAATCGGAAAATGAGCAGACTGAATTTCCACCGCCCTGCTTCACCATGCAAGCCAGCGACCGGAGTTCAGCCTGAAAATTTTAAAAAAACATCTCGGAGGAACGTTGATATTCTCAAAAGTTTTACTGGTTACAATTGGCGACAATCTTTCTTGAGCTTTTACTTATTTTCCGGTAAATGTGGAAGCTTGGTGAAAGCATTATTGCCCAATCTTCTCATGCGAAAACTCTTCATCCGCTCTACTTCACTGGCCACATGCCTGCTGATCATGGGTGTTGGGGAGGCAGCGTTTGCTCAAGGCCGCAAGGGTTCGGTGCATATGAGGAAAGGCGATGGCAAGAGAACGGTTGGGATATTAACCAATTTATTTGGCAAGGAAAAAGCCCAGAACACGGAACAGGAACTGGATCAAAGGTCTGCGAAGGGCACACTAAAGATCGAAGGGGACGACGATGTAACCATCGATTCTGAGAGCAGCATTGATCTCGACGTTGATGCTTCGAATACCCAGTGGGCACCGGAAGGCCGAAGTTTTGAGCAAAGTGCGCCGAGTTCGGGCATGCTGGGCCTTAAAGATTTAATTGAGTTGGCACTGCGCAATTCTGCAGAAGTGCTCAACCGAGAACTTGAGATCGGAATCGCTGAGAAAAGGCGCGAAGCAGAACGGGACTGGGAAGACCCGGAACTTCGGTTTGCGATGAGCCGTGACAACGACATAGAACTGCGCCGGCCATACAAAACCACCGAAACACGTTACATTGATTCAAATGGACGCGACGTCACAAGCTCCGTTGAACGGGACAATATCAAGGGCAACACAACCCGTGAGAGCAGCAATCGCTCTGAACGTGAATTCACAACGGAGAAGATTACTCAAAAGATAACTCCTGGCTCAAATGGTGATCTGGTAGAGGAAACAGTGGAAAGTCGCTCGAATCAATCGCGCAACGATTCCATTTTCAGCACGTCAACAGACAGGTCAGGGCAGTCCTCACGAGAGAACAGAAGTAGCTCAGAGAATACGCGCAGCACTCGCCGCGAGACGACACGAAGCTTTGAGTCAAATCCGTTCGATCCTACTCATCCGGATTCAGGCTTCCGCATTCGCGTGCGTTTCCCAATTCCTAATTTCCTTGAACGCAAACAACGGTTGAGGCAGGCAGCCGCAGAGATCGGAATTGCTGAAGCAGAACTCACTGCCGCCCGCCGCAGCTTAATTCGTGAAGTGCGTGACGGCTATGAGCGGATCGAATACCTGGTTGCGCTGGATGCATTCGAGCGTCAATTGCTGGCCCATGCCGAAGAATTGCTGGTTGCCTATGCCGAACAGGAACGCCAGAACAGCGAACTCAGCGCGCAGCTTCAGGGAACTGGAACCGACGTTAGCAAACTGGTTGATCGCGTGCGACCTGACGAGATTGCGTCAGTCCGCGGTGAGATTTTCGAGTTGAAATCCAATTTGGACGAGAACCAGCGTGACATTCGAGACGAGAAAATTGCCCTTGCCAGGTTGGCGCGAATTGGCAATTCAGACCGTATCGCCTTCACCAATTCGCTGGTAGAACTGGATGTTGATTTCGGCAAAATGGACATCGGCTATTTAAAAGCAATGGCGCTGCTCAAGCGGCCGGATCTCAAGGAACTTCGCTTTGAGTTGGAAATCTCAGAAAGCGAGACTGCGGAGGAGAAATCGAAACGCATTCCGGTGATCAACTTTTTTGACATCGACTACGGGCAATCATTTGAATTTGGCGAGCGCTCGAAAGATGAATTTTCCGCTCAGATTGGCATGACCCTACCCATCTGGTCGCTGTTCAAGAACAAGGCGCTGGCTGCCAGCAAACAGGAAGCAGCGGCGCGAACCCGCGAGCTGGAACGAATGGTGAAAAATGTTGGCAGTGATGTTGACCTCGCGGTTGAACAAATTCGTTCAGCCAGGGACTACTTGCTGCGCACACAGGAAAGTGTTGCGCAGGCGGAGGCTCTGCTGAATCAAACGATCGCGGAAATCAAAGGATCAGAGGAAGATGCGAGTCGATTACCCGAAGCGCGATTCGATGATCAAGAACGCGTAATTAAAGCCCGGCAACAGGTAGTCAGAGCACTCAGGGACTACAATCAGCATGTTCGGTCGCTGGAACAGGCGATTGGTACTGACCTTGATTCAGCGCTTGGGAAACAAGTTCATTAACCGGATTACTCACTATTTTCCAGGTGCAACAAAAGGCAAAAGACAGAGAACCACGGCAGCAAAAAGCTATTCCTACGCGATGATCCTGTACTTCTCTGTAGCCGATCCGGAAAAAGGGTGAAAAAGGTATTGAAAATATATGCATAGAGGACAATTTCTCCGGCTGATCCGCATTTTTCTCTAAACTTGGTAAATTCATAAAATCTCAAGCGAATGACCACAGCTTCCGCAACGTCCCCATCGGACGCCAGCACACGTTCCTCTTCTGATCAACTCCAGGACGCGGTCATTCGACTGGCGGGAAATTCGCAAGATGGCATCCAGACGATTGGTGGATTCCTCGCGCGCCTCGCTGGTAGAACCGCACAGGAAGTCATGACTTACATGACGATCCCGTCGACGATTTCGGGTGGTCCATCCATTTTTCAAGTTCACATCGGCTCAGGCGAAGTGCTTTCCCCGGGTGACGAAGCGGATTTTCTGGTAGTGTTTTACCAGCACAGTTACGACAATCACATCGACTCACTCGCTGAGGGTGGCGTCTGCATCTACGATACGGACGAAGTCGAGCCTGATCTGACTGACAAGCGGTTCAAGTATGTCGGCATTCCGATTTCTTCGACCACTATCGAGGCCATTGGCGGTTCTGCGCGTGATCGAGGGAAGAACATGTTCATCATGGGTCTGCTCACCAGCATCTTTGAATTGAGCCGCGAGAAGCTGGTCGCCATCATCGACCGTCAATTTGGCAAGAAGGACGAAAGCGTTTTACGAAATGCCATGCTCGCATTCGATGCCGGTTATTCTTATCCTGTCAGTGAATCGTTAGGCCGCAGCTATGGCATTGCTCCTGGGACAATCGAGGGTGAACATCGCATTGCGACCGATGGCAACCAGATGATGACCTGTGGACTTCTGGCAGGTGGTGTTCGCTACGGCGCAGGCTACCCGATTACTCCCTGGTCACCGATCATGGAATCTCTCCGCTCAGAGCTGCCAAAGTATGGCGGCCTGTTTGTTCAGGGAGAAGATGAACTCGCCGCAGTTTCGATTGCATTGGGAATGGCCTACTCTGGGCACCTGGCCGTAACTGGAAGCTCTGGCCCTGGTCTCTCCTTGAAAATGGAAGCGCTCAGCTACGCGGTCATGGCAGAGTTACCGCTCATCGTTATCAACGTCCAGCGCGGTGGGCCTAGCACAGGCTTGCCCACTAGTGTGGAGCAAAGTGATTTGATGCAGGCTATTTACGGCAGTCACGGTGACTCTCCGCGTGTCGTGCTTGCACCACAAGATGTTGAGGATTGCTTTTATATCGCTATTGAAGCGGCACGCATCGCGCGCAAGTACAGCGTTCCGGTGATCATCCTGAGCGATCAGGCGATCTCGAGTAGAATTGAAGCGTTCACTGAACCGGATCTCGACGAGTACATGGTGGAGCCAGAGCTCCGTACTGAGACGCGAGACGAATCCTTCAGGCCCTACCCTTTGGACGGCATGACCCAGCACGCTCCTCCGGGAACTCGGTTGGAAGGTGGAAAATATCCCGTGGTCACTGGCTTGGAGCACGATGAGTGGGGCCATCCAACAGCCAATCCTGAGTTGCACCAGAAGATGACTGAGCGCCGTCGCAACAAACTTGTTGAACTGGGCAAGGAGATCGATCAACCGGAAGTCTACGGTGATGCGGAAGGAGATACTTTGATTGTCGGGTGGGGATCCACCTACGGTCCAATCCGCGAAGCGGTCGACCGTATGCGCGCAAATGGAGAGAAGATTGGATCACTGCAGATCAGGCACATGAATCCACTGCCAAACGGACTGGAGCAATCTTTTGCCAAATTTACTCGTGTCGTAGTCTTCGAATTGAACGATGCTGGCCTCTACGGATACGGACAGCTCGCAACACTTCTACGCGCCCGCTACTGCGATCCCAGAATCCAGAGCATCACCAAAACAGATGGTCTCGGCTATAAGATTCGCGAAATCGTTGCTGGAGTCGAAAAACTGAGAATCGACGCCTGAATAGAATATCCCCTTTCTATCTCTCACACCGTCATCTGAAAATCTAATCCTACGAAGTCATGTCAACTGTTGCCACTCCTCCAACTGCTCCCGCAGAGAAAGTCACCAAGAAGATGCTTACCGCCGATCACCCGACGTGGTGTCCCGGATGCGGTGACTTTGCTGTACTTGCAGCTTTCTACAAGATTCTTGAGAAGCTTCAGATCCCGCAGGAAAAGATCGTGACCATCGCTGGTATCGGCTGCTCATCCCGATTCCCCTATTTTGTCAATAGCCACGGACTACACTATATCCATGGCCGTGCACTTCCTCTGGCGACTGGCATTAGCCTCTCGCGCCCTGATGTTCACGTCTTTGCATTCGGTGGTGATGGCGACGGCTTTTCCATCGGTGGCAATCATCTCGATCACTGTGCTCGGAAAAATGTAAATTTGACTTACGTCATCATGGACAATTCTGTCTATGGATTGACAAAGATGCAAACGTCACCGACGTCTCCGATCGGCTACAAGTCGAAAACGGATCCAACGGGAGCGATTGATCAGCCGGTAAATCCCATGCGCAAGCTGGTGGCCAGTGGTGCCAGCTTTGTTGCCCGCACCCATGCCGCTCAGGTCAAGCACATGATGGAAATGTTCGAGCGTGCGATCAAGCACCCCGGATTCTCAGTGGTCGAAGTCCTTTCAGAATGCGTTATCTTTTACCCTGGGGCATTCGACAGCGGCAATCCACGCAAAGGTGGCGAATTCCAAACTATCGACGAGCGCAAATGGGATGACTCTCCTGAGGACGATACTCGCCACGATGTCACCGATTTTTCTTCTGCCATGAAGCTCACAGAAGACAGCACTCCCGGAAAATTCGGCCTCTACTACGAGGTTGACCGCCCTAGCAAGAATGTGCTTGAGCAAAAGTGGATTGACGATTCCAAGGCAAAGATCGGCGATGCTTCCAGCAAAGACGTGCTTCAGGCACGCTTCGATCAGATGAAGTAGTCAGTCTGAAGCCGGGAATCTGACGGTGTGGAGAATCAGAAAAGTGCAGGAGCACAGGGGCAGTGGCGTGGCTCTCCAAACTCAAACTCTCTCAGATTAGCCTTCCAAGCTCCAAGACGTGTCCCACGCAGTAGCAGCAACCCACGGTCAACGCTACCAGGCAAATTCGCACTTGTAGACGTCTTAGACGTCTTGGGCCCATTGAAGCCAGGCAGCCGAAGACGATAGCCACCAGAGCAGCCATAGCAACCCACTTGGATCCGGTGATGTGGAGGATGATTTCCCACGATCCGTAGCACAGGCAAAGAGCGATCAACGCAAGCAGCAGTCGCGGCACGGCTTCCATGCGATCAGCAACTTGTTGAGGTTCAGAATCCATAGAAAAAGGGGCGGGCGGCTCGCTGCTGTCTTCCCACTAATAGTCGAACAATTCACCGTCAGCAAAAAAGCGCTTGAGCTCAGCAGCCGCATTTTCTTCGCTATCCGATGCGTGGCAGACGTTCACCATCATGTTTTCTCCATGGTCGCCGCGAATCGTTCCTGCTGCGGCTTTCGTCGAATCTGTGGGACCGAGGAGATCACGCACTTTCCCAATCACATTTTCTCCCTCCAGCGCCAATGCAACTACTGGTGCGGCCTGCATGAACTCAACAATTTCAGGAAAAAATGGAAGATGCGCCACGTGTGCATAGTGTTCTTTCAGCACCTCCTCCGACAAATTCATCATCTTGATTCCACGAACAGTGAAACCTTCTGATTCGAAACGCTTGAGAACATCTCCGCAAAGTTTCTTCTTCACGCAGTCAGTTTTAAAAAGGATGAGAGTTGTCTGGCTTGCCATAATAGTAAAATGATTAGCGGAGTGTTAGCGCCACTACCGGGCCCGGTCAAGTATCAACAGCCAGTCGAGCCAGTAGTGAATTCAGCAGTGGTTCAGCTATTTCGCCATTCCCCCGAATCCAGATAATCCAGAAAATTCAGCGGTATTTGTCAAACTTGTCCCTGTTGATCTCCAGAGTGATGAACAATGCTGCGCCACCTAGAGCCAGCATCGCCACTAGCCCGGCAATCCCAACCTTTCCACTCCCTTCTCCTTCCGTCGCACTCTCAAGCTCAAGGGGCGACAACGTTCCTAGCACTGCGCTAATATTGCTCGGTTGTTCGAGATTTGGAACTTCGTTTAAATCATATCCCATCACGACAGCAGAGAGCATTTGTGGTGCACTGTGAGCGTTCCAGTCATCGACTGGCAACTTTGCCCAATCCAAATCGTACGAATTCTCACGAATCAGGGAAGCAGGATCGAATGGAATTTCAGCCAGTGTTCCTTCTCCATCGATCGAAGTAAGGCGAATTGGCGAACTTTCGACAAGACTGGTGCCAGTCCTAGTTTCCCAGGAATCCCGAAAACTGTAAGTTGCAGCAGCTTTATTAAATGAAAGGAACGGCAGATCCATCTGAAAGAGCGCTGCTCCGAAAGTGATCGTTGTCGAGCGATCAAACGCATCCACCGGGAGATCGAATTCCAAGTCGGTCGAATAGGGCTGAGACAACCCGCCGATTCGCCCATCATACCTGAGTTCGAGACCCCACGACAAGCGCGTGGCACAGAAGTCGTGCGTTTTCGGTTGAAGACTGGCAGAGATTTCTGAATTAATCTGCGGGATGTCCTTGTATCCAATCCCCCATCCCTGAAAACCATGATTTCCCATCAGCGTTGCCCCCGAAACTGGAACAGGTACACAGTAGAGAGCCCCAGCGAACAGAGCGCTCAGAGTCGCAGAAAGAGAGAGTTTTCCTAACAAGCTACGCATAACCGTCACATTTAGAAGTTACCACGACAGTATTACGAAATGATTAAAGCACTGTCAATGCTTCCAACGCCGCCCTGTAAATAGGTCAACGCAACGGACATCCACAAAAACGGGGAATCCACAGAAAGGAAAGAGACGGTCCGGTTGGAATCATTGCGAGACCCCCAAATGAAACTCGCATATAGAGCCATCCAACCGAACCGCCTTATTCAACCCCTGTTCGTTATTAACGAACGCCTGAATGAACCACAGCGATCCGCCGGTTGCAACCATCAAATGGAGTAAAAACCCTCTCAGATACACGGCATATCTGGAAATTTCGGCTTTTCGAAGCGCTTCAAATGTTCAAAGGTTGACGATGCTGAATCGACTTCGCAACTGCTTACTACTGACATTCATTGCAGGCCTGATGGGAGCAACAACAGGACTTGCCCAGGATCATGACAAGCGCCCCGATGCTCGCCCCAATGTTTTGTTCATTGCGATCGATGACCAGAACGACTGGATCGGATGCCTGAATGGTCATCCACAAGTGAAGACTCCGCACATTGATGCCCTCGCTGCCAGCGGCACTCTGTTCCTCAATGCCCACTGCCAGTCACCACTCTGCAATCCCTCACGCACAAGTTTGCTCACAGGAAAACGCCCGTCATCGACCGGCATCTATGGACTCTCACCCTGGTTCCGCAAAGTCGAATCGCTGGAGAAATTTGTGACACTGCCGCAGCATTTCTCTGCCAATGGATACCATACTTCCAGTGCAGGGAAAATTTTCCACGGTGGATATGGTCGACAAAAGGACGACAATGAATTTCAGGAACTCGGGCCGCCGGCCGGGGTGGGCGCGAAGCCAGCCGGAGGAAAACTGGTGCAGACACCGAACAACAACCCGCTGGTGGACTGGGGTACGTTTCCACATGAAGACAAAGACAAACAAGATTACGTCGTGGCATCGTGGGCGGTGGACCGACTTGCTGCCACGCCCGACGAACCATTCTTTCTTTCCGTGGGATTTTTCCTCCCGCATGTCCCCTGCTATGCGACACAAAGATGGTTCGACTTGTATCCTGAAGAAACACTGCACTTGCCAGAGATCCGCCGAGATGACCGGCACGACACGCCACGGTTCTCCTGGTTCCTGCACTGGAGTCTGCCAGAGCCACGCCTGAAATTCCTCGAGGAACAAAACCAGTGGAAGAACTTGGTTCGCTCCTACCTTGCCTGCACCAGTTTTATCGATGATCAGGTCGGACGAGTGATTGCTGCGCTGGACGCGAGCGGCAAGCGAGAGAACACGATCGTGGTGCTCTGGTCAGACCATGGTTTCCATCTCGGAGAAAAGCTGATCACTGGCAAGAACACGTTGTGGGATCGATCAACACGCGTTCCCCTGATGTTTGCCGGCCCTGGTGTCACGCCTGGTGGACGATCTACCCGTCCTGCCGAATTGCTCGACATCTATCCCACACTCATTGATCTCTGCAAGTTGTCGACCGTTGAGGCACTCGAAGGACTGAGCCTCTTACCACAATTGAAAGATGCATCTGCTTCGCGAGAACGTCCAGCGATCACAACTCACAATTCAGGCAATCATGGTATCCGCTCTGAACACTGGCGTTACATCCACTACGCCGATGGCAGCGAAGAACTTTACGACATGCGCACGGATCCCAACGAATTTACAAACGTCGCCGGAGACCCAGCCATGGCTCAAGTTCTGACCAATCACCGCAAGTGGCTACCAAAAGTGGATCTTCCGCCCGCTCCAGGCAGTGCACATCGAATCCTGACCTACGACAAAAACGGCGAAACCGTCTGGGAAGGAAAGCTCATTAAAGCCAGCGACAGCATTCCCGAGTTGTAGTAGAAATCGATCAATCCACCAAAAGTTATGAAGTCTTCGATCCTACCACTCATTGTCGCCATTTGGTCATGCATGACCATCACTGGCGCACAGGACACATTACACGTTGCGCACCGTTTTGACACTGGTGCGCTGGAAAAACTTGGCGCCACCATTGAGTCTGCGATCGCTCGCAAGAAACTCCCGGGTGGCGTGCTCTGGCTAGAGCATCGCGGCACCACTCACACCGCTGCATTTGGAAATCGATCGCTGGTTCCTCAGAAGGAAGCGATGACCGAAGATACCATCTTTGATGCTGCCTCGTTGACCAAAGTCATCGCCACCACTCCATCAATCATGAAGCTGGCAGAGCTCGGGAAAATTCGCCTGGACGCACTGGTGGCTACCTACCTTCCAGAATTTGTTGGCCTGCATCGAGAACGCATCACATTGCGACATCTTCTCACGCACACATCGGGACTCGCTCCAGTGGTTCCTCGTGACTTTGAGTGGGATGGCTACGCGACAGGGATCAAATTGGCAATGGCCGAGCCGCTGCGCAGTTTCCCAGGAACGGAATGGCGCTACAGCGACATCAACTTCATTCTTCTCGGCGAAATCGTCCGTCGTGCCTCAGGTAAACCGCTCGAGCAATTTTCGCGCGAACAGATTTTCACTCCACTTGGAATGAGCGATTCAGGATTTCTGCCACCAGAGTCGAAGCTATCCCGCATTGCCCCAACTACGCTGATGGAAGACGGGCAACCACTGCGTGGAATCGTGCATGATCCCATCTCTCAGAGAATGGGAGGAACCACCGGTCACGCCGGCCTCTTCACCACCGCCTCCGATCTGGCAAAGTTCGCCCGCATGATGCTCGCTAAAGGCAGCCTCCCGAATGGTCATCGTCTATTCGCTGCCGAAACTGTCACGGAAATGACCACGGTTCAAACTTCCAGTCACATTGAGGCACGACGTGGACTGGGATGGGATATCGACTCCCGCTACTCTGGCCCACGCGGAGCATTTCCGCGGGGTTCCTTCGGCCACACAGGCTGGACCGGCACATCGATTTGGATGGATCCTTACTCACAGACTTTCCTGATTCTCGTCTCTAACAGAAATCATCCCACAGAAGCAGGCAGCGTTCTAACATTGAGACATGCCCTGGCAAACAGGATTCCAGATGTCATTCCTGAGTTCGATTTCAAGAATGTAGTCGGATCATTGGCCGCACTTGATGAAGTTGAAACGAGGCGTTTGCTTGCGCGATTCAAGGACAACATTCCGAAAGGTCAGGCGCTCAACGGAATCGATGTGCTGCTCGCTGAAGACTTTGCCTCATTGAAAGGGAAATCGATTGGATTGATCACGAATCATACGGGGCAATCACGCGATGGACTGACGACCATCGATCTCTTACACGAGGCGAGCGCTGTGCAACTGCAGGCGCTGTTCAGCCCGGAACACGGCATCCGGGGAAAGAAGGACGAAGCGGTCGGCGACGGCAGGGACAATAAAACCGGTCTGCCTGTCTACTCGCTCTACCAGTCGAACAGACGCAAACCCTCTCCCGAGCAATTGAAGGGGCTGGATGCGCTGGTTTTTGACATCCAGGATATCGGCTGCCGCTTCTACACTTACATATCCACCATGGGCCTGGCGATGGAGGCAGCGGCGGAGAACGGACTCCCATTCTATGTTTTAGACAGGGTGAATCCCATCAACGGCGTGACTGTAGACGGCCCGATGCGAGACGGAGAATCCAGTTTCACTGCCTTCCATCCCATTCCTGTTCGACATGGAATGACCACGGGCGAATTGGCAAAGATGTTCAATGCGGAGCGATTGGACGGAAAACTGGAGTTGCATATTGTTCAAGTAAAGAACTGGAACCGCGCTCAGTTTCACGACGAAACGGGTCTTCCCTGGATCAATCCTTCGCCCAATATGCGTTCTCTCGAAGCCGCAGTTCTTTACCCGGGAGTTGGACTGCCGGAGTTCACGAATCTTTCGGTTGGCCGCGGCACCAGGATCCCATTCGAGTTGGTCGGGGCACCTTACATTGATCCCAAGCCATTCGCAAAAGCGCTCAATCAAATGAACATTGCAGGAGTCGAATTCCTGCCGGTGCACTTCACGCCGGACGCCAGCAAGTTTAAAGACGAGCGCTGTGGCGGAATCAAAATTTTGCTGCACGACCGGGCGAAATGCCCGTCGACTTCCATTGGCATCGCTCTCGCAAAGGTTCTGCACACACAATATTCGAAAGCGTGGCAAACGTCCAAATTCAACACGCTACTTGCCCATCCCGCAACGGTGGAAGCGGTCATGGCAGGCAATGACCTCCCATCGATTCAACGTCTCTGGGACAGTGGCCGAAATGAATTTCTGGAACGACGTAAAGAATTCTTGCTCTACTGAACCAACATTCGTTTCGAATAGACTTACATTCCCACTTCAAGAAGCCAGCACTGAATCTCAGCATAGAAGCGCGATTGAAAATACGCCCGCCATTGCCCCTTGGCAAAAAGCTCTTCTACTGACAGACCAGCATTCTCACTCGGTAATCGATACTTTTCCTGGAGCACCAGACGCGCTTGATTCAAGGCGCTGTACCATTGCTCCAGATGACGGATCTCCACTTTTACCTTGTAGCGTTTCACCGGCAGCTTTCGCACTAACTCAGCGGCAGAGACATCTTTCTCAAATTGATCCAGTGCTTCGTCGAACAATGTGCGAAGGTCAGGGACGACAAATTCCTTCCAATCCGCCACTGCATCCAGATCTTCCTCGCTTGCATCCGTCACAGGTTCCGGAAACAACCGCCGCTCCGCATCTGGACAAGCCGTTGGATCCGCAGCTTCTCGTAAGCCCCGCAGCATTTCCAGCTCAGTCTCGCCGAGCCCTTCGATGACAATTTGCTCGCCGTTTTCAGATGGTGTGATTCGCATGTCGACTGATCCAGGATGAAAAAATTCGCCGCCCTCCTGACGACTAGGATTTTTTCATCGACGCCTGCAATTGGTGTCCCTGCAACTGTTGCACATAAAATTCTGCTTTCTCCCTTTCGCCAGTCCAGACCACACATTTCCCTTTCTGGTGCACATCCATCATCATCTGAGTCGCTTTCGAATCTGAATAGCCAAACACTTTCTGAAAAACCATCGTCACATAAGGCATCAGATTCACAGGATCGTTGAACACCAGCACATTCCAGGGAGTATCCTCGTCCGTGACAGTCTTCTTCTCTGTGACTGGCGCATCCAGCACTTCTGTTCCAGGATCGCTGGATGCAGCGGCTGGCCCGTCTTTGGTCGACTGAATCGGTCGGTCGGTGTCGTCTCTCGTATTCACGAATTTAGTTTCTATCATTAACATCCAGCCTCTGCTCCAGTCACGCACAAACACCAAGAGTGTGCTCGCCTCCTATCGTCCGCGAAAAAAGATCACGGGCAGCTGCCAAGTCATCCTGGCACTGCTCATGAAACGCCTCCATCGAGTTCGTGGCACTCGATTTCCCGAGATGAATCCTTCCCCTTCGCCACTCAGCAAATAGGAAAGCAGGCAAAAGATGCATCATTGGCACGTTAAAAACCGCTGCCTCACTTGCAAAGAATGTCGCATGATGGCCGGGCATCGCCTGCTCCAGGACAGCCTTGTGCAACTTATCGAGCACCTTTACATGGCGCGCTCCGTCCATCTGGGCCTGAAACTGACTCCCAGCCAGAGCACTCCGCTCTGCCACATTGGGCTTCAGGCCTTTCTCTAATTCTTGATCAAGAGCGATCACCCGTCTCGCATCTCCACTCTGAATCGCACTGAAGACCTTTAACAGATGTGGAGCGAGAAGCGGATCAAAAAATTCGCTACGCCATTTGCGCCACATGGCAAGGAAACTTTCAGTCTCACTCAGTTGCGGAGCAAATGTCAGCGGCTGGTGAATATCGCCCCCCATCAGGCAAACACGCATGGCACGCGCCAACTCTGCAGTGTTGTCACCGATGAGTTCGTAGATGGGTTCCTGTTGATTTATATCCATTGATCGCGTCTTGAGATTAACACAGTCACCATTGAATGCCAACCACGGCCGCACACTAAAATCTCCTGATGGAATTCGCATAAGCTTGACAATGGAGGCTCACACTATGTCACCCTGCGGAACAATGGTTACGATGATCTGCGCCATGACACATGCCCGAGTGATCGGTGCACAGGGAGGAGGCATCCCCTGGCATCTTCCCAGAGACATTGCGCATTTCCGTGCTTACACAAATGGCAAATTCATGCTGGTAGGTAGAAAGACATTTCAGGAAATGAACGGATGGTTCACAACGCAATCGCCACTGATCCTGACATCGCATGAAAACTTCCAGTCAGAAGTTGGCACTGCTGTGCATTCAGTTGCTGAAGCCATGGCTCTGGCTGTGCAAAGTCGCGCTTCGTGTGAACTTCTAGTATCAGGTGGTGCCCAAGTGTATGCGGCTGCCCTCCCTTATGCTGACCGACTTGTGCTGACGATTGTCGATGCCGATATTGAAGGCACTGCAAAATTTCCGGACTACTTGGCGCATGCTCATTGGACCACCATCTCCGAACAATCGTTCCCTGCAGACGGGGATAATCAGTTCGGCATGACATTTTTGACTCTAGATCGTGTCCGTGACATTTCGGATGCTTGACGCCCTGATGGCGCGAACGACTATTAGCCCATGCAATTCAAGCACTCATTATTCGTCATCACCTCAGGTTTTCTTCTTTCGTTTGCAACCGCGAGTCTGGCAGAAGATACAGCCGCGTCGCTGAAAGTCGGCGAATTTCATTTTAACGGAAGCAAAGAATGGATCGTCAAAGAGACTCCCAGATCGATGAGTGCGGGCGGCTTTACCTCCGGAACCGAAGGGGCTGGTATCGAAGTTGATTTCTATCATTTCGGAAAGGGCCAGGGCGGAACTATCGATGCCAACATCGCCCGCTGGCGCGGCCAGTTTCAGGAACAACCGGAGCCCAAAAAAGAGATCCTGAAATTTGGAGATCACAAAGTTCACATCATCAGTTTAACTGGCACTTTTCTCGCGGGGCCGCCATTTGGCCCGAAGACTCCGGTCAAAGATCAGGCGATGCTTGGTGCCATTGTTGAAAGCAAGGAAGGCCATGTCTTTGTCAAAATGACTGGAGATGCGAAAACCGTCGCCGCTGCCACGGATGCCTTCAAAAACCTCTGCTCAAGCCCATTCAAGAAATAGAATAAGGGGGAATCGAGAATCAACTGATCAAAGATGCGCAGTATTTCCGCTCAGCAGCGAGGCGGAATTTGCGATAATAGCGGGCTATTTGAGTCAATTTCAACGAAGCTGATGAGCGGAAAGACAAGTAGAGTGATCAGTTGATTTTCGATTTCCCCTAAGCTCGCATTCGCTCATGCTCGGGCCGCTTCATGGAAGACCGGATGGAGGAACAATTTGGTCATGCGGAATAGCAGCCATGCGAAGATGAGCAGATGGGCGAAGGTATGGAGACCGCGAAGCTTTCCTCTTTCTGGCAGATGATCGCTCATCGCCTGTCCGGCCCAAATCAGAGTAAAGACAAGGGGCACGTAAAGGGAAAGCAGGAATCGTTCCCCCCCCCCGATCGCTTCATACCAGCCATAGGCGAATGAGTATCCGCCTACCAGGACAGCTACAAAAAGAATCGCAAAAGTCCTGTCGGCAGAGCCAGACCGAGAGATCACTCGCTGTGTTGGAGCATCATATCGTTCCCCTCGCACTCGGGCGAATGCTGCTGTAGCGCAGACGAGTCCAAACAGAGCGACCAATAATAACCCTCGGGATGGTAGCAAGTGCTTCCACGGTTTCACTGCTTCCCGCCCCCACTGATGAACACTTGGAGGAAATAGCCCACGCTCTACGGAAGCGAGCCATCCACTTGCGGCTCTCGTCACGATTTCGCCGGCTGTATGGTGTTTCCAATAATGCATAGCCGACGGTTTCGACTCCGATGAAATCTGCTGCAGGGCGTAGCGATCTGGATGATCCCCCATCCATTGATAGCATTCTTCAAAGTTGTCCATCCACATCCAGTAAGATGGGTAACTGTGGAAACGGTCACCGAATTCTCTGCGACTGAATTCAAGGCGCGGCCAGACTATTGCGACGAACACCGCCAGCAGCAACACAACTCCACCCAGTGCTTTACCCCAATTCAGAGGTCGTGTTTCATCGCGGGCAAACCCCAGAAACCCAGCCACCAGCCGCAATCCCATGACCGCAAGGAACGCCAGCAGCAATGGCTGCACAGCGGTCTTAGTGAGAAAGGCAAATCCTGCGCACACACCAGCACCAATGTATGGCACCACTCGGTTTCCTAACAATGCCATAAGGCAACAAATCCATGTGCCGGCGAAGAACGCATAGTAGATCGGTTCTGGATGAAAGTAGACAGCGCGCGGCAGCAATGCCCCCAGACCGCTCAGCAGCATCAAATTGATCACCGGAAGCGTGCCATTGGGAAATGCCCAGGCCGCCCCCAGCGTTAGCACACACAGGAAAGCAAAAGAGAATCGCACATTGAACCATTTTCCTCTGCGAAATAATTCGTCGTCCTGCAACGAACTGTCACCGGGATCGGATGGAACATGATCCGCATCCGCCAGCATTCCCGCCACTCTCGACCACATTGGTGCCACCACTCCGTCGGTGTCATGTGGCCACCAGTAAGCCAGCCCTTTCAATTGCCCCCGTGACAAGTCAAGGTTTTCGTATTTCTTACTGTGCAGCGCCCGTTTAATATTGTGAGCTTGATCGGAAGCCTGTAGATTCTGATTCGTGGTGTCGATCAAGACTGCGGCCACGAAAAAATAGAACCAGCCGAACGCCGCAAGACACCCCACTATCGTGAGCATATGAAAAATGCCAGGCCGTCTGGGTTCAATGGATACCCATTCATCTTCAAGCTGAGTTTTGCGCCTTTGCATCGAGTGTTTGATCAGGAAGCGGGTTCAGCTCTTCTTACCTCGGGCTCACGATTCTTTCGCGGCTTAAATTTGATTTCGACCCGTCGATTGAGCGCTTGCTCTTCGATCGATCCTTGCGGGTTGACAATCGGGCGCGACTCCCCAAATCCGACCGTCTGAATCTGGCTACCTTCGATCTTCAGCGAATCTCTCAGCCAATTCTTAACCGCCACCGCTCGGCGCTCGCTGAGCTGTTGATTGTATGCATCGGGGCCATTGGTATCGGTGTATCCTTCGATCATAAATGTCGCTCCGGAGTTCCGTTGAATCAGGATCCCCAGCTTCATCAGACTGAGCCGTGCACTATCCCGCAACTCTGTCTGATCGTAGCCGAACAGAAGATCCGTCGGCATCAGGATCGGCTTACTGGTATCCAGAATGGGACCTTTGTAATTCAGCAGATCATCCAGATTCGCATAGCCTTCAATCGTCTCTGGCGAATTTCCGGATGCTGTAGATGCTGTGTCCAGTTCTTTCAACATCGCCTCATCCAGGCCTGCGATTTCTTTGTCTCCTCCCAAATCGATCACCGCTTGATCATCTGACATCGCAGGCATCGACTCCAGCAGAGAATTTGAAACTGCCGCCAACTCTTCAGCGATCTCAGAGGCCAATGGGCTGGGAATATCAATCTCCGGTGCCAGGCCAGCTGACAAGTCCGGGCCACCCGCAGTGCTGGGCGAAACGCTCAGCATCAGGTTCGACGGAAGGTCTACAGTTGGCGTCAATGCCAACTCGCGCTCAGCCACCGCTTCCGCAATTTCCAAAATGTCGGGATCCGTAGAAACGTCGTCTTCATCTAGAAACGTGGGCTCCACCTGAGAGCTGTCAAAATCGGGAGCCAGTAGAGCTTTGTTAATTGTAATGCGGTCGACTTTGAATGGCAACTCCGTCGGATAGTCGGAGGAATTCCCCACCCAAGTGAACGTGTAGCCTCTCAGGAACGAGATCAAAAAGAAGTGGAGAACCACCGAGACACCGACAGCAAGCACAATCCATCCCCGTAGATCCCAAGTCTGGGAAGTCAGTTCTTTAGGGCGCCGCTTATTCACATCAACTCAATAATCCCCATTTCGCGCACAGACAATCATTCGTTTGTCCTAACTGACTGAACTTCAGCTTCAATGACATCGTCAGGATTGCCCGAACTGGCAGATTCGCCCGAACGACCAAATAGTCGCGTCACATCGAGCCCGAAGTAAGCCAGGGCAGCAATGAGAATGGCGGTAGCGGCCGCTTCGTCTAGATTTCCAAACAAAGGAATGTTGTCTGGAATCAGCTCGACGAACCCTGCGGTTGGATTCAGCAGATAGACAAGCGAAAAGATGCCCGCGCCAGCGGCGATGATGCTCTGAACAATTTTCATAACGTTTTGTTGGTTTTGGAGTTGAGCAGACAATCGCCCACTCTCAAGGACAAAGCCACTACATAAAAAGTTCCGAATTGTAACCCATCATTTGAATAGCGCTGTCGCATCATCACTTTGTCTACTGTACGGTCGCCTCGCGGCACCTCGAAATCCCACGATCTCAGCTATGGCAGATTTGGAATCGTTTCACTGGCGCGAACCAGTTCTACAAATTCTCTGCGCAGACCGTAGGGATCCACTGTCAGACCGGCCTTTGCCAGCTCGCGCACCATTTCCGTACTCACATTTTCCCCGTAGGGAGACTCTCTGAGAAGCATTCCATACCCGGCCACTGCAGCAGAGAACTGAAAGTCGGCTGATTGATCTTGAATGCCTTTAACCGGATCGTTGGGAACTGGGTAAATCGTGTGTTTAGGCAGGCTCGCGCCGACAGGATCATAAAGAAGACTGACGCTCAAAAGTGGCTGCCCCTCGACCAAGGTCGATGCAAACTTTCGATCCGACTCCCGCTCTGCCCAGCTTCCGTGCTCACCCATCTCCTTCATTTCCACAGGTGCAGCCATAGGAATGACTTCATACAAGGCGTTCAGAGCAAAACCGTCTCTAACATCTGAAGGCTTACCGCTGCGTTGCCCTGATTCGATAGGACGGCGAGCAAATCCAAGGAGTCGAAAGCTGCGAACGATCTCGGAGTTGAAGTCGACATTGATCTCCACTCGGTTCGCAAGCACTGTGGCAGGCTTCGCCAGAGCTTTACCAAAGAACCTGGCTGCATCTCCTGAGCCATCAAGATAGTGCGACTCAACACCTGCTTCGACTTCGAGCCGTGAGAGCAACTGCGAATTCAGAACTCCACCACCCACTCCGGCAACTGTCAGACCGATGTCACAGTTTTTGCCCAATCGAGCAAGTTCCACCAGCGTCTCTGCCGTGCCTACACCGGCGAGCAGATGCTCATCGGTCATCAGAATCACTCGATTCTCACCGTTTGCGATCATTGCATTTCTGGCAGCGCGAAAGGCCACTCGGATGGGTGTCCCAGTCAGCTCACGTGATTGATCAAGGTTCGCAAACGCATAACGAATCGTGTCACGACGATTTCCAGAAAGTGGCCCAGCGACCAGATGCACGGTGTCATCCTCGTAGGTAAAGATCGTAACACGGTCTTTCAAACCTAACGATGCTACCAACTGTGCTGCCGATTCGGACAACATGCCCAACCGCGAGGGAGTCCGCATCGATCCTGACGAATCAACTAGAAAAACGTAATTTCGAGCGGGCTGCGCTGCCTTCACTGCAGTATCCGATGCCTGCACGGCCACTCGCACCAAATGATGTTCCGGCTGCCATGGACAGATGGCCCTTTCGACATCGACTCCGAAGATGCCATCTCCAGCAGGTTTCGCGTAGTCGAAGAAATTGATCATGTCCTCAACATGCACACTGTCCCGTGGCGGCACCTCGCCTTGACGCAGATAACGGCGCACATTGTTATAGGACACAGAATCTACTTCGGTGGGAATCTGGGAAACTGAGGACTCACGAGTCCAGCGGTAAGGCGTCTCTACACTTTCACTCGACTGCTCAAGATCATTCGACTCAAGACGCTCATCCGCGACTGATTGCCATCCTTCTGGCGGTTCTGGAACATCATCCACAACTCGACTGCCCAGATCACTCGGGCTTTTCTGTGCCCGTGGAAACCGCCGCCCCCGGGGGGCCAAGGCGCCCGTTCCAGCCCCGTAGCGCGTCTCACCGCTCAACACTTCCGATCTTGGAATCTCGGAAATTTCCTCAAGTTCGATCTCTGCCTCTGTAGAAACAAGCTCTAGCTTCCCACTGAGAGCATCGTCAATTTCTGCATCCAAAGCCAGCGATGCACTTTGAATCTCTGCAACCTCTATCGGTGGTGACAATCGCAATCCCTCTGGCTCATCAAATCCGGCAACATCCGAACTGGCAAACACCCGCGATTCCTGTCGATCGTTGCCCAGGACTTCGTCTTCTGCAAACAAACCATCCTGTTGCCACTCGGAATTCATCCAACTCACTGAAAAAGCAACGCAGGCAGCCACCGCACCGCACAGGGCGAAAAGTCGCATGGATACCTGCCGCTTACCAAAACCCACTGGTTCTGTAGATTCGGAGTCCAGTGCAACGGAAAGCTCTGATTCCAGAGAATCTTTATTCGTCGAGGATAACTCCTTACTTTGCGCCAATAGGTCAGCACGGCCGATTGCCAGCACGTCTCGACCTT
>JBNMNB010000134.1:0-20424 GCA_051270635.1 Verrucomicrobiales bacterium | reverse complement strand
GATGCGTAAGTCATAGTCGCTCGCATTTTCAGACGTATTGTCGCCCGGTCGATAATCGTTAAATGCTTCCCAAACGAGTTCGTTTTGCGCGCTTGCTGCTGTAGAGAAGGCTAATGCGGCAAACACAGCGAATGCCTTTGTGCTTGTGCTTTTAATCAAGAGTTTCATTGCGACTGATGGTCTAAGGGTTTGAACTGGATTGAACCGTTCTATCCTAAATCGTATCCGATCTACAAGCAAAACGACCAACGTACCAGGAAATGAAGTTTTTTCCCGAGCGGGCTGTCGCAGTTCTGCATTCGGCTAAATGCTGTCAATGGAATCAGTGCTACGAGATCACCTGATCTGATCTGATTTGACTGATGCACCCGTTTGACAAAGCATCGCTCACGTTGCAACTTTGTTTAAACATCAGCCACGTTCTACAGAATGATCAAAACACTTCGTAAACAAGGCAACGGCCACGTTCTTCCTCTGGACAAGGCTACCCTGGAGGCGATGGGAATCACCATCGACACTCCTTTGCAACTTTCCCTCACAGGAAATTCCCTGGTGGTAACGCCGCTCAACGTCGGGGTGGCAGATGCGCAGCTCGATCAGTCTCTTGAGAAGATGCGCAACCAGTTCGGCAAGGCGTTGAAGAACCTGGCCAAGTAAGCAAAGGAGGCAATGGAAGATCCGGATTTCCTCAGCGTGGACAACGTGCTCTATCTGCACGCGAACACCATCAACATGGAAGGCGGAGCGAACGGTATTCGCGAACTCGCCCTGCTGGAATCCGCCGCTTTGACTCCGCAACAACAGTTCGGGGGCGGCTATCTGCACTCGGACCTTCCGGCCATGGCGGCAGCTTACCTGTTCCACCTCTGCAGCAATCATCCCTTCGTGGATGGGAACAAACGTGTGGGCGCGATGGCTGCCTACGTGTTCCTCGACGTGAATGGGTGGTCCTTAAGTGTCGGAGAGGCAGCATTTGAAAAAACAGTAATGAGTGTCGCGGCTGGAGAGTGCTCGAAGGAAGAGCTCACGATTTGGATCCGGGAGCAGACAAGCAGCATCATCGACTCTTGATCTCCTACTATTTTGGAAAGTGTCAGTCACTTATCTTCTATTTATTTGCTTATTTTTTGCAGATGACAAGCCCGCTCTGAACGCCAACCAGATTGCCCAACTTAAGAAGTGCCTCGACGAGATTCACGGAAAGTTTGCGAAGCTTTACGGTGTCGATCCAGACGGAGACGAAATTGCGATGGAGATCGAGTTCAAGATCACCCAAGAGGGAAAGCTTTCCATAAAGCAGGAGCGGCCCTGGGTCTATTGAATTGAGTCACTCTTCACCGTCAAAGCCTATCGGCTTGATCAAAAAGAACTTCCGTAGATCCCTTCCGCGTTCGAGAAGCCAACTGATGGGGCCACCGTCACCGGACATGGAGGCTCCGTCGGGCTCGAAATTGATCAGATCATCCGATTGGTAGATCTGGTACTTCTGGCTCACCGTCGTTGTGGTCTGTGAGATTTCGATTTTTCCGGTGCCGGGCGTGGCATCGATGTCTATGCGCTCAAAGTCGCCGGGAAGCTTACGGTTCCGCATTCGCTCCAGAGCCTCGCCGAACGAGCGGCCTAGAAAAGATCGAGGTCGCCGACATCAACGAACGCCACGTTTCTGAGGACTGGATAGGTAACGGGTTCATAACTCTGTCCTTCGGCAAACCAAATCGCCAGCCCATTGGAATTGTCAGGAACGATCAGATCCACAGCTCCATCCCTATCGATATCGCCCGTGGTAACAGTTCCGACAGTGAACGTGCCAAGGACGGGAGGCAGCTCTAGCGGTTCCCAGTGGGACGGTTCCGGTTCGATCTGGCTGAGCCAGATGAGCGGCTGATCTGGCACACTGTCTCCTTCCATGGCAAAGATGTCGAGCGTTCCGTCACCATTGAAATCGGCAAGTTCTGCTCTGTGGATGAGGTTTTGCGCGGCGAGAACTTGAGAGAACGGTAGAGAATACTGACCCATCGTCACCGGTGCCGCTGAATTTTACGCTGGCGAATTGAACGTGCCGCCATCACCGTTGAAAAACATCCTTGGCACGCCAGTGGCGATGCCTCGTAAATGCCCCCAGACATAAGGGTTATTCGCCTATGGAACTCTTCTTTCCGAAGATGTATCCAATCTTCAAGCAAAACGACATCCAATCTCGACCTGCCCTCGAACAGCCGGACATTCTTCGCTGATCGAATAGTCCAGAAGAATGGAAACATTTTTTCTAGCTTGCGACACCGATTACTTGTATCTTGTTGATTGACTAGAGTTCCCACTATTGAGCGATGCTGACCATTCCCGGCCATTCCCAAGAAACGTTTTGCGATGGAATTTCTCGCCGCAATTTCCTCAGAATAGGATCACTGGGCATGGGAGGACTGGCGATGCCGGAGTTGCTCAAGGCACAGCATCAGTCGGGAAACAAAAGCGCAGTGCAGAAATCGATCATTATGATCTTCCTGCCCGGCGGCCCTCCGCACCAGGACATGTGGGACATCAAGATGGATGCTCCTGCCGAGATTCGCGGTGAGTTCTCCCCCATTGGCACCAACGTCCCGGGCATTCAGATCTGCGAGCACTTTCCTCGAATCGCTAAAATGGCAGATAAGATGACCTTCATTCGTTCCATCGTCGGAGCCTCCGGAGATCACGACGCCTATCAGTGTATGACCGGTCGACCTCCGCGGCGCAATTTACCTCCAGGCGGATGGCCATCGATCGGCTCTGCAATTGCCAAGATTCAGGGTCCGGTGAATGAAGCCATGCCTCCCTTCGTTGGCCTTGCACCGAAAATGGGAGAAATGCGCTGGGCGGACCCCGGGCGTCCTGGATTTCTCGGGCCCAAGTATGCTCCCTTCCAACCGAACGGCGGTGGCAAGCAGGACATGATGTTGAATGGCATCAGTCTCGATCGATTAAACGACCGTGCCGGATTATTGAAGAGTTTCGACCAGTTCAGGCGTGAGACCGACGCCTCTGGCATGATGGAAGGCATGGATGAGTTTTCGCAGCAGGCGTTCGGTGTTCTGACATCCAGCAAGTTGGCAAATGCTCTCAACATTGACGACGAAGATGCATCAGTGCGGGCCGCATATGGAAAGGGCCTACCCGCCAATGTCGCTGACGGTGGCCCCCGGCTGATGGAACAATTTCTGATGGCACGTAGACTGGTAGAATCAGGCGTCCGCTGCGTTACTCTGGCCTTCAGCCGATGGGACTGGCACGGAGGAAATTTCCGCCGCGGGCGACAAGACATGCCGATGCTCGACAAGGGTGTCAGCGCACTGGTAACCGATTTGCATTCGCGGGGACTCGACAAGGATGTCACCGTCATCGTGTGGGGAGAATTCGGCCGCACGCCGACGATCAACAAGGATGGAGGTCGCGACCACTGGCCGCGTGTTTCCTGCGCACTTATGGCTGGCGGCGGGATGAACCATGGCCAGGTCATCGGCGCCACTGACCGACTCGGCGGCGAAGCAACCGAGCGCCCTGTCCATTTCCAGGAAGTTCATGCGACACTTTACAACCGCATGGGCATCGATATCCGCGGAGCCACGGTCGATGACCTCGGCGGCAGACCGCGCTACCTGGTTGACCAGGATGCCAATCCAATTTCGGAATTGATCGGGTAGCCAGCCTAGTGCAGCGCCAGAGATCCCATCTCGGCACCACTAGCGATAGCGAGGTTTGTTGGCAAATGGCAATTGCGTAAAAGATTGAACAACCTTGTCTCAATGAAGTCCGAAACTGGAATCTTTAACTGGAGCTGAACGACCTATTAGTGAATAACCACCATGAAAAGCTGGATGCCCTCCAGCAGCTGTTGACTGCACGTGTCCTGGGAACGGATGACGCCTCATTTTTTCTTCTGACTGCGCTGCTGGCCAATGGCCATGTTCTCATCCAGGGGGCACCCGGAATCGGTAAGACCACACTGGCGAAAACACTGGCAGATGCGATCGATTGTGAGTTCAGCCGCATTCAGTTCACCCCGGACCTGCTGCCATCCGATATTCTCGGCTACTCGATGTATCGTCAGGGAAAGGATGCCTTCGAATTCATCCCTGGCCCAATTTTTGGCAATATTGTCCTCGCTGATGAGATCAATCGTACGAGTCCCAGGATTCAAAGCGCGCTGCTGGAATCAATGAACGAGCACCAGGTCTCGATCGACGGCACCACGCATCCGCTGCCCAGTCCGTTCATGGTCATTGCAACGCAGAACAACCTCTACGCTTCAGGCACATTTCCACTACCGGAACCACAACTGGATCGATTTCTTGTTTCGATCGAAATGCGACTGCCTACTCCAGAGAAACAAGTCGAAATTCTAAACCTGCATGCGACAGGTGCCCACCTCAACGGTGGCGGCGGTGGCGGCCCAACAAAAGTGATGACCGCAGGCGAGATCACGCAGATGCAGGGCGAGGTTCTGAAGGTGCGCGTCCTTGAAAAAGTGCAGGGCTACATCGTAGGCATCTGCGAGTCCGCGCGCAACAATGATGGTTTGTGGAGCGGCTTGTCTGCACGCGCTTCGATCGCACTGATGCGTGCCTCTCAAGCAGCCGCTTTTCTGGCAGGCAGAGATGTGGTTTACCCTGACGATGTCAAAAAAGTGACGCCTGCCGTGCTCGGGCACCGCCTGCATAGCAAGTCGAGCACCAACCTCGCATCATCGCGCTCGGCCATTTCCGAGGTTCTCATGGCGACGCCCGTCCCATAGCGATGGCTCGTATGGCGCCACGCACACGCACTTCCAAGTCGGGCAAAAATCGCAGCACGCGAATGACTGCTCGCGGCGCCATATTGCTTGTCGCCGGGCTATCGGCGCTCGCAGCCGGGGTCGCGACAAGCGATCCGATCGTCACCCGCTTTGGCCTGGTATTTCTAGTTTCCGTGGTCGGCTCATGGGTCGCCTGCAGGGCCAACTTGAGAGGCCTGGCAGTGGTACGCACCGCCCCTGATTGCGTTATCGCTAACGATGATTTTCGACTCACCGTCACATTGACGAACACCCGACGCTGGCTGGATGCGTTCGCCATTGAATTGGAAGATTCTGCGCTTCCCTTCTGGCGCAAGGGCATGCTGGTGCGCCAACTGCGCTGCGGCGAAAGCGCGGATCTGTCTGAGTCCACACGAATGGTCAGCCGCGGCGAATATCAACGCAAATCGTGTAAGCTGCGATCCACTTTTCCATTCGGCCTATTCCGCTGCGAGCGCCGGATGCGGCCAAAACTTGGCATCCTCGTATTCCCTCGCCCTGAATTACCCAAACGTCTGCGCCAGCAGATCGAGACCCAATTTTTTGAAGGTGAAAATATTGCCAACTACGAGCGCGATTCCTCAGGCGAATTTCACGGCATCCGACCATTTCAGCCAGGCGACCGATGTCGCTCAATTCACTGGCCGGCATCCGCCCGAGGCCAGATGTTGATGGTGCGCGAGTGGGATCGTCCCCAGCCAGAAAAGTTCTCCGTCATATTCCATTCCTACTTTTCTCCCGGCAATCCAGTGCTGCCGGAAGGATTCGACCATGCGATGGAACTACTGAGCGGGCTGCTCTTCCATTGCCGCGATCTTCAAATCCCGATGCAGCTGATTGCCTCGTTTGCAGACTGGGAAACGATCGATATTGCGGACCCTCTCGAGCTGCGCCCCGTGCTTGCACAACTGGCCCGTGCGGAGATGCGCGCAGAGCACTCGCCACAGTCGCTGATCGACGCGATCCAGCGTATCCCGGGGCATCATCGCATCTATGTGATCAGCAATGTGCCACTCAAATGGTGGGCCAGCGATCTGCCTGACCTCCCCCATCCAATCGTGTGCCTGGACAATCGCGAAATGCGCCTCAAGAGGCCAAGGCTTCGCCATGTGCGAACCGTTGAAGATGCCCAAGCCCCCGCTGTGACTGTCCCAGTAAAGAGAGTTGCCAGCTTGCCGTCGCATTCCCCCTCTAAGCCCAGAAGATGAGAACGGAAACATTTTACGCCAGCATCCTCCTGGCCCTTGGCGCTCTGCTGGCATTTCAATTGCCCGGCTCGCCAGTTGCTGCGCCAGCACTCGGTGTCTTTATCGTTTTATTCCTCGGCACCCTGGCGACAGGAAAAGAGACGGCCAGCAAGCTGCGTTACATCTACGTTTTTTTTCTCGGACTCATCGGCGCTGCCGCGAACAAGGGATCGTTTGAGCACGTCACATTGGCGGTGGTGATCAGCATCCACTTCCTGACATGGACAGAAGGATTCATCGCCACACGACGCTATGCTATTAAAAATGGCGAACCACTGCCTCCAGACGGTCGACGCGGTGTCTACTCACTGGCATTCTGTGCGGCCATTGCATTGAGCTACCTCTATCTTGACGGCAATGAAATCGCTCTGCCTGCAGCAGCACGTGGCTTCCTCGCATTCATCGGAGTTGCCTGTGGTTTTGCATTGTGGGACATCGGCTATGTAACACGGCTGCAGAGAGCGACACGATTTCGCCGCCGCCGCATGCCATCATTCCTTCGCGTCATGCAATTGCTCGTCATCGCCGCGCTCCTGGTCAGTCTGTTCCTGGTTTTCGGACGCGCCATTCCATCCACAGCCCATGCGATTCATGATGCCGCCTATGGCTTGAAGAAAGGCGCACAGGGAATGGGCGGTTCTCCCTTGCAGGCCGATCGAGATCGTGCGCCCGAAACCGACGGCTGGAAACTGGCAGACGATCAACACATTCAGCCACACACCCTGCCAGCTGAAGGAGATTTCCGCCCCAGCCCGCAGCTACTCCTGGCCATGGAAGTCTTCGATCCGAATCAGAGAGCAAGCCTGCTGCAATCTCGCGTCTATCTCCGCGGCTACGCCTTTTACGATTTTTCTAACGACGAATGGATGGCAGCGGACGCTACCACTGGAAAGATTCTGATCGACGCTCACGATGGCACAAAAGATGGCCGAGTCGTCGTTGCGCATCAAGATGCCCCAGTTACCACTGCTCCTGCCATCGTCCACGACATCCTGCTATTGGAGCCGTTTCAGCGGGTACTGCCCGCACTCCAGAGTGTGCAGGCATACCATTTACCCATGCTTCATCGGAAGCCGGGAGATTGGTATGTCAATGTGGATCCGCTGAGCGGAAGCTACACCGCAGAATCTTCGCCGAGCCTTTTCTCCGACATCAAGAATCAGGCCATCGCGACCGGCGATGCACCACTCGAAGCATTCGCCGTCCCCGACACGCCGCTCCTTCAGGACATGCGGTCACTCGTCACAGACCTGCGCGGCCAACCGATCGAACAGCGAATCAATTCCATTGTCACCTTGTTAGACAAGCGTTGCGACTACAGCACGAGCTTTGACAATCCAGATCAATTCACCGCATTGCAAAATTTCCTCTACGGTGAGAAGCAGGGAATGTGCATCCACTATGCAACGGCGGCGGCGCTACTGTTTCGCCTTGTCGACATCCCCTCCCGCGTTGCGTTCGGATTTTCTGATGGTGAATACTATGAAGACGAAGATGTTTTCGCCTTCCGTGGTCGCGATGCCCATGTATGGGTCGAAGTCCTGCTGGAGAACCACGGATGGACGGTAGTTGATCCTACTCCTGGCGAAAGTGGAGCTGCACGCACACCTGAAATTTCTGATGCTCCACAAGACTATCTGGACAAAATCAACGGTAATCCCATTGCGGACGAAAGCCGCAACAGCGGTCGATCCGTCGCCCACTGGTTAAGACGATTGCGCACCCTTCCATGGGGGACGATGACGATCGTTATGCTGGGAATCATCTTTCTGTTCGCTTTTTTAATATCCTGGCGTCAACGCAAACATGAGGCTGCTGCTGATGGTAGTGTTTCGCACTACTCGGATTCCGTTCAGCAACAACCACGTTACCTGCGGGAGTTCTTCAAGATGTGCTCGCGCAATTTTGGCGTGCAAAAATCAACATCGGAGACTCTCGCCGAATTCATCGGACAGCTGAAGAAAGGTGGTGCCATCGGCGATGACTTCGACGCCCTGCGGGACTACCACTATGCGATCAATTACTGTGAATCCGATCCAGACAAGCAACGTGAAGAAGAACTCAGGCAGACCGTGAAAACTTTTGCCCCCAATCGAGGAAAAAACTAAGACTGCCGATTCTTCTCTGCTTCGATCAATTTGCTTAGCCCGTCGATATCCTCTGCGTAGAACCTGGAAACCACTTCCTTGAACTGCTTCATAGGATAGTCGGGAAGGTGCTTCCACACGTTCTTATTCATTGGGAACAGACCAAAAAATGTGCTTGGCCGATGGTAGTAGAGATTCACCTTACAGGCATCGTTACTGAAGGGCGTAATATCGCATGAGGCGATCTCGCCATTGATCATCCCGAACGCAGGCAGGCAATGATCTGGCCCGTCTTTCTCTGCGTCGTAATCCTCACGCGCAAGCTCCCAGTCGTAATTCAAAAATCGCACCACCGCATCTCCCTCAGTGGCAGTTCCAAGGTCTTCAACGGTGCCATCAACGTGGCGAATCCAGATCTTCATACGCAGTTGCTCGATCAACGACTCCGATACGATTCGACGAGGAAGTCGCTCAGATAGCGATCGGGATCTTCGATCGCCGCCGGGGTCAACTCAAAGACGCTCTGATCAGTATTCTTTTGAATCAATTGCAGGCCGAACTGATAGTCTTTAAATAATCGCCTGCAGAGCGCCAGCGGTGCCAGATTTTCATCACTGCAGCGTTTGGCCAAGGCCTCTACGACATCGTTATCAAACTTCAGCGTGACTCCATGTCGATTCACAAAATCCTCGCAGAACAACTGCATTTCAGAAAACACCTTGTGCGTATCGACCTTACTGCCGAGTTCTCGATAGTGATTTAACACAGCTTCTTTCTCTTCGATGAGCCGTGCATCAACTTTCAGCTCACTGATCGAACTCCCTGGCAATTCAAATTTGAAATCGCGCAATGCCCGTTCGCAGATCGTCATGATGGCACGCGCCCCTGTGTTCTCTTCAGCAGCCCGTTCGGCGATAATTCGCAGAGCCGAATCTTCGAACTTTGCCTGAATGCCATAGGCCTCGAACTCGCGCTCATATTGCCGAATCACACTACCTTCAGATCGTGTCATGATCTCAAAAATGTCATCCGCAGCCAGCCGCTCACAGAACACACGCACCGGCAGACGACCAATAAACTCAGCCTCAAACCCAAAATCGACGAAGTCCTGTGTGTTCACATGGTGGAACATTTCCGCATCGAGAAGCACTTCACGTTTCTCCGCGCCAAATCCGATCGAGCCTGTTTTCACCCGCTTGCTGATCACTTTCTCAAGTCCCGAAAATGCGCCACTGACAATAAATAAAATGTGCCGGGTATTGATGCGGTCACTCTTCTGCGCCTTGCCCCGTTGAAGATCAAACATTGCCTGCATTTGCCCTTGAATATCATTCTGACTGCGCAGCGACACCTCCGTCTCTTCCATCAGTTTCAGCAGGGCTGTCTGCACTCCGCGGCCGCTGACGTCGCGCCCCATCATTGATCCCTGAGTCGCCAATTTGTCGATTTCGTCGATGTAGACAATGCCAAATTGCGCCAACTCGACATTGCCGTCTGCCTTGCGCACCAACTCACGCACCAAGTCATCGACGTCGCCGCCGACATACCCAGTCTCACTGAATTTTGTCGCATCAGCTTTAACAAAAGGAACGCCAATGAGCTCGGCGATATGTTTGATCAAATAGGTCTTACCAACACCCGTCGGCCCAACCACGATGACGTTCTGCTTCGAATACTCAATTTGCGCAGCCCGCTCGGGGTCTTCTTGCTCCAGGCGCGAAAGATTGCGCGCATGATTGTAGTGATCGCACACAGCGATCGACAACACTTTCTTCGCCTCATCCTGACGAATCACAAAACGATCGAGGTGCACCTTGATATCACGCGGGCGATAATTGAACTCAAAGTGCTCACCGTCAAATGACGCTTCTAAATCGCCATCGTCCGACTCCGACTTCTCAACCTCATCCGTCGGTTCCTTTGCCTGCGCAAAACCCGGCATCGATGCAAAAGCGGAACCATCACCAAAATTTGCCTTAAAAAAATCGCTCAATCGACGGGTGATCTCCTCTGGATCAGGCGTTCCAGGAGGAGGTGAACTCGGCGGCGGCTTAGGATCATCCTTGTCACTCATACCAAAACTATGGGCAGAAATCTCTGCCTGTCATGCGGTTTAGAAAATTGAACAACTACCGGAAACTCGTTGTCTCATCTGCGAATGGACAGTAAACGAGGGATCCGCAAATGGATACGTAGCGGAATCGCAATCCTATTAATCGTATTCGGCAGCTACGGGCTGCTGGCACCTGGCGTTACCGCAACGTGGTTCATTGCCACTGATCGAGGACTCAAAGAAAATGAGCCATCACGATTTGCGATCCATTTCCATCGGAAGTTCTGCGATCACTACGCAAACTACGCTCGGGAACGCATTGTATCGAAAGACGCGGCCAACCTTTCCATCTTCGAAATTGCCGAGACCGAGTGGCCGCTGTTCGGATCTGTATTCTTTCTCTGGGCTACCGAACAACTTCAATCAGACTATGAAGAAAATCCTGAGTGGTTCTCTGCGGAGCCAAAGCAGTATGCGAAGAACGCCATCGAAGCGGCAACGGATCTCGTTCTCGATCCCACGCATGCCACCTGGGTAAGAGAACATTGGAAAGAAGACTATCTAACTCGAGAGAATTGCTTCTATCGGATGCTAGAGCCATGGCTTCACAGGTGATCGCAGCCACATGGCCGATGCCAAACGGCGAATTTCTGATTCCAAAATATGCCTTTGATCGAGAGCACGCACCCTATCTTGGCCAGGCGGCCATTCTTTTCCAACTCACCAGACGTCCCTATTTCGGTTGCCCACTCACAGACGCTCAACTACCGATACCGGCCTCCACTTACTTCGCACTGAGCATCTACTATGTGCTCGGCATCCCACTCATCTGGATCGGAATCCGCAATCTGCGTAGCAGGAAAAAAGCCTAACACGATCGCCCGCCCTCTGCCTGCGGATCGCGCGCGGTCAGTGGTGGCAACGCTTCTTCCAAGACTCCTTTTGCCTTTGGCCAGGCGGCAAGAGCTTCGAATACAATCCACCCTTCGAGCGCAAGTGTGATCAATCCAAACGCGCCAAGCAGGTAGTTGGGAGTCGTTCCGGTAAGCCATGCGCCGTCTCCGACAAACAACTGAAGCACGAGAGCCCCGGCAGGAAGCACGAGCATGAACAACGCCGGGATGACTACGAACCAGACGGGCAACTGACGTCGCCACATCCAGAACAGGATCACTAGAAAGGCGAGGCCACCCAGCAGTTGATTTGTCGCCCCGAATAGCGGCCATAAAATCAATCCGCCTTTACCCATATTTGCTAGCTCCCACGGCGTATTCGGTGCAGGCATCACTGCAATCAGCCCGGCCAAAGTCACTGCAAAAATGGTCGCCGCGTGCTTATTGGTGAGCACCTTGATCTTTATTGCCCCAGCCAATTCCTGAGTAACATAACGCTGCAGACGACAGGCGGTATCGAGAGTTGTCGCAGCGAACGAAGCTACGAAAACCCCCATGAGCGCAACGGCAAAGGTCGCAGGCAGACCAAGCGCCTTGAGGAAATTGGCTGATCCATCGACAAATGCTCCCACCTTTGCCGGCAGGCCGCTGGACGATGTCCAGTCAGCATAACGCGCCATGTAGGCAGCTTCACCGGTGATGATTGAACCTTCCTCAACACCGGGAATTCCCAGTCCAATCCCCGCAACACAGGCGAGAATCACTAACACTGCCAGAAATCCTTCGGTCAACATGGATCCGTAACCGACGGCTTGCGCGTCCATCTCATTCTGCAGTTGCTTCGACGATGTTCCGGAAGACACCAGACAGTGAAATCCAGAGATGGCACCGCAGGCAATGGTCACAAACAAAAACGGAAACATCAACGGCGCCCCTGCCGGAGCATCGACTCCTGTCCTAATCGCTGGAGCAGCAATTTCGAGGCTCTGCTGGATGCCATTGACCTCCGCCCCAAACAGCCCCGCCACGATCAATCCGATGACAACGAGCCCTAACGCTGACAGAAGTTGCAACGAATTGATAAAATCCCGAGGTTGTAGCAGCGTCCAGACAGGCAGAACAGATGCCACGTAGGAATAAAGTAAAAGGATCACTACCCAGGCCACAATCGGCAAACTGGCGAGCTGTTGATTGATCGTATGCAGAAATCCCCAGTCGCCGAAGTAGACGGTCACATACATCAGCGTCAGAGCAATCATGGACGGCACCATCATGTTGACGCCCTTCCGATGCAGCCAGACACCAATTCCCACCGCCAGCGGAATTTGGACAAGACACGGAAAAATAGACGCAGGGAACATGCGAAACACTGCCGCGATCACCAGACCGAAAATTGCCAGCACGATCGTCAGAGCGAGGAACAATAAGGCCAGAAAAAGGATTCGCGTGCGCGGAGCCAGCACCCTGCCCGCGACATCCCCGACCGTTTGACCGCGATTGCGAATCGAAACCACCAGCGAGCCAAAATCATGCACCGCTCCGATAAAAATTGAGCCAAACAACACCCACAACAACGCGGGCATCCACCCCCAGATCACCGCAAGTGCTGGCCCCACAATCGGCCCAGTCCCCGCAATCGATGTAAAGTGATGCCCGAACAGAACCGCCTTGTTCGTTGGTACATAATCGACATCATCGCGCAACTCATGACTGGGAGTCGTGGCATCAGGATTCAGCTTAAAGATCCGCCGTGCCAGCCAGCGCCCATACGTGTGGTAGGCGATGATGTAGAGGACAAAGGCTCCAACCGCGATAAGTAGGGTTTGCATAGTTCAGCGAAAATTGATTGAGCCGCGACCGTAGTGACCGGCACTGCTCCTTGCAACAAAAAGCAGGCCACAGGTGCCACAGGCTTCCATGCTTGCCAGGGAACGGCCTTTTTTCTAATGTCTACAGATGAAGAATGCAGTGGTTTATGCGTTGACGATCCTCGCCTCGGTAGTGCTCGGGTATTCGGCCACTCGCTACCGGGGATCGACGACTGAAGGAACAGAGCCACCGCTGCCAACGCAACCCGTTCCAGATGTCCTCGCCAGGACGGTTTCGGCACCTGCATTGCTGGAGGAACTGAGCGAAGCAAAGCTGTCGCCACTGGAGATTAATGATTGCATACTGTTGAAGTTGGAGGATGCCAGCAGCCGTGACATCGGTCGCCTGGCTGCACTACTGAAACAACCCCGCTATGCGCTGGATCCCGGGATGAAATTGATCACGCGCATCGTCGACATGCAGGTTCACCTGCGTCATCCCGAAGTTGAGTTGCGCAGGCAGATTCCTGAGGGACATTGGAATCAGCTTCTAGGCCAGTGGGCGGCCAGAGATGTGGAGGCCGCATTCCACTGCGCCATGACACTGCAACCGGAGCATCTGCGCGCGGAATTCTTGAAGGCTGTTTTCAAGGGTGCCTACGGCCCAGATCCTCATAAGGTTTTTGACAACTCAAAGGTCATGGAGCTTCTGGAGACCATCAAGGACGACGAATTGCGTCACTATCTGGCCGACGACGCTATCAACGTGACAGAATCTCCTGAACGCTTTGCCGACGTCGCCAAAGCTTACCCCGCCCAGTGGCGCGACATTTACGAACAAGCATTTCGCGCCATGGCAACCGCAGATCCTCAGCAGGCGATCACAGCACTCGGCGATGTCCCAAATTCGCGGCGTAAAGTGGCCATTGAGGCATTGCTCGATGGCTGGGCCATGAACGGCGATCCAGTCTCTGCGGCAGAATGGGCACTGCAAAATAATTCCCGTTTAGGAAGATCTGCCCTCACAGCATGGGCAGTGAAAGAACCCATCAGCGCACTCGATCATGCCTTCGCCAACTACGCAGGAGAGCCCCGAATCGAAATGATGGGTAACATGATTTATGCGGCTCTCGATTCCTCACCAGAACAGGTAATGCAGTGGATCGATTCAACTCTCACCGAAACCGAAGGTGGCAAATTGCTGGCAGACTACTCCCTGAACAACACCCGTTCCGATCCACCCCAATGGCAGATCGAAGCGGCCACTCGCGCCGCCAGCGTTCCAAGTGAAGGGACTGGAAATTTGCGTCAATTCGTCAGCAACTGGCAGGACAAAGTAGCACGGCATGCGTGGGTGATGTCGCTGCCGCCGATGGCGCAGAGAAACCTGGTACCAGAAGTCCTCGCCGACTGGTTTCTTACGAATCCTGCAGAAGCCGGCACATATGTCGATGCGATCCCAAATTCAACCGCACGCGCCACAGTATTCAATGAAATGTTCCGAAACACCTACGATGCGAGTGCAACTGACACTGCCGCGCGCTGGGCGAAATCGCATCTCGATTCGCAGACCCAGGCGCTGGTGCCAAAACTCAGTGAAATCAAAAAGGGAGGTACCCAGTGAAGGTTCGCGTGAATTGGATCATACTTATCCTTTGTTCGGCCTTGGGATTGATCTCTGGCGTCGCTCTCGGACGTTGGCAACAGGATCGCCCGAAACAGCAGACTCGCGCAGCCCAGCACCAGCCGTCCACAACTTCCACCGATCCGGTCGAACCCACGGACTCGACGCCAGTCACTCCAACTCTCGGGACGGTGCGGTCATTCGATGAGACTCTTTTGGCGGCCAATGAATGCGATCGCAACGGCAATCCTATCGGCTTTGGCCGCGTGATAGTCCAATGGCTTCGCCTTGCCTCAACAGAGGAGATAGAAGCGCTATTTGAGCCAGAAAAACGGATGGCGATTCAGCAGCGCTCTCGAAACGAAAACGATCTAACTTGGGGCTTGGGAGGAGGCACCCTTGAACTGGCTCTCGCACAATGGGCGGAACTCGACAATGACGCAGCAGTGGTGTGGGCACTTGCTCAGGACACGGTACCTGAATTCGAGTCTCGCATGCCCGACACACTCAAGGGACACGTTCCCTGGTTAAAGCGAGATCCGGATGCTGCGCTGGCCAGCATCACCAGCGCACCTCCAGCGATCCGGGATCACTCACTGCCACTGGCCAAGCGGTTTCTCGCGGGTCGCAGTTCAACGATCGATTTTGACAATGCACTTCAGCTCGGAGTGGACGCAGGAAATTACTCGATGATGTGGTCACGAGCTGACGCCTCGATTGCCTCGATCATATCGGCAGCACTGGAAGCTGAGACATTGAAGGATGCTGATCTCGAGGAATTGCTGCAACTTTTAATTCCAGGTGCCAACATCGAACGACCCGCTGACCAACCCGTCCGGGATGCTCTGCGATCTGTGGCAACAATTGCGAAGAGTTCATCCTGTCAAAGTCTGCGTTCCGTGCGACTGGCAGATGCCTTCGGTGTTTCGTTTGGAATTTTTACTCCAGGCCCTGCTACGGGCGGTCAACTTTACAGCCTGATCGACTATGATCCCGCTGGAACAATCGCACTGTTGAACTCAACGCAGAATCCCAAGAACCGGCGCTACTTGATCAGTAGTATTTTCAATGGCAACGGCCGGGACTATGCGATCCGTGAGCGGCTCGAGCTTTACAGGCAACTGCCCACTGATGAGAGGCCCAAGATTTCGAGGATGGACGACGTTATACGCACAGCCGCAAGATTCGCCCCGAGGACGACGCTGCAATGGATGGAAAATTTGCTCAGTGATCATCCTGACAAATCAACCGTGCAGACACTCACACGCCTGGCAGGATCCAATGGCGCAAACCTGGCCCATCAGAGCAGCGAGGCCGCGCTGCAGGCTATCGATGCACTCGAGAATGGCCCATTCCGAGATTCCGTGATCACGGGTGCCATCCAGGGCATGGTCAGTCATGATCTTAAGAACGCGTTGCGCCTGTCCAGGGAACTGACTGGCGACGCCCGGGCGAAAGCAGAAGCGACGGTCATGCAGGAGTTCGCCAAGACCGAGGGGGCCGATGCCACCATAGCCTTGCTCCGGGATGTGGAAGATCCAGCACAACAACGCGCGCTGGTTGAGGCCATCGCTGCCAATACTTTCATCCGCTACGATGGCGTACCACCACATGATGCAGTGAAGATTTTCCAAACTTTTCTAGCGGGAGATCAGCAAGCGAGTGCCAATGCATCGACTCTCATTCATGGCTGGGCTCAAGTTGATCCATTGGCAGCTGCCGAGTGGGCGATGGAAACCGAATCACTTTCCAATCACGCCTGGACATTGATCTCCGCCTGGCGCGGACTCGACTTACAGGCTGCCACAGAATTCGCCCGAAACCTCCCGCCCGGCCCGATATTTGATGCAGGATCAAGAAAGATCATCGATCTCGCGCTCAATAGCGACCCGCACACGGCACTGGAGTGGGCCGCCGCACTCAGCAAACCAAATCTTCGAGTAGAGCGCCTCAAAGATGCAGCGGTCTCAATCGAACGCTACGCCACTGAGCCGGATGAAGCCAGGCGAGCCATCTCAGAATTGACGATTCCAGAAGCTGAGAAAGCTGCAGTGATCGAACATCTGGAAACACCCTCGAAGCACTTTTGAGAAAGAGCGGCTAAGCGAAGGTGAGCCATTTTGAGTGCTCCTGTTTGACGGATTTTCTCAACATAGTTCCCGCGAACTCTTTTAAAAAAGCGCTGTCGATCCAGCGCGCTCCAAATCTGAATTCTCGGCTTTTCAGAATACTATTTACTATGCCAGCATGCCTTTCATGATCTCGCCGTGCACGTCGGTCAGGCGGAATCTGCGGCCCTGGAAGCGGAATGTGAGGCGTTCGTGATCGATGCCTAACAAGTGCATCATGGTGGCGTGGAAGTCGTGGATGTGGACGCCGTCACGGACGATGTTGTAGCCGAAGGGATCGGTTTCGCCATAGGCGGTGCCGCCTTTCACCCCACCGCCAGCCATCCAGATGGAAAAGCAGCGCGGGTGATGGTCTCGACCGAAGTTGTCACCGTTAAGTTTTCCCTGCGAGTAGTTCGTTCGCCCGAATTCCCCGCCCCAGACGACCAGTGTGTCGTCCAGCATTCCGCGCTCTTTCAAATCGTTGACGAGCGCAGCACTGGCTTGATCGGTTTCACGACATTGGTTGGTAAGGCCACCTTTGAGACCACCATGTTGATCCCAACCCGGGTGATAGAGTTGGATGAAGCGCACTCCGCGTTCGGCTAGACGACGGGCCATCAGACAATTGGCCGCGTAGGTACCAGGATTGCGCGCGTCCTTTCCGTAGGAATCAAAAATGTGATCCGGCTCATTGGACATGTCGGTAACATCGGGCACTGAAGTCTGCATGCGATACGCCATTTCATACTGAGAAATTCGGGTTTCGATCGCCGCATCCGGCGTGCCAGCAAACTGGTGCTCGTGCAATTCACGCAACCGATCGAGCATTGCACGTCGACTGCCGGAATTGATTCCCGCAGGATTACTCAGATACAGAACCGGATCTTTGCCCGATCGAAAACGCACCCCCTGGTATTCAGATGCCAGGAATCCACTTCCCCACAGGCGAGACTGTAACGGTTGCCCCCCCTTCCCTTTCGTCAGCAGCACGACGAATGACGGAAGATTGTCATTGATCGATCCCAAGCCGTAGCTCAGCCAGGCACCAATGGATGGTCGCCCGGGAATCTGCGATCCGGTCTGCATGAATGTGACACCCGGCCCGTGGTTGATCGCTTCGGTGTGCATCGAACGCACAACACAAAGGTCATCGGCAATTTTCGCTGTATGCGGAAGGATGTCGCTGAACTCCAGTCCACTCTGGCCATGGCGAGAAAATTTGAAAGGCGACCCAGCAAGTGGCAGCGACGCCTGATTGCCCGACATTCCCGTGAGGCGTTGCCCCTTGCGCACTTCTTCAGGCAATTCCTGACCGTGCATCTTGGTGAGCATCGGCTTCGGGTCGAACGTATCCATTTGCGATGGCCCACCGCTCATGAACATGTAGATCACCCGCTTGGCTTTCGGCGCAAAGTGCGGTGCCCCTAACAATCCGCCAGCGCCCGGTGCGGCGCTCCCTTTTCCAGCGGCGGCAGCAGCATCTCCTCCGAGCATATCAGAGAGAGCCATCCCACCCAGGCCCATGCCAAAGGTGTTGAGCACTTGCCGTCGGCTCATGCCGAAAGTCGATTCGTAGCCGGTGCAGTGGTCAGTTGGATTCATACTATCGCTTGGTGACACATTCATCGTAGTTCAGCAGCGCTTTTGCCAGCACTGCGCCCGCAGCGAGATTCGCCACAGGCAGAGACTCGTCACGAGACGATTCCCCGGTCTTTAAAAATTCCTCGGCACTTGCCGGATTGTCTTTGAAATAGGTCAGCTGCTCCGCATGCAGTCGCTTCAAAATCGACAACTGCCGCGCATCCGGGTGCTTTGACGTGAGTCGTAAAAACATTTCACCAATGGTGGCATCGATGTCGTCGCCGTGTTTCTTCAGACAGAGCTCTGCAAGCTTACGACCGGCCTCGACCATTTGCGGATCATTAAGCAATACGAGCGACTGCAGCGGACTGGAAGTGCGTTCGCGTTTCACTGAACATACATCGCGTTTCGCAGCATCAAATGCTATCATGACCGGAGCTGGCCCTGACATTTTCCAGTAAGAATACACGCTGCGACGATAGAGGTCATCGCCTTTGCCCGGAGTGCCAGGCGTAAACGACTCAGTGACATCATAGGGCTTGACCGGCGGGCCACCGAACTTCTCTACCAGCAGGCCACTCGCTGCCAACGCGTTATCACGAATCATCTCTGCTGGCAATCGATAGCGTGAGCCGCGTGCGAGCAATTGATTCTCAGGATCGCTAACCATGATCTCGTCATTAACGAAACTCTGTTGCCGATAGGTGGAACTGGTAACTATCGTGCGCATCAGATCCTTCGTGTCCCATCCGGACTTGATAAACCTCAGCGCCAGCCAGTCTAATAATTCCTCAAACATCGGCAACTCGCCCTGACTTCCAAAATCTTCTGTCGTCCCAACCAGCCCTCGCCCGAACAACATCTGCCAGTAGCGATTCACAGCAACACGCGCCGTCAGGGGATTCCCTGGATCGGTCAACCATTGCGCCAGTCCCAGACGATTTCCAGGTGCACCCTCAGGCATCGGTGGCAAAAACGACGGCGTCGCCGCACCGACCTTCTCTGCTCGTCCCTCGTAATGACCGCGATCGAGAATGTAGGCATGCGGCGCTCCTTCCTTCTCACGCATAGCCATGATCTCCTCAACGCCGTCCTGATCCTTGTTGCGTGCCTCACGTGCTTTCTGTAGTACCTCCAGCTGCTTGCGGTAGGGATCATTGAAGCGATTCAAATAGAAATCGTAGGCTGGCGCATCATCCTTGCCGAGCACCGTTGACCATTCCGCCTTCTGACTGATGACGGCGGCTTCCAGTGCCGTCAGCTCGCGATCAAATACCGTGAAGTCGTCGACCTTGCCGCCTTTAAAACCACGATCTCGAAACCGCTCACCGATGGTAATGTTATCGCCACCACTCCCTGTGATGTTCTTGTAAAGATTGTCCCGGACGATGTCCACTTCGGCGGCTCTACCATTGACATAAAGTGTGAGTCCTGCCGCGCTTCCTGAGCCATCCCAGGCCATCGTCACATGGGTCCACATCTGCACTGGCAACGCATCCTTCGCTTGAACTCCCAACGCATTTCCTGGCCAAAAATGAATCAATGATCCGGACAATTTCCCGTCCTCGATCAACAACTGGTAGCCACGGCTGGCGGAGTCCGTCCATGCCCGCGATCGATGAAAAACCACTGCCCGTTCTTTTTCGTCAGGCGTCCACATCCAGAGCGAAACACTGAATGGCTGGTGCCGAGGAAAATTCCCAACTGGCAGGGTTACCGCATCGTCTCCGGTGAGCGAAATCGCTTTGCCACCGCCCGGCCGGCTATCGACCAAAGTGTTGACTGCAGGCGACTTAGCGGGCTCTTTTTTATTTATCGAGTTTTCCAATTCGCCACCCTCCACAGCCTCAAATTCGAATCTGGCCAACGCATCCAATGACAATTCCCCGGGAGTTGGGCGAATCTTTTTCCACTCAGCAAAGGCATCGCGCTGCGCTACTTTCATGTCTTGCAGCCTTGCCTCTTCTGCTTTCACCGCCACCTCCAGTGCAGCCGTTTTTGCCTTCGCCGCATCGTCACGAATCGTCAAGACCGGCGTGGGAACGGACTCTGTAAAGTACGAGTAAAGCCCCGCCTCATCGATGTTCGAGAAGAATGCCGAAAACTGATAGTATTCCTTCTGCGTGACGGGATCAAACTTGTGATCATGGCAACGCGAGCACTCTAACGTTAACCCCAAAAAAGCCGTGCCGAATGTATGCGTGCGATCGGCA
>JBNMNB010000133.1:0-20625 GCA_051270635.1 Verrucomicrobiales bacterium | reverse complement strand
CGAGAAACAGCTGGCAAAATTGGAGCGTATCGAAAAACCTCGCCGCCCGAAAAAGCCGTTCCGCTTTCAGTTTCCTCAGCCAGAGCGCGGTGGCCAGCGTGCGTTGTCACTGGACGACGTCCACATGGCGTATGGCGACAAAGTCGTCTACGAAGGCATCGACCTCCATGTAGAACGTGGCGAACGGCTGGTGTTGATCGGCCCCAACGGATCGGGTAAATCGACGCTCATCAAGATTCTCGCTGGAGTCCTGGAGTTTCAAAAAGGCACCTACGATCGCGGGCACAATGCGAAGATTGGCTACTTCAGTCAGCATCGGTCGGACTCGCTTGACCCAAATCGCACGGTCATCGAAGAAGTGATGAATGCTGCTGTCGATTTCCGCGAGGAACAGGCACGCGGCATCCTTGGATCATTCCTCTTTAGACGCGAAGAAATCTACAAGAAGACTAGCATTTTGAGTGGTGGTGAAAAGAGCCGATTGAACCTGGTCAAGTTCCTGGTCGATCCGCCTAATATTCTGCTCATGGATGAGCCGACCACTCACCTCGACATCCTCAGCGTCGAATCTCTCATCATTGCGCTGAGCAAATACGAAGGAACCCTGATTTTTATTTCCCACGACGTTCACTTCATCAAGAAGATTGCCACCAAGGTAATCCACGTGAACAACGGATCTCTCACAG
Source organism: Verrucomicrobiales bacterium (assembly GCA_051270635.1). GTDB lineage: Bacteria > Verrucomicrobiota > Verrucomicrobiia > Verrucomicrobiales > DEV007 > JAGROY01. Next base: position 19,939 of record JBNMNB010000133.1, on the reverse strand, counting down.
CCTACGCCGGCGGCTACGATTACTTCCTCGAAAAGTCCAATATGGACGACGCCAGAGCAGCGATTACCGCAGGCTAAGGGGAAACTCCCCCCAAGGAAAGGCGACATTCCTGTCGCCAACGAAGAATCAAGAAAGTATCCTAAAGTTCCCCCCCACTAAGAATGAACCTTGAAGACCTGACGTTCTTCGATCCCTGGAGGAGCATCAAGCAGCAGAAGAACCGATTACCGCACTGGCAGCAACCGGGAGCGACCTACTACGTCACCTTTCGACTTGGTGATGCGCTACCTGCGAGCCTTCTCACAGAATGGAGATCGGAGCGAGAGATTTGGATCAAGCATCATCCGGATCCCTGGGACGAGAAAGTAGATCAGGAATACCATCAACGATTTCTGACTCGGCAGAAAAGTGGCTCGATCAGGGGCACGGGAGCTGTGCGCTACGGTCTGAAAAACTCAGATATCTAGTGGATAATGTTCTCACCAAATTCGACGGTCAGCGTTACGTGCACCATTCTCAAGTGATCATGCCAAACCACGTTCATCTGCTGTTCTCTCTGGAACAGGGGCAGGCGTTAGAGAAAGTGATCAAGGCGTGGAAAGGCGTATCTTCACGAGAAATCCAACGCATCCATGAATGCGACAAGAGCCGTTTCTGGGCGAAAGATTATTTCGATCGCTTAATTCGAGACGAAGCCCACTTTTGGAACGTCGCGCGCTACATCCGAAGGAACCCGCCAAAAGCACACCTGCCTCCGAAGGAATAAACCCTCACTGAGAGCGAATTCGTTCAATCCCACCTCAATGAGCACTAATCCCCCCAAGGAATGTCGCCTTTCCTTGGGGGATAACCAAGCCTCAGCCAGAATGAAAACACGCCATTGCACACTTCCTATTATTCATTTCGCTTTACTGGCGGTGACCATTGCGCTCGCGCCAGTAAGCGCAGAGCCACGCAATGTGGTTGTCATTCTCAGTGATGACCATCGCTATGATTTCATGGGGTGCGCTGAGTCAGCACCCGAGTTCCTCGATACTCCTCACTTTGATCGCATGGCGGCAGAAGGCGCGCATCTTGCCAATGCCTTTGTCACAACATCGCTCTGTTCTCCCAGCCGGGCCTCGATCCTCACTGGTCAGTTCATGCACCGTCATCGGGTGGTCGACAATCAGCGCCCGGTTCCAGAAGGTACCACCTTTTTCCCTGAACACTTGCAAGCAGCTGGCTATCAGACGGCCTATGTCGGAAAATGGCACATGGGGCACGACGATGACTCGCCGCGCAAGGGGTTCGATCATTGGGTCAGCTTCAAAGGACAGGGAACATATTTTGATCCGGAACTTAATATCAATGGTGAACGGAAAGCCTTCAAAGGATACACCACTGACATTCTGACAACAGAAGCACTGCGCTGGCTGAACGAAATTCGTGATCCTGAGAAACCGTTCCTGCTCTATCTTGGATTCAAAGCGGTACATTATCCGTTCACTCCAGCGCCACGTCATGCTGGCCGCTACCAGGGCAAAGGTATCGACTATCCTGAGACGATGGCTCTGACAGAAGAGAACTATGCGACACAGCCACGTTGGGTAAGAGAACGACGCTACGGAATCCATGGAATCGACCACATGCAGACTGGCCCATTGGACAAAGATCCGGTCCCGGATTTCGATGAATTATACTGGCGCTATTGCGAAACGGTTCACGGCATGGATGAAAATGTCGGCAGAGTCCTTGATCGCCTTGACGCCACTGGACTGTCAAAGTCGACCTTGTCGATTTATCTCTCGGACAACGGGTTCGCACTTGGCGAACACGGATTCTACGACAAGCGCGATGCCTTTGAGGAATCGATTCGCATTCCGATGCTGGCCTATGCGCCCAGCGTGATTGCAGCGGGAACCAGAATTGAACAAATGGTGCAGAATATCGATATCGCACCGACGATTTTGCAACATTGCGGGCTTCCGGCCAAGGCAGCCGAGAAGATGGACGGCCGATCTTTTGATGCCTTGCTCAAGGGAAAAACTGATACTCCCTGGCGCGATCACATTCTCTACGAATATCACTGGGAATGGAACTTCCCAGCAACACCAACAACTCTGGCAATCCGAGGAGAACGCTATAAATACATCTACTACCATGGCCTATGGGACAAGAATGGATTCTACGATCTCGAATCAGATCCGCACGAGCGCCACAACCTGATTGATGTCCCGGCATTTCAAGAGCAAATCGCGGATTGGAGAGAGCGTCTGTTCTCTGAGCTGGGTGCGTCTGGCGGGTTGACCATGCCACTGCGCCAGCCGAAAGGTGATCCCTTCCACGACCGCAAGCTGCGAAGGTAGAGAGCGCTCCGGACTCTTACACTTACAGCGTGCAACTGCATCGCTGGTGGGTTAACTCATGGGGATCATGAACGACGAAAAACCCATCGGCATCATCGGCTTGGGCATCATCGGCACATGCGTGGCACAACGCCTGCGCACGGCTGATCGCCAAGTTTATGTGTGGAGTCGACGCGCCAGGGCGGTGCCCAATTTTCTCGCATCACCAGCGGAAGTCGCACGGCATTCTGAGGTGCTGCAGATTTTCGTCACCGACGGCGAAGCAGCATTGGACGTCATCAATGGAATGTTAGACGTGCTCGGCTCTCAGCATATCGTCGTCAATAGTTCGACCATTTCACCAGAGGACACGATGAAGATTTCAGACAAGGTGGAGGCTACAGGCGCTGCGTTTCTGGACGCACCCTTCACTGGCAGTAAAGAAGCCGCGGAAAACGCGGAGCTGGTCTATTTTGTCGGGGGCAGTCATTCTGCCCTGGTGCGCGCCAGGCCAGTCCTGGAATTATCATCAAAGACGGTACTGCACGTCGGCGACTGCGGCGATGCGACAGCAATCAAACTGGCGACAAACATTATGGCGGCAACCGCACTTCAGGGCCTGTCTGAAGCCCTGGGTCTCTGTGTGGCCATGGATGTGCCGCCTGAGAAACTGGCGCAGGCACTCGAACATCATGGAGTGTCGTCACCTTTGACAAAGTTAAAACTGCCCCAGATCATGGAGACCGATTTTGCGCCACGATTCTCACTGGCCAATATGCTCAAAGATACCGCAATGGCGATGGCACTCGCCAGAAGTTTCAACCTTGAATTTCCTGCGCTTGCGGCGACACAGTCACAGATGGAAAAAGTGGCAAAGGACAATGACAACGGCCAGCGAGATTTTTCCATTATCGCATCCCATTATTTTAAAAAATGAATTCCCCTTCCCCGTCCGCTTCAGAACCATCAGCCGCAGCTATCGCCCAAATGCTGGCTGACGGTGGCGCTGTAAACCTTTCTCACAGGCCCAAGTTTCAACTATCTGGCGTTGATCGCGTGCGCTACTTGAGTGGGCAGGTAACTCAGGCCGTCAGTGATGTCAGCGAGTCGCAGACGCTTTACGCCTGCATCACAAATCACAAGGGAAAGATGGATGGTGACCTTTTCATCACCGGAAGCAATGACCTGCAGAGCTTTCAACTCGATACCGATCCGGCGCTCGCTGAGTCGCTCCACGCCAGACTTGATCGCTACATTATTGCCGATGATGTCGAACTCATCGAAGTGACCGCAGACTGGCACTTGTTTCATGTCATCGGGAAACACCCGCTAGTTACTGGTATTTCTCCACGCACTGCCAATCGCTATGGCGTGCCTGGAATCGACTATTGGATTCCCAGCAGTTCCACATTGCCCGAATCATTGCAGGCGATTCCAGCGTTGCATGAGTCGGCGCTGGAGATCATCCGCATCACCAACGGCATTGGCAAATGGGGCGCCGATCTGAGTCCCGATTTTCTTCCCCCAGAAGCCCGCCTGGAAGAACGTGCCATTAGCTACACCAAGGGCTGCTACATCGGGCAGGAAGTCATCAGCCGCATTCGCAGTGTCGGCCGTGTGAACCGGACATTGGAACTGATCGAGGCGGTCGAGAGCGATGCGCTGGAGCCCGGAATGGAGCTCAAGAATCAAGAAGGCAAAACTGTTGGATCAGTCACCAGTGCCATCCTGCACCCTGCTCACGCAGACGGCCCACGCTGGATTGGTCTGGCCTATGTCAAGAAGGGCTCTTCAGAACCCGGAACCCGCCTTTCAGCCCAGAGCACCGCAGCCAATTCAGACGCAGAACAAATTATTCTTTCATCAACCGTTGAAGTGAGGAACAATTCCAACGATCAAGAACCGTGAACATTCTAGTAGTATGAAGAAATTTTGGGATCTCTCGCTTGCTGCCGGCATGGCCGCTAGTTGCCTCTGCCTGTGCCAATGTGGCTCACTGCCCGGTGGAAAAAAGGGTGTCGACGACGGATATGACCACATTGAGACAATTGGCGAAGCCGAAGCCGAAGCCGAAGCCGCTGCTGCTGCCGCCGGAGAAGTCAGTTCCAATGCTGTAGCACTCGACTCCAGTGGTAAGCCACCGACAGATGTTGAGGTCGATGATAGTCTTGATGCCGCAGTGTTCACAATCGATTTGAATGGCGAGAAACGGAACCTCATCATCCAGCTCAATCCAGGCGCTGCCCCACAGACAGTGCTCAATTTCAAACGCAACGTGACGCGCGGCTACTACAACGGGCAGGCATTTCACCGTGTAATTTCGAACTACCTGGTGCAAACGGGTGACCCCCTGACTCGCAGTGAGTCAAATCGCAGCAACTGGGGAACTGGCGGGCCGGGATACACTATTCCCGGTGAGCCCGGACAGCCGCATGTCAAAGGCGCAGTGGCTATGGCAAGGCTTAATGACACCATGAATCCGAGCCGCGAGTCGAGCGGTAGCCAATTCTACATTGCGCTGCGTAAACTTTCCAAGCTGGACGGCGACTACACGGTATTTGGCACGGTCACCCAAGGACTCGATGTCCTTACCGAACTGAGCAAAATGCGTACTGATGAAAATGATGTGCCGATCGAGCGCATCGAAGTCGAGAGCGCTAAACTCGTAAGCAGCAAATCACGTTTCGTCCAATCGAAAGCTAAACGAAAGCCAGCCTCAAATTCCAAACCAGGAAAAACAAAAGGCGGCTTCGAAAAATTCATCGATAGAATCTGGTAGTTAAGCTACGCTATGACAGGGACTTCCCCTGCTCAATAGCGTAGATCGCGGCACCCAGAGCGACTGCGTGATCGCCGAGGGTGGCAATCGAAATTTTTATATCCTCGACCAATGCGGGTGATGCCAGATTCTCGATCACTTTGCGGACACCTTTGCTATAGGCATCCGGCATTTTTTCCGCGAGTCCACCGCCAATGACGATGTGATCCGGACCAAGGAGGTCCACTGCTGCAGCAACGCCCACACCAAGGTATTCGATTGAACGTTTCAAGATGTTTTCCACCGCCTTGTCTCCATTCTCAATCGCCTTCTTCACCACACCACTTTTAATCTTCTGAATGTCGGTTCCAGATTTCTCCAGAATGTATGGGGCGTTTCCACGGTAAGCTTCAACGGTGCAGGTGCTGGCGATCGACAGGCGACTCGAGAGGGATTCCAATGACACTGGTTCTCCCATTGATCCCTCAAGAGTGGATCCCAGCAATCGAATATTTCCGATTTCCATACAGGACGCGCGACGCCCACGCAAAATTTTACCTTCGTACACAAAGCCGCCGCCGACGCCCGTTCCCGGAAACACGCCCAGCAATGACCGCGCGCCTTTGCCGGCGCCTTCACGATACTCACCGAAGGTTCCGGCATCCACGTCGTTCAACACTGCCACCGCACAATTAAACTTGTCGTTCAAGAATTTGCCGACGGGCACTTCTTTCCACCCCAGATTCGGGGCATGGCGCAACATTCCGGTTTCAAAATCCACGACTCCGGGACAACCAATTCCCACCGCAGCGAGCTCAGATTTCTTTATCTTCGCATCATCCAGAGCTTCATCGATAGCATCGGCAATCTTCTCCAGCCCAGCCTCAGCGCCTTCGTAGCCGAGAGTCGGAACCCTTGCGGCTCCAACTTCTTTGTTTGAGCCATCGAAAACAACGATGAACATTTTAGTTCCGCCGAGATCGATACCTAGTGTGTATGGGCCTTTATTCATAATGTGTTGCCGAAATCGAAATAGAGGCGACGGCTGCAGGTTTTGGCAAGCTCAATACGCAAGAATTGCCGTTTTTGCTTTCCGGCCCTGTGGACAAGAATGAGAAATGGTAAGTGGTGCGGAACCAGTTGCAAATGGATTGAATCGAAGCAGCTTTCATCATGAGTTTCACATTTCTCGCACAACATGTCGGAGGATATGGGGATATTGGGTATTTCGTTGTCCTTGGAATCACGATGCTTATCAGCGCTCTCGTCAGCGGTCGCTTGAAGAGCAAATTCGCCCAGTATTCCAGGGAACCGATCAGCTTGTCCGGACGCCAGGTCGCCGAACGGATGCTGGCCGATCACGGAATCAACGATGTGCGTGTGATCAGCACGCCCGGGCAGCTAACCGATCACTACAACCCGGCGAACAAAACGGTAAACCTGAGCGAATCGGTTTATTCGATGAACAGCGTCGCAGCTGCGGCCGTTTCGGCGCACGAATGCGGTCATGCTGTTCAACACGCAAAAGCTTACGCCTGGCTGACCATGCGCTCCAAATTGGTGCCAGTGGTGAACGTTGCTTCGAAGATGATGAACGTCCTATTCATGGTGGCCATTGCGGCCTACATGTTCAACGTTGGCGGGATCTTTCTCTGGTTGTTCGTTGGCTGTCTTGCAGTGACTACTTTGTTTGCATTCGTGACGCTTCCGGTCGAATTTGATGCCAGCAATCGCGCACTGGCTTGGCTGGACAACTCAGGATCACTGGGCAGTAGCATTGGCCATGCGCGAGCTAAAGATGCCCTTTTCTGGGCTGCCATGACCTACGTGGTGGCTGCGATCTCAAGTCTCGCCATGCTCCTCTACTACTTGATGAAGCTTCTCGGAAATAGACGTGGCTAACAATTCACTGAAATTGTGGACTGCGATGCGATGGCTGGATAATGCGTTTTTGCGGGATTCTTCCCATACCGAAATACGGAAATAAAAAGCCTAATCAAGCTTGAGCACTTAAAATTGCCAGCGATTCCCTATCGGACGTCAACACAAACGGTGTCGCCTTTATTATTCTTTGCTAGAATTCGACCATTCACCAGGACAGGATTCACCCAGCATTTGCGTTTGAGGATAACGGCCTCTGAAAGCGGCGTGTAGCCTTTCGCGCTTGCTTCTGCGATCACCAGATTTCCGCTTTCACCCAGAATCACCAGCTTGTCACCAGCGAGTGTGAGTGTGCCGTAACCAAAACCGCCCTCAGTCCAGAGTGTCTTTCCAGAGTCGAGCGAGACGCAAACCAGCTTACCCTTGTTGTCTCCGCTGACTGCGAATACTGCATTACCATACACGACGGCACTGCTCATTTTCGTTTTGATATCATCATTGCGCCAGAGCTGCTTTGGCTTGCGACCGGATAGATCGTAGAGAGCAGCTCTGCCACCACCATAGCCACTGGTAATCAGCAATTTATTCCCTGGAAGTGGCACTGGTGATGATGCATTGACGTCATAGGACGTTTCCCACTCTTCTTCCCACAACCGCTTTCCACTGGCTAGTTCGCAGGCGATCATCGCCTTGCCTTTAAAGACTAATACGGCATCTTCCCCGCCATGCTTGATAGGAATGGGCGACGCGTAGCCAGCATTCTCATCACCGGCACCCCAGATTTTTTTTCCTGTCTCTTTGTTCAATGCCAGGGTGGAATTCCCTTCTCCTCCACAATCGAGGATGACGAGATCGCCCAGCACCAATGGAGACCCGGCATATTTCCAGCTGGATAATTTTCCTCCAAAATCATCCACAAGGTGTGACTTCCAGACGAGGCTGCCATCGCTCAGCTTGAGGCATCTCAGCTGCCCGTCGTAGCTGAGGTTGTAAACGTGATCCCCATCAATCGTGGGCGTCGATGCCGTTCCGCCTTCGAACATCCGTTTCTCGAATTTACAAGGAAACTCGTCTTTCCACAGAACTTTACCGCTATCAAGATCAAAGCACCAGATGATGTCCTTGTCATCCTTGTTGCCGCTGGTCAGCACGTGATTGCCCTTTACCGTAAAGCTTGCAGCACCCGTGCCGACGTCCGCTTTCCAGGCTATCTCAGGATCGTCGAACTGCGAATTCCATTGCGCTTCTTTCGAGGCACCAGTAAAATCAGGCCCGCGAAAAAACGTCCAATCCGCCGCCTGCCCGGGAGCAACAGTCGAGAGAAAAATGGACAACGCTCCGTATGAGGCAAGTGAAGCGGATGATCTAACGATCTTCGATGACGGGGTAAAATCTTTCATTTCAGGATACTACGTTCAACCTTACGTCGCGACCACCGAAATTTCGCCAACTCGGCTGGCTGGAAAAGATTCGGCATTCTCTCAGTCGAATTCGACGGGTGGAATATGCGGAATGCTCTTCGGCCGAGCTAATTCCTTGATCGACGAGATCGTGACACCCATAGTCACTTCGGCTCTCCTTGCCAGGCCTGCCCACCATTATGAAATCTTCACTCACTGCTAACGAACACCCCATCAGTACCAGTGGAGCACTACTGGTGCCTGCGAAAATGAACGCGGCCAGCTTTGCCGCTATTCGTGCTGACGTCGGTGAACGCAAATTACATTTTTTGCACGAATCCGATGCCACTCTCGATTCAGGCGTCGAAGCAGCGCTACAGGAAATGAGAGCCACCCGGCAGACGATCACAGTAGAAAAGCCAAAACAGGGCGAGATTAAGGCGATCAAGAATATGATTGCGAAGGGAGAGCTGGTGCTCTTTATGCCGTCGGTCGCAGAAGGCTGGCCAGCCTGGACATGCCAGAGCCCGTCAGAAACCTTGAAAGCACTGCTGCAGTGTGAAGTTCCGATCCAACCTGTGGGCGTCAGTGTCCTCCCCCCACCGGGCTCCAATTGTCCCGACACCGCAGTGCGCTATGGCGAGTTGGTAGAACCAGGAGCCGACGCCTTGCCGCATTTTTGGGAACGATTGTTCGCCGCCAATGAAGCAGCACTTTCAAGTCGACCGTTTCTTACGGGGAGCTTGGGATACGCGATCATTCGAAGTTTGAAGCGTTACGGCTCGATCAGCAAAGTGATCGACGGTCTCGACAGCAGTGAGCTGGGTTATGACAAAGTGCTGGCGGTGGCCTGCGCCTTGAGCCGATTGATTAAGAAGGAGACGCAAGCTGAACGTGTTGGAATTATTCTGCCTCCAGGAAAGGGTGGATTGATCGCGAACCTTGCGGTCGTCCTGGCTGGTAAGAAGCCGGTGAACCTGAATTTTACGGCAGGCAAGGGAGCGGTCGAGAGTGCGATGAAGCAGGCTGGACTGGATCGCTACATCACAGCCGATCCATTTGTCAGAAAATTGCAGACCTTCCCCTGGCCGCCGAACCGCAATCTCATTTTTCTCGAGCGAATCATTCCTACTCTAAAACCGAAAATCGCATTTTGGCTGGTACTGAGTAAAATTCTCCCTGCTGGCGCACTCGCCGCTCTACTGGGAATTCGCGACAAGGGCGATCGTGAGGAAGCCGGGCTGTTGTTTACCAGTGGTAGCTCAGGCGATCCCAAAGGAGTCATACTTTCGCACCGCAACCTGCTGAGCAATGTCCAACAATTTGGTGCCCGCCTTGATTTGAATCCAGACGAGGACAAAGTGTTAGGTTGCCTGCCATTGTTCCATTCATTCGGATTTACGGTTACCATCTGGTATCCTATTTTGAATGGCATTGACCTGGTCACCTATCCATCGCCGATCGACGCGCCAAAGCTGGCCGGACTGATCGAGAAATATGGCATCACTGTCATGCTGGCGACACCCACGTTCCTCCGCGGATACTTGCGCAAAGTAAATCGCGAGCAGCTGGCAACACTGAAATTAATCGCCACAGGAGCCGAAAAATTACCTCTGAAACTTGCCCAGACATTTTCCGAAAAATTCGGCAAAGAAGTCATGGAAGGCTACGGCTTGACCGAGACCTCTCCCGTTTCCAACATCAACCTGCCGGAGCGCTCGAGCACCAGCCAGCGGACGCTGCCATCGTGCAAGAGTGGCTCTGTTGGCCACTTGGTGCCAGGATTGGCGTTGCGGATTACGGATTCATCGACTGGTGAACGCCTGCCCATCGATCGACAAGGTTTGATCTGGTTCAAAGGGGCGAACGTGTTCGACGGCTATCACAATCGACCAGAAATCACTCGCAAGGTAATTGATGATGCCGGATGGTTCTGCACGGGTGATCTGGGGCGGGTCGACGAAGATGGCTTCCTGTTCATCGAAGGTAGACTCTCGCGTTTTTCAAAGATCGGCGGTGAAATGGTTCCGCATGAAACTCTTGAAGCTCTCATCAATCAGGCACTCGGCCTCGATGACGAAACAGAACGCAAAATTGCTATCGTCGGTGTGCCGGACGAAGCCAAAGGTGAGGCGCTCGTGCTGCTATCTGCTATTTCGACTGAGACCGACGCCCCGAAAACGCTGAGTGATCTCCGATCAAAACTCCTTGAGGAGGGAGTGGCAGCGCTGTGGATTCCAAAACAGATTCGAGCAGTCGATGCCATTCCCATTCTCGCCTCTGGAAAACTGGACATCAAGGGCTGTGAAAACCTCTCGCGTAAATAACCGCCTGCGCATGCCAGATCCCATTACCTTTTACAACCGCTACAGCGGAGAAATCGAAACTGAACAAATCTACGGCGAGAAACCGCTGCGCTGGGTGTATGAATCGTGCACAGGCAAGTTGTCCCTGGAAATGTTCGTAAAGCGACCGTTCTTCTCCGCGTTCTATGGCTATCGCATGAGCAAAGCCGCGAGCCGGAGCCGCGTCGCTCCATTCATTGCCAACTATGGCCTTGATCCAGATGAGTTCGCAGATCCGCCGGACAGCTATCAATCGTTTAACGAATTTTTCTATCGCAAGCTGAAGCCGGACGCGCGACCAATTTGTGCATCACAAGGCGACATTGCATTCCCCGCAGATGGTCGGCATCTCGCGGTGGCAGACCTCGGTAGCGGCGATCGCTTTTTCGTCAAAGGTCAGAAATTCGATTTGCCGACTCTTCTCGGATCGGAATCGCTGGCGCAACGTTATGCAGGAGGTTCACTGGTGCTCTCAAGACTGTGCCCGGTGGACTACCATCGCTACCACTATTGCGCAGCAGGCACAGCATCGAAAACACATTCACTCAACGGGCCACTTTACTCCGTCAGTCCGATCGCTCTGCGCAAGAATGTCGATTATCTCTGGCGCAACAAGCGCACCCTGACAGAAATCGAAACGCCGAACTTTGGCACCATCCTGCAGATGGAAATCGGCGCGACCAATGTTGGAAGCATCAACCAGACAGCGAAACCAGGTGCGATCTCTAAGGGGCAGGAAAAGGGTTACTTTGCGTTCGGCGGCTCAGCTGTAATTACCGTTTTTGAAGCTGGGAAAATTCGACTCGCTGATGACCTGCTGCAGAACTCGGCTGACTGTCGAGAAGTTTATGCTCACATGGGCGACACCATGGCCAGCGCTTGCAATAATCGATGCGAATAGCGCTGTGTAAGACTGGACTCCCGCTGGAATATTCGACACACTAAGAGCATGAACGACTTTTGCCCAACTTGTCGCCGCCGCCAATTCTTGCGTCTCGCTGCTGCCGGATCGGCCGCATTCCTCACTACGAAAGGAGCTTTCGCTGAAGCACTTACGTTGACTCCATCGTCCACGGAAGGGCCTTTCTACCCTGATAAAATGCCGTTGGATACGGACAACGATTTGATTATTCTGTCTGATCACACGACCCCGGCAGTCGGAACCATTACCCACCTGACCGGCCAGGTGATGGACGTCAAAGGAAACCCGATTCGCAATGCACTGGTCGAAATCTGGCAGTGCGACAGCCATGGTGTCTATCTTCACACTGGCAGTTCCGACGACAACAAAGAAAAGCAAGATAAAGATTTCCAGGGATACGGACGCTTCCTGACAGATCGAAAAGGTCGTTACTATTTTAGAACCATTCGGCCTTCCCCGTATGTCGGACGCACGCCGCATATTCACTTTGCCATCAGCCAGGGAAACAGGCGGATCCTCACCACTCAGATGTATGTGCAGGGAGATCCAGGAAATGCGAAAGACGGGCTGGTAAAAAAAATCAGCGATCCGAATCAACTGGCCTCGGTTCTGGTCGATTTCCTTCCGGTCAAAAAATCGGCTACGGGTGATCTTCAGGCGCGCTTTAACATCGTCATTGGCTGGACACCTGAAGCTCCTCACTAGACAAGCGTAGCATTGACAGCGAAACCTGCACGGCATTGCGGTATTCAGTTCCCCTCTTCTCAATGGAAATGCATGAACGACGCCAACGATCCTACTGAAGCAACTTCAAGTTCATTCCCAAAAACCCGCTGGAGTCTGGTGCTTGATGCACAGAAAGATGATCCAGTAGCGCTTGCAGATCTCTGCAAAGCATACTGGTACCCGCTCTATTGTTACGCACGTCGCCTTAGAAACAGCCACGAAGACGCTGAAGACCTGACACAAGCATTCTTTCAACGCCTGCTGAAAGGAGAAGGCCTGCGTAGTGCGCGGCAACAAGGCGGAAAGTTGCGATCCTTTTTACTCAAGTCACTGGAGAATTTCGCCATCGATGACTGGCGTCGCAAGAGCACGCAAAGGAAAGGCAGCGGAAAGCCATTGATCGAAATCGACGCCCTCGATGCACAGGAGCGATACGCTCTTGAGCCACGAACAAACTTAAGCCCTGAACTCGAATTTGATCGAGCCTGGGCAAGGCAACTCCTGCAGCAAGTCATGAATCGACTGCAAGCGGCCTACGAACAGGCCGGCAAAGGGGCACTCTTCCAGAATCTAAGAGATCGACTGGTTCCTGACGGCACACAACGTCCTTACGCTGACATTGCCACTGAACTTCAAGTTTCCGAATCTGTGCTTCGACTGGCAGTGTTCAAGCTCCGCAAGCGTTTCCGTGAAATGTTGAAAACAGCGATCACGGAAACCGTTTCTTCAGAAAACGAGGTTGAAGAAGAACTCAACCATCTTCGGTCGGTCTTTGGCAATTGAGAAATGATGCCGTCGCCTCGTCTTTGCCAGAAATGCGGTGCCCTGGTGCAGCCCGATCAAAGTTGCAGCAAATGCCTGCTGACTACGGGCTATGGCGGGGACAAAGAAAGCGCTGCAGAACGTATCTTTCAACTCGCCCTTTCTCAGGCTGACGAGGAGCGTGCTGCCTTCGTTAAAAATGCCACCGGTGGTGTTCAGCACCTTTTGACCGATGTGGAACTGCTTCTTGAGGGATACCGCAAAGAAGGCGGTGACTCTGCAGATGCGACCCTGGGTGATGCCAAGAGCAGCCGTATGGACCTTGCTGCAATTCAGATCGAAGAGCCGGGTACGGAGATCGACCACTTTCGCCTCGTGCGACTGGTTGGAGAAGGTGGAATGGGCACCGTATGGGAGGCCCAACAGACTGGAACGGTTAAACGTGTGGTCGCCTTAAAAGTGATCAAACTGGGAATGGACACTCGTGAGGTGGTTGCCCGGTTTGAACGCGAGCGGCAGACTCTTGCTCTCATGAAGCATCCTGGAATCGCTCAGGTTTTCGAAGTTGGAGCGACGCAGTTGGGGCGTCCCTACTTTGCGATGGAATTCGTCAGCGGCAAACCGATCACTGACTATTGTGATGATGTCAGAATGGACATCAGAGGCCGCCTGCATATTTTCGCAGACGTCTGCGCTGCGGTCCAGCACGCCCACCAGAAAGGCGTCATTCACCGTGATTTAAAACCGACTAACATCCTTGTGGTGGACGGCCAGGCAAAGGTGATTGACTTCGGTGTCGCGAAAGCGACCAGAGGAGATTTTTCCACTGGCGATAGCCTGCACACACAGAGCAGCCAGATTCTGGGCACACCAGCATACATGAGCCCAGAGCAGGCTTCGGGAGACAACGAGGATATCGATACCCGAACCGACATCTATTCTCTGGGCGCCTTGCTTTACGAGCTCCTCACTGGCAGAACCCCGTTTGATGCCAAGCACATCAGTCAGGCTTCGGCAGCTGAGTTAGAGCGGATCTTGAAAGTGGAGACCCCCGTCCGCCCGAGCGTTCGGCTCAAGGAAAATAATGACAGCACACGCATCCCCTCGTCAGCGGTGCGCGGGGATCTTGACTGGATCACCATGCAGTGCCTGGCCAAGGATCGAAAGGATCGCTACAGCACCGCCAATGCCCTGGGGACTGATATCGGCCGTCACCTGTGCAATGAACCAGTTACCGCTGCCGCACCTTCTCCGCTCTACTTTGTGCTCAAGTGGGCGGCACGTAATCGTGTTGCGTTTGTTGCCGGTCTCGCTGTCGCGTTATCTCTTATTGGTGGCACAATGGTGAGCATCTGGCAGGCAAGCATCGCCGGCGAAGAAGCCGAAAATGCAAAAATCGCCCGAGTGAATGCGGAACGCCTGCTACTATCGTCTCGCCATGAGGCGGGCAAGGTTTTGCTGGCCAGAGCCCTGGCACTTGAAAATGAAAAGAAGCACTTCCAAGCGAAGTTAACGGCTGGCCGCGCCATTGATTTTGCGGGTTTCGGACGAAAATCCATCTCGGCAAGAGAACAGGGGGCAGCATTGTTAACACCCGACAGCACAGAGGCAACGAAGGCACGGCGCATTCTTAACAGCCGGGGCAACTACGCACTTCTGTGGCAGAGTCCCAGCACTGCCCATCACGATGGGCGGATAACCTCAGTGAGCTACAGCCCGGATGGAAGCAGGCTAGCCAGCTGTAGCCCTAACGACAACACCGTCCATTTCTGGAATGCCGGGAACGGCGCTCGATTGCTCCAGATCAAGATGCAAACCAGCCCATGGAGCGTCGCCTATAGTCCAGACGGATCCATCCTGGCAGTGGGAGGAGAATCCTCGGATATTCACCTGCTGAATACCTCGACTGGTGTGATCGCGCGCACATTGCGGGGCAGCTCGGGCTCGATTTTCCGCATTTACTTTTCTGCTGACGGCAAGCAACTCGGGGCCACTGATAGTTCTGGCACAGTTCTCTTATGGAATCTTAAAACAGGCGAGAGCCTGCCTGCCATCGGCGACCCTGGCGCGGCACTTTTCGATTTTGCCTTCTCCGGAGACGGGAACCTGGTCGCCACGGTCGGCAATAACGAAATCCTTCGAGTCTGGGATGGCAACTCTGGGCAACTACGGTGGGAATTCAGTGAAACTTCAAACGATCCGTTTACGGTAGCATTCAGCCACGACAGCCAAACGCTCTACGGCGGACTTGGGACGGGACAAATTGAATCCTGGGACTTGAAAACCGGAAGCAAGAATCCGCGCATTTTCAATGATCATGCACAGGCTGTCTATCGACTGAAATTGAGTCCTGATGGAACAATGTTAGCGTCGGTCAGCTGGGACACTCGAGTGAGGATCTCGCAAATCGACACGGGCGAGGAGATCAACTTGCTCGAGGGCCACACTACTCGGGTTGTGGACGCTGCTTTCCATCCTTCACAAAACCGAATGGCATCAGTCAGCAATGACAACACTGTCCGAATCTGGGATCTTGGCACCAGCAAGGAACTATTCCCATCAGCAGGACACTCGAAGAGCGTGACGTGTGTCACCTTCAGCAAGGACGGACAACATCTCGCATCTGCCGGCAACGACCGCAGTGTCCAGATTTGGAACTTGAAGACTGGTGAGCCACTAAAAATCGTCACCGAGCACATCCGCGACATCGTCGAAATCGACTACTCTCCATCAGGAACATTCCTGGCAAGCGTTAGTAGCTATGGCATTGTGAAGCTATGGGACACGGCATCCGGAAAACGTATCAGAACGCCTTCCATTCGCCATCCAGGAAGAAATTGTAGTGGCCTCCGCTTCATCAGCGAATCTCAGATCGCGACGACCGCCGATGATGGATCGATTCGTATCTGGGACTTGGACAGCGGCAACCAACTCAAGCTACTCCAGGGACATTCCAGCTCGGTGACCTCCATCGACATTTCGCTGGACGGCAAGCTCCTGGCTTCCGGAGGTAGAGATCGCACCGTGCTTCTTTGGGATCTCGAATCAGGCAATCGACTGGCAACCTATTCTGCCCATGCGAATGCTGTCAGCAGTGTCCGATTCCATCCGGAAGGTCGAATTCTCGCATCCGGTGACCAGAGTGGCATGCTCAGGTTCTGGGATCTTCGTTCGGGCTTACTTTCCAATTCGATGAGCGCCTGTGCCAATGAGATCTCAGCAATCGATTTTTCTCCAAACGGTCACAAGTTGGCGGTTGCCGATGCCGACGGCCTGGTCTGCCTGTTTGGAATGGGAACTGGCAAGCTCGAAGCTATTCTGGAGGGACACAACGGTGGTGTCAGCGATGTGGCTTTCAGTCAGGATGGAACAATCGTCGCCACGGCCAGTTCCGATCGCTCGGTTGCCCTGTGGGAAGCGCAGGGCCCAGATCGCGCCATCACCAATGCACACGATCAGGAAATTCTCGCGATGGATTGGGTGGGCGACATTCTAGTCTCCAGCGATCAGCAAAGGATTCGGCGTTGGGACGCAACTTACTTCCAGGAACAACCCGTCGAACAAGCCACACCGTTTGCCGCAACTTGTATCGCCACGCGCCCTGACAATGAGTTGCAGGTGTATGGAACCGAAGAAGGAAAGATCATTCTTACTCGGGTTGCTGACGGCAAGGTCATGGGGCGCTTCCTGGCGCACAACGATCGCGTGGACAGTGTGCGTTTTTCTCCCAGCCAGAGTCACCTGGCAAGCGTGGGGCAGGACGGCTGGATACGCATTTGGAACTTGGATACTGCGAACCCACAGCTTGTCCATGCCGTCAAACTCGGGCAGCCGATCAATTCTGCTGACAGTATCCCCTACAGTCTCGCGTTCAGTTACGACGGAAGCAGACTCTTCTGTGCCGGTGAATCGAACGGTGACATTCGCTGCTGGCGCACCGCTGAATACACTGCATCTCTTACTCTTCAAGGACACACCCAGAAAGTGCGGTCATTGAGCAGCCATCCATCGCAGCCCATTATTGCTTCTGCCTCTGCCGATGAATCTATTCGGCTCTGGAACACGACGACACTACAGCAGATCGCAGTGCTCAATGGGCATTCCGGCGAAGTCTATGATGTCACGTTTGACCCTGCTGGCGATCAGATCGCATCGGCCAGCGAAGACCAGACCGTCATCGTCTGGAACGTCCATACGCGAACTTCAGTCGAAGTGTTGGTAGGGCATGTTGGAATTGTCCGCCGGGTAAACTTTGATGCATCAGGAACTCGTCTCGCCTCAGCAGATGAAGACGGACCTGTCCGACTGTGGGATCTCAGCGTTCCAGACCGCAATCGCTATGCCCTGGACAATGAGAACTTCGTGACCAGTGAACTGAAACTCATGATAAACCGGCCAGCCATAAGTGATCATCTGGCGACCAACGTGCAGCCCCCGGTCATGCCGATTCCAGCATCCACACAAATCGGCTTTCTACAAAAGAATGAGGACGGTGATCCAACCCGGATGCTTTTCTGGCGCTGCCATCAGGCGGGCAATTGGCAAGCAGCACTGCACCACTGGCAAGCGCTGCCAGAAACGCAACGCGAAGTCGAGCAGCGCAGCCTTTGCCGAACTCTGGCGAGAGAAGCCTTGTCTGACTCAGACTCTGGCGAGAAAATGATGGCGGAGTCGCTGTTGCACCTGATCGACGAAGTCAGCGCAACCGATCCAGACGTCATCACTGCAAAGACAATCCTGACACTACAACATGAAACGACTGAAGAAGGAATCGCTGCTGCTGACAGTGCTCTAAAAATACTTCCCAAGAACTCCCGAGAACAACGCCAGGCACTGTTGAAAGCAAAGTTCAGCAGGCATTTGAGCAACCAGGAGATGGATCAGGCTTCTCAAGATCTCGAGAGTCTAGGTTCGATGGTGACGGCAGACTCGAACCAGTTCGCTCGCTATTACAACGACTATGCGGAGGCCTCATTTGATCAATTGAGCGTTCAACTACAGGCCAACGATCTCACCTCGCCGATAGGACTCCGTAGCCTTGCGCTGATCGAGTATTTTCGCCAAGCCAGCTCGATTGCCCCATTTGATGGCACGTTTTTGGCTCAATTGCTCCGCGTCCTCTCAGAGTGGGATGCCACTTTGAATCCAGCACTTCCTCTAATCGAGTTGAATTCAAGTTGGAGCTTCCTCGATGGAGGCCTTGCTCCCGGCAACAATTGGAATCAACTCCAGTCTCCATCAGGCGACTGGCGCTCAGGCCCCGCGCCCCTCGGCTTTGGCAGTAAAATCGAAACGAGCACAAAACTGCGCAGAAACGCCAGCAATCTGCGTGAGGACCCTTCGTGGACGACGTTCCATTTTCGCCAGCGTTTCCCATTGCCCGACTTGGCCGCACGGCGGCGTGTGCTCATTAACTGCCACTATGACGATGGCATTGTCGTCTACCTCAATGGTCAGGAAATCGGCAGACGCAATATGCCGCAGGGGCAAGTCACCATCGACACCCCAGCATCCGTGTATCAGAATGAGCCCGGCCGACATACATATAGTTTGAAGTCAAACCGACTCCATCCCCATGACAATGTAATCGCCGCAGAGATTCATCAGCGCGAACCGAGCAGCAGCGATATTTACTTTGCTCTCAGTCTGACTGCAGTCGGTGCAACACCCGACACCTATCTGGCTTCGATCGAGAACCTGGAGATCGCTGAGTCCATTGACTGGCTCGCTTCCTTCTTACCACCCGCTCTGGCTGAGCACTGGCTTCCCGCTCTTCGATTTGCACTGGCAGACTCTCCCGATAGTTTGCCCCCAGACTGGAATCCCGGCCTTTTGTGGCTGACGCGGGGCCAACTACAGGAGCAGCGAGGCCTTCCATCCATTGCTAATCAAGCACTAAAGGAGGCTAGAAATCATTCCACAGATACGCAAAATATCATCGCAGTCGGCGTCCAGGGGAATGCACGGCAACGACTATCCAGAAGTGAAAAATGACCGTATTTCCCCACTTGCCAACGACTGATTAATCGTTACTCTCCCTTATTCCATGCCTCCGGGATGCGGACTTACGCTCTCTGGCCTGCCGCAAGGCGGGATCGGGTCAATCAGGATCAAAACTGTTCTGCCACTACCAAGTCAGATCGTTTTGCTCATTGCTGGCTTGAGTGGTGCTTCTAAAGCTCGAGGGTTTGGAATGTGAGACAAACCAGCCTCTCCAATGGTGGAGAGTAGGAAAAATTCTCAGATGATTGTTCCACTGCACACCGCATCTAATAAGCGGGCGCACAAGACAACTTGATGAGAGTGTTTTTTTCGCAATATACAAAATGAGCAATACAACTACAGAGCTAAAACAATTTCAGTTGCACGAAGGTGATACTGGCAGCGCAAGTGTGCAAATCGCCCTCCTTACGGAGCGAATCAACCACTTGACCGAGCACATGAACGCGAACAAGAAGGATTTATCTTCACGTCGCGGACTCTTGAAGCTTGTCTCGCGCCGCCGGAAGTTGCTCGATTACCTCGCTGACCGCGAGAACGAGCGCTACCAGGAAATCATCAAAGCCTTGAAACTGCGTCGCTGATCTCAGCGGGCTGTGACTCGGTTCGACTTTCCTGTTTAATCAATGACACGGCTCAAGCTGCGCCCATTGCGAATTCGAGGCTCGATTCAAGTCACAGCAGGTAACGGAAGTTCGTTACCTTCGATTCCAGTTTCGCGTCTGAGGACGTGCCATTGACGCCGGAAGCAATTGTCATGATTGCAGGCACGAGGTCGAGATCTCGTAGCTCTCCGGATTTGCCGATGCCTCACAGTT
>JBNMNB010000132.1:0-20690 GCA_051270635.1 Verrucomicrobiales bacterium | reverse complement strand
AACAGAGGACGGTGTGATCACCTACGAGGCAGCCTGGGGACAGGAGGACAAAACTTACGAGGCGCGCGTCGACTCCGACGGTAAACTCTTGGAGCTTGAACACACGGTCACGAGGGATGAACTCCCCGATGCGGTTAGGAAGAAGGTGAAGCGCTTTCTTCCAAAGGGTGATCCAATCTTCGAACTGAAAATGTCCGTCACCTATGAGGCGGAAGTCGAGATCGACGACTGTACAACTATTACATCCAGCATACCGACCATCACTTGATCGGATACAAACGTGGAGCAAGCAGCATAGTGATTCATGTCGGGTTCATATTCGGATCGCAATCCGTTCCAAATGATGAGGTTAGACGTGGGAGATTTTCTAAGATTACCAATCGAGGATCACAAGTACGTCATGTCTCAACGCTAGGTTGATTCATTGAAAGATAACGCCTGTTCGACCACTCGAATGAATACTCCAGCCCCACATCTCGCCGCTCTTCGGCCAGTTTCAGCACCTGGCGGCAACCGATTCGTCCTCGCATTTCTGGCCGCTTCCGCGGCACTGTCAGCAATTGCGTCCGCACAGGTTCCCGTCATCCGAATCAATGAGGTGCTGGCAGCAAACGACACGACCAATCTAGACAACACCGACTTCGATGACTACGCGGACTGGATCGAGTTGCACAACACGAATAATCAGAGCGTTAGCCTCAACGGTTACTACCTCACCGACGATCTCACGTTGCCCGCGCGCTGGAAGTTTCCGACCGGCGCTTTGATCCCTGCTAACGGTTACTTGCTGGTCTGGGCAGACGGTTTCGATGCGGGTCCGGGCGAACGGCATGTCCGGACTGCCGCTCCGTGGGACAGCTTTACAACCCGTCGCTACCACACGAATTTTAAGTTGGGGAGCACTGGAGAGTCGGTTGGCCTGTTTCAAGTCGAAGGTGGCAGCGAGGATCTCTCCTTCGTCAGCCTTGGAGCCGACTGGAAGTATTTCGACAAAGGCACTGACCCGAGAAGTGCCTGGAACACAACAGGATTCAATGACTCCACTTGGTCATCTGGAGCAGCTCAACTCGGCTATGGTGAGAACGATGAGGCCACTACGATCAGCTTCGGATCGGACAATAACAACAAGTACCCAGCCTATTATTTTCGCCATTCCTTCTCGATTGCGGATACCGCAGACCTCTCAGAGGTTACACTGCTCCTGCTTGCGGACGATGGCGCCATTGTCTATCTGAACGGCAGTGAAGTCGCACGCGTCCGGATGCCAGCAGGCGAACCAACCTTCGATCAGCACGCTTCCAGTCAACCGACTGAAGACGTCTTCGATGAGTTCACCTTGTCCCCCGGTCAGATTAGAGCTGGGGAGAATCTCATCGCTGTCGAAGTGCACCAGATCAACGCCGACAGCTCTGACGTCAGTTTCGACCTTTCACTCACGGGAACACGCATTGCCGGACCTGCGACACTGGTCGATTCGGTCACTTTCGGCGTTCAGCGGGGAGACATCTCCTATGGCCGCGACGATATAGATCCAGAGAACTGGGTTCTTTTCGGCGAGCCTACACCGAATGCAGCAAACACCACCATCCCCACGCTCGATCCGACGCCGTCTACTGAGATTGAATTCTCGACCGTCGGCGGATTTTTTTCCGACAATCAGCAAATCGCGCTGAGCACCGCACCAGGCATTGCGACCATTCGTTACACGCTGGACGGATCGAAACCGTCAAGCAGTTCGCCTGCTTACGGCTCACCGATATCGATCACGAAGACGAGCGTCGTTCGTGCCAGGACTTTCGAGACCGACAAGGTGCCGGGAAAATTGTCCACCCAGACCTACTTCATCAACGAGCCGGCGCGAGACCTGCCAGTGGTTTCCTTCGTTGTGGAACCAGAAACGTTTTTCGACAACACTTTGGGTATCTACAAGAACGTCTACAAAGACCGCGAAGCGCCAGTCAGCCTTGAATACTTCGACGGCGAGCGCAATCTGGCGTTCAAAGTCAATGCCGGTGCCAAGATCGGCGGCGAGAATATCTGGAGATTCGCCCAGAAACCGCTGAATATCGCCATGCGTGGCAAGTACGGCGACGATCTGATCAGCTACAAGATCTTCCCCGATGAGAACGAAGGCACTTTCGCCGCCATTGGCTTCCGCAATGGCGGCGATAACTGGTCGAATGCTATGTTGCGCGATCCAATGGCGCCATCGATCGTCCGTGGACAAATGGAAAACGACGTGGGCGCGTACCGTCCGTGCGTGCTCTACATGAATGGCGAATACTGGGGCATCCACAACGTGCGCGAGCGGCACGGCGACACCTACTTTTTTAATCGCTACCACATCAATGCGGGAGATTATGACTTGCTCGTGAAAGAGCACACGATCAACGGCACTGAGCTGGTGCTCAAAGAGGGTTTTGAAGATGCCTACATTGCGTTCGAAGATCAAGTGAAGAGCACGAACCTCGCGAACGCGGAGAA
This sequence comes from Verrucomicrobiales bacterium, assembly GCA_051270635.1. GTDB lineage: Bacteria > Verrucomicrobiota > Verrucomicrobiia > Verrucomicrobiales > DEV007 > JAGROY01. Next base: position 18,206 of record JBNMNB010000132.1, on the reverse strand, counting down.
CTACGAAACTGTCGGCGCACAGATGGACATCGACAGCCTGATCGACTACGCGGCCATGGTCGATTTCGTCTACGAGAGCAGCTGGCACCACAACCAGGAGTTCTGGCGCGAGCGCAAACCGGGTGCCAAGTGGCGATGGACGATCAACGACATCGATCGCGGCTTCAACGGCAGTAACGCCGACTCCTCGCTCATAGACGACATGCTTGATAAACATCCGATCTTTAAGGCGATGGCGGCGAACACTGAATTCAAGAACCGCTTTGTGCAGCGCTACGCTGCACACATCGGCAGCACCTTCCACCCTGACCGCATTGCCGAGATCATCGATCGCCTCTCCACCGAAGTCGATCCTGAGATCCCGCGCCATATCGCACGCTGGAAATCGGAAGGTGGAATATCGTCTGTGTCCTCTCGCAAATCCGAACTCGACGAGATCAAGAAATTCGCTGTCGATCGTCTCGACCAGGTCTACAGCGATACCAGCCGAATTCTTGGGACTAGCAGTGCTACCGCGACCCTCACGGTGAACACTTCGTCAGCCGACGCTGGACGAGTCCTCATCAATGGTGTGCCGATACTCCCGCAGTTCACCAACCAGATAACGCTCTTCCGCAGTATCGCCTTCGACCTTACTGCGGAGTCTGCCCCCGGATTCGAATTCTCAGGTTGGAGCACGGGCGACAGTAATGGCACGATTTCCCAGACGCTTACCGGTAATGCAACCGTCACGGCGAACTTTCGCTCATCGAACGAATCGATCATCCCGGCAGTCATAGATAACAACACAACATTGTCCGCAGACGGATCTCCCTTTACGACTTCGGGCGATGTAACCGTCGCCTCGGGACAGACCTTGTCTATAGAGCCCGGCGTGGTCATTCGTATGCCCGAGGGTGCGAGTTTCTACATCAACGGTTCTCTCAACATCAACGGGACGGAAGATGAGCCCGTCGTAATCGAGTCACGTAACTCAGCCGTCTCATGGGGGGCTGTCGCTTTTGTCAATGCAACAGGCACGTCGACACTTGCCCACTTCAAACTGGTTGGCGCCAGCTTCTCTACCAGCGATCCAGTGAACCTCAAGGCGGCGGTTTCCAACTTCCATTCTACTATTGTTCTCGAACACGCAGACATCTCAGCGCCCTTCCCTGTTTTCGCAAGGGGCGGCAGCACCACGGTGCGCAACAGCGTGATTCACCCGCAGTATACTGGCGACGGCATCAATATTAAGGGGGGCTCTGGCTTGGTCGAGGACAGCACCTTTGTCGGCAATGAATCACCCGATACAGATGCGATCGACTTTGACAACGTGGTCAATGGAGTCATCCAGCGCAACCGCATCTACGGCTTTCGGGGCTTCAATAGTGATGCCGTCGACGTCGGCGAAGGCTGCGTGAACCTTTTATTGTTCGAGAACAAGATCTACAATTCCTCCGACAAGGGAATCTCCGTCGGCCAGGGATCGGTCGTCGTTATTCGACGCAATCTTGTTGTTGGCTGCGCGCTGGGAGTTGGCATCAAGGATACGGGCTCGCGGGCGATCATCGACCAGAATACTTTTGCGCAGAACGGAACCGGCGTCGCCGTGTTCGAGAAAAACCTCGATAAGGGCGGCGGCGAGGCCGTGATCACCAATACGATCTTCTCCCGTTCGAAGGATGCACCCGTTTCCCAAGATGCAGTGTCTACGTTGTCGGTCTCATTTTCTCTCTCCGACACGATTGCACTGCCCGGCGTTGGCAACCTTGTTTCAGGGGTTTCCGGGTTCGTTGACGCCGGCTCCTACGATTTCTCATTGCTCGCGGACTCGCCAGCAATAAATGCTGGCGATCCGGCACATGAAGTAGATGCAGACGGTTCGCGTGCTGATATCGGTGCTCTCTACGTCTACGACCCTGACGATTATCCATATCGTGTACCAAATGTGGTGGTTATCAACGAAGTGCTCTCCCATTCCCATGATGCGGCGCCCGACTGGATTGAGCTCTACAACACCAGCAGGGCGTCAGTCGACATTAGCGGCTGGTACCTGAGCGATAGCGCGTCGGATTTGATGAAGTTTCGAATCCCAGAAGAAACCATTCTTGAGCCGAACAGCTACATGGTCTTTTACGAAGACACTACCTTCGGTGAGACAAGCACGTCTCCTGGGAGGATCACACCATTCGCCCTCAGCGAGAACGGCGAGTCGGTTTACGTGTTCGCCCCAGGGGACGGCTTCGTTCTGGACTATTTTGAACAGGAATCGTTCGGCCCATCACCCACAGGCGTCTCAAAAGGACGCTACCTTAAGAGCACGAGGACTTATAACTTCGTGTCGATGCAGAATCCAACACCCGGAACTGTCAACAGCGCACCTCTCGTCGGTCCGATCGTGATCAGCGAGATCATGTATAAGCCGAAAACGAACGGGGCTGCCGAATACGTCGAACTGGCCAACATCAGCGGCGACCCCGTCCTCCTTTACGACGAGGTCAAAGACGAGCCGTGGCGCTTCACCAACGCGATCGAATTCGATTTCCCGACTACATCCCCAGTCACAATGGCTCCGGGCGAGCACATCCTTATCGTGAGGAACGAGTCCGCGTTTCGCTCCGAATTTACCGTGCCCGATGGTGCCAGAGTGTTTCAGTGGACTGCGGGAGGCTTGAAAAATGGTGGCGAGCAGATTGAGTTCTCGTCCCCTGGGGATGTTGTTGGATCGGGAGTCCGCCAATGGTACCGCATCGACCGGGTGAGCTACACAGACGTGACTCCATGGCCAGCAGAGGCCGATGGGGGCGGGATGTCGCTGACCCGCATTGCGGAAGCCGAATACGGCAACGACGTGATCAACTGGAAAGCGGCCATTCCCACACCTGGTGCCTCGACTGAGGGCAACTTTTCCAGCGTGTTCGCGCAATGGGCCGCCGCGCAGAAACTTCCTTCGCAGATGAACGGTTTTAGCGATGACGCAGACGGTGACGGAACCGCGAACGGTATCGAGTTTGCATTTGGAACAGACCCTGTTCGAGCAGATAGGCTACCTGAGCCGACGTTCGCCTTTAGCGACGGTTCATTGGTGATCGAGTACCCAGCTTCGGCAAACGCGGAGAACGTAGAGATTGCGATCCAGGTGTCGCAAACTCTGCAACCGGACAGCTGGGCTCCACTTGAAACTGAGATCATCCCCGCTGACTCCGTTCTCCGTAAGCTCCGTGCAGTTTCTCCAGGCGATTCCGCACGCAATTTCTACCGCGTCAGGATTGCCGCGAAGAACTAGGAGTTTTTCCACTTGTTCCCGCCAATCGTCGCCCGGATCTCTCGGCAAACTGTTCGATCTTTCATCAGAGAGACGAACAGTGCTCCCTACGCCGACCAGATCCGGGCGATTTCATTTTCTTGTCCGCATCCAGGGACGCCCGGCCAATCACTAGCCAACGAAAGTAACACTTGTACCGTAAGTTCCTCGATTAATTCATTGCGACTCTTACCAGAAAGAACGCGCCGAGTCATAACTGCATCACGTTTGGGTGCTACGGTGATAATTTTTAGAACCGGGTTCATACTCGAATGATCAATCCTGTCGCCTCTTCTACCGCCACCTCTTGCCCCGCGTTCTCGGTCGTCGTCCCGATCTACAACGAGGAAGACAACGTCGTTCCGCTCTACGATGAAATAAGGGCGACTCTGGAGATCATTGGAAAACCGTGGGAACTCATCTTCGTTGATGACGCGAGTACCGACTCTTCACCTGAGAAACTGCAGACTATCGCGACTTCGGACAGTCGCGTTTGCATTGAGACTTTCCAAAGCAATTCGGGGCAGGGTGCCGCTTTGTTCGCCGGGATGAAAGCTGCGATGGGAACCGTGGTTATCACGATGGATGGGGATGGTCAGAACGTTCCAGCAGACATTGTCAGTCTATTGGAGTCGCTGAACGGCGGCGTAGACATGGTTGTTGGTACTCGTACTACACGACGCGATACGAAATTGCGACGCGTGATGTCTCGCCTCGCCAACGGCGTTCGCGCCCGGTTTCTCGGCGATGGATTGAACGATTCCGGCTGTGCCCTCAAGGTCATGCGCAGGGAGGTCATCACTGCGCTGATTCCCATTCAGACATTGTATTCATTTGTTCCTGCTCTCGCTTCTGGAGCTGGATTTACATTGGCTGAGCGTCCAGTGCAACATCGGGAACGCCAAAGCGGCCAATCGAACTACGGCCTCTTGAAGATGCTGTGGCGACCGTTTGTCGATATGATTGGGGTCGCTTGGTATAATTGGCGCCGTTCGGACAAGACTATGCCCAAATCGCAGGGCGCATCTGGAAGCCGAGTAACCAAGCTTCTCGCGGTCGTTTTCATTGTCGCCTCGTTCTTCCTTTTCGTCGGTAACCACGGACTGCTCGAACCCGATGAGGGCAGGTATGCCGAAGTCGCCCGGGAGATGACGGCATCCGGGGACTACTTTATCCCGACGCTCAACGGATTCTCACACGTAGAAAAACCGCCCTTCATCTACTGGGTTACGACACTCTGCTACAATGCCTTCGGAGTTTCCGAGTTCAGCGCTCGACTCCCGTCCGTCCTTGCGGCACTCGGGACAATGTTCCTGACATTTCAGATCGGAATAATGCTCGGAGGCACCCGTGTTGCCTGGCTGGCAATGATCATTCTCGCCTCTGCCGTCGAGTTTTTTCTCCTGGCGAGAACACTGACGCCAGACATGATCATGTGTTTCTGGATCACCGCTGCGATCGCATGCCTTGTTAAACATCACATCGACAAGCAACGGTCGATCTATAGCTGGCTGTTCTTTGTTGCGATGGGTGTTGGCTTTCTGACAAAGGGGCCGATGGCGATCGTTGTGCCGACATTTGCCGCCATTGGTCTCGCTATCAGCCGACGAAGCGAATCGCTTCAAAAGCTCGATCTGCCCTGGAATTTGGGAGGACTTATCAGCATCGGAATCGCGTTGTCCTGGTTCATTGTCGCAAGCGGCAGGCACCCGCATCTCTACGACTATTTTGTCCAGACTGAACTTCTCGACCGGTTTCTCTCCAGCAGCCACGGCCGTAGCCAACCCTGGTGGTTTTTTCTGCCGATTCTCATTGCCGGTTTTCTGCCATGGACGCTCTTCCTGCTGAAACCCGCCGCTAGTCTATTCCGTAAGATCAAGAACCGGAATCAATTTGGTGCGAATACATGGCTTTTGATTGGCTGGTTGATTCCCCCGTTCGTAATCCTATCAGTAAGCGGATCGAAACTCCTCACCTACGTCCTGCCGTTGTTTCCTGGACTGGCGATAGCCACCGCTCTTTCGATTCGATCGGCCAGCCACCTGTCACGACAATCGCTCTACCTGTTCGCGACCATGTGCTTCAGCGCAGCAATCATCTCGTGGCTCTTGCCTGTCATCGCGTCCGGTGATCTCGCCATTCAGTTTAGCCCGTTCGCGATTTCTGGATTTGTTCTCGCAGCCATCAGTCTTGTGTTCTGTGCTCAGAGTTCTTCCTCTGCCAATTTTCGACCAACGGCGTTCGCAATGGCTGCTCTCATCTGCTGGCTGTCGCTGGCCAGTCAGGTTCCGAGAGCGAATGGCGTTCTTGCACAACAGGCGTCGGTAAAAAATCTGGCGTCACTCTTGAAGTCCCAACCCGATTTTGAGCACGCGCGTATCGTGAGCGCCAACATCCGAGCTCACGGACTGGAGTTCTACCTTCGCTCCAGTGTCGAGGTAACCGAAGGCCAGGCCGATCTCGTTTTTGCTCCCAACGAGACGCAGGCGGCACGTCTTCATGCAAACGCCAAGAGTGTGAGCAGACTGAAGTGCAGAACCTGCCCAATTTACGTAGTCACCCGAACTGATGATTATCAAAAACACTTCCTCAAGCGCCATTGGAACTCACTCGGCCAATGCGGCGACTTCGTTCTCGCCAAGAAGGATTCAGAAGTAGCCACATCTACTGAGTGCTCTGGATGCCGAGTGAACGCAACCGCAACAGAGCTATAGAAATTCGATTACCCAACTGATATCACGTCATGAACAACAACATACTTCCTTCCGTAGGACTCTCGTTGGCCATCGGCTTTGCGATCGGGTGGGCGGTCAAGCCGTCCGAACCAGCGACCTCTTCAAGATCGCCGATTCAACATCCCCAAACAATGGCGGCATCTGCTGCTTCTCCTGATCGCGGGAAAACAGATTACTCGTTACAAATGGACTTTGCCAACACCGCGATCTCCTCGTTCGTGAAAAGGGGCACCATTCCTGGCCAGGACATGCAGCAGGTGATGGATAGAATCACAGCGACCAGCGATCCCATCGAGCGCGCTGCCATGTTCTCGGTAGTTCTCGCCAACCTCTCGCCGGACAACGCTGAGGCCGCATTCGAAGCGTTGCGCACATCGAGAGATGGGTTCGGCCGCGTGACGGGTCCGAATATGCGACTTCTTCTCAACGCGTGGGGACGGCTCGATGGCGAAAGTGCCGTGCGGCGTTTGACTGCTATCGCCGAGGCGGATCGGAATGCGAACGGTGGTCGCGGCAGGGACAATCACGGCAACGGGAACGACCAGGATCGTGACGCGGTAAGCAATATTTCAAATGTCCTCACTGGGCTGGCCACTGCCGATGCAGAAGCTGCAGCCAGCTACCTGGCGTCGATCGATGATGAAAAGAATCGGAGCAAGTACTCCCGCGCCATTGTCTCCGGACTGCTTGTGAATGGCGTCGCTGATGCAGTCGCCTACATCAGCGAATTGCCCGCAGAGGGCGCAGGGCGTGATCGGCTCATGGTAGACGTGGCCAATGCGATGCTCGATACTGGACTCGCGAACGCCACGAGCTGGCTCGAACGCCTTTCCGATGATCTCAAGCCTGGCGCGATCAACCAGATCTCCGACCGATACGCGAGGGAAGATCTCGCCTCGGCCGTGTCGTGGATTGCCCAGTTCGCTGGCGAAAATTATGCTACCGACGCGTTGAATGACGTCGCTGAGAGTTGGGCGGAGTCCGATCCCGCCGCAGTGGTCGATTGGGCGCTGGATCTCCCGGCTTCCGCGCAGCCGGGGGTATTCAAAGAAGCCATGGACGAGTGGGCGGAAAGCGACCCGACCGCCGCCAGCCAGCACCTGACCGCGATGCAAGATTCGCCCGCGAAGGATCTTGCCGTAGAGGGCTTTGCCAAAGAGCTCGTCAAGACCGATCCCCACCCTGCAGCAGTGTGGGCTGCCACTATCACCAACGACGAAGTGCGCCTTGAGACACTCAAGGAAGTCACATCGCAATGGTCGAAGAGCGATCCCGACGCAGCAGAGGCCTGGCTTCAATCGAACTGACGACAGGTGCCGCAGGGGAAGGCTGGGGCTGCCCCGTGCCTATGACCCAATTCTTGAATCCAAATCATTGACCGACATTTCGAACCATATTCAAAGCATCGCAGCCGACTATCCGATCGTGCTGTTCTTCGCCATCGCCCTGCTTCCTGCCATCGGCATACCGAACTGTCCCCTTATGATCGGGGGAGGAGCAATCGTCGCCGCCGCCTGCGGGATGCCCACTGCGATGGCCATGGCCATCGGTGGCGTCATCGCCAACATCCTCTGGACCTACTGGGTGGCCGCACTCCCGCTTCGTGGCTATCTAATGAGGAAGATCGGAGATTCCGCCCCTGGTTTCGTGGATGCCGAAAACAGGAGCGTTTTAATGGTGACGCTACTGCTCCATATAACGCCTGGCGTGCCCCTGTTCATCCAGAACTACTATCCAGGCATTTTCCGGCTTCCCTATGTTCATTACCTGGCGATCGCGATTCCTGTCCAGACGACTTACACCGCGCTGATCGTTTACACCAGCGGCACAATTGCCACACGGTTCAATCCTGCATGGACGGTCGCCACCATCGGAACCTTAGCGATAGCCATGTGGCTACGCTCACACGTCCAGAGAAGGCGCACCGTTGCCAACTAACTGATGGGTGGCCCATTGGTTGCATGGTGATCCTACCTCTTCTACCGTTACCTCAACTATGTTAGGAAACCGATGAGGAGACTCCCGACTCTTGCACTACTCGCGGCCGTGATGCCGTCTTTGACTTCGACGACACCCTTTACTTTGCCGATCGCCTCGGCGATCTTCGGGGCGAGTGCCATGAGTTGATCTTCCCTGTCGCCGAAGAGCTTGATCTCGATCGGTTGCGGGACGGCGGTGAGATCGCCGATGAGGTCTTCCATCAACAGCGCGGTCTCGATCTCTAGACCGGGAACCTGTGCAGCGACTTGGGCGCGCACGTCATCCATGATGGGCTCGATGCCGCGACGGGGCAGGGGGTTTAATCGGATAAAAAAGTCACCCACGTTCGATTCGGAAAGCCCGCCGCCGAGCTGCAATCCGGTGCGCCGTGAGTAGGTATCGACTTCCGGAACTCGATGCAGAATGTCTTCGACTTGGCGGAGAAGGCGATCAGTCTCGGTTAGCGAGGTGCCGGGCGGTGCCTTGTAGTCGAGGATAAAACCGCCCTCGTCCATTTTCGGCATGAAGCCGGAACCGACGTTCTTGTAGCCCAACCAACCGGCGAAGAGTAATGGCACAAGCAGCACCAAAATTAGGATTGGAGCACGCAGCAGCGGGCGCATGATCGCGCGATAGGTGCGGTCGATCCAGCCAGTCTGGGATTCTTCTTCGTCCTCGTCAGCGTCACCCTCTTCGGCCTTGTGGAAGAGTATGCGGACGAGTATCGGAACGGCTCTGCTTTATATCGGGAGAATATTTTCAGGCTGTGTTTGCAATGAGCGATTCAAGAAGTTCTCATTCAACGCATGCCTAAAGAGATATGGCTCAGTTTGAATTGAGGTTGTGCAGTCAAATTCCTTTACCCGCGCGAAAGGGAGGCGTAGAAACTTGTCTTATGATTCTCAGATTCGTTTCGGCCATCAATGCACTGACCCTGGCAATCGGCTGTCTAACTGCTGCCGATCAACCCAACGTTATCGTGATACTTGTCGACGATATGGGTTTCTCAGACATTTCCTGTTACGGTGGCGAAATCCCGACGCCTAACATTGATGCCCTGGCTGCTGGCGGGATGAAGTTCAGTCAGTTTTACAACACAGGTCGTTGCTCGCCGACGCGGGCTTCTTTGCTCACGGGCTTGTATCCGCATCAGGCAGGCATGGGGCATCTGGATGGCACGATCCACCAGAATCATCCGGGTTACCAAGGGAGGCTGAACGAGAATTGCGTCACCATTCCTGAAGTTCTTGGCGAGGCGGGTTACTTCACTGCTATCACCGGAAAATGGCACGCAGGTCAGCAAGGTCCGGATCAGCCGACGCCACCATGGGAACGTGGATTCCAGCGCAGCCTGAATTTGCCGCGTGGTGGGCTGCATTTTTCGGATCAAACTGGGCCCAAAGGAGGCACCTCGTTGTTTCTCAATGGGGCGCAAATTGCTCGTGACGATCCCCGATTCAATCCTCCCTGGTATGGCACGCATCTGTGGACGGAATGGGGCATCAAATTCCTGGATGAGGCGATCGAAGCGAAGAAGCCGTTCTTCCTTTATCTGGCGCATCCGGCTCCTCACTTCCCGTGTATGGCTCCAGAGGAGACGATCGCAAAGTATCGCGGCAAGTATATGTCTGGTTGGGACAAGCTACGAGAAGAACGATACGCACGGCAGATATCAATGGGATTGATTGAGAGTAACTGGCCGCTGACACCTCGACCTGAAGAAATCCCAGCTTGGGATTCGCTCAGCGAGAAGGACAAGGTTCGCTATGACGACATGATGGCAATCTATGCGGCGATGATCGAGGAGGTCGACACGAGTATCGGCACGCTCGTCACCGGGCTGCGCGAACGCGATCAACTGCACAACACGCTAATTCTTTTTCTCTCTGACAATGGCGGCAATGCAGAGACGGGGATTCGCGGGAAATACAAAGGAGAGCAGCCTGGCGATCCTCACTCGGATGTCTTTATTGGTAAGTGTTGGGCGCACCTGAACAACACGCCTTTTCGCCAGTACAAGCACTACAACCATGAAGGTGGAATCGCCACGCCGCTGATTGCTCACTGGCCAGATGGCATTGCCGCAACAAAGGAATGGATCACAACGCCTGGGCATCTTGTGGATCTCATGGCGACTTGTGTTGACCTCGGCAATGGCAGCTATCCAGAACATTTCAAGCAACACGCGATCGCACCCATGGAAGGAAAAAGCCTTCGTCCAGTATTCGATGGCGGTGAGCTGCCCGAACGCCCACTCTACTTTGAACATGAAGGCAATGCGGCAGTGCGCCAGGGCGAATACAAACTTGTTCGCCTGGGACGCAAGGGAGCGTGGGAACTTTACGACATGGGATCGGATCGAACAGAGGCGCACGATCTGGCGGCCGCCATGCCCGAGAAAACTGCCAAACTCCGGGAGCTGTGGACGCAGTGGGCAAAAACGCACCAGGTTCTGCCCTATCCTGCAAAGAAGGAGAAAAAGAAGGCCCTCACCGAGAAACCAATCGATCCGCACAGTGCCTTCAAGACACATGACCAGGCAGTGCATGTGATGGAATACGAGTGGATGCGCGATCCCTGCATTTACCGCCACGGCGGCACTTTCATGCTGACTGCGACGCGGCTGGAGCATACCATGGGGGACTCGCAGGGCATCGAAATCTGGAGCAGCAATGATCTGATCAATTGGGAAGGATTGGGAGTTCCATGGAATTTTTTCCGCTCCTCGTGGCTGAAAGATAAGGAACGCGAGGCAAACGAAAACGGATCGCCCTTCTGGTTGTGGGCACCGGAGCTCTACTTCATTGATCATCGGTGGGTTGCTGTGCATACAACGAACAAGAAGCTGTCGAATCTGCTCATCAGTGACGGTGGGGAATACAATGATTCTTACGCAGAGCCGTTCGGTGCCGATTTTGGACATCGCCATGATCCCTCGATTTTCACTGACCATGATGGCAGCCATTGGCTTGTCTGGGGATGTGCCAGCATCGCGCGCCTGAAGCCTGACTTCTCAGGTTTTGCCGGAGAAGAAATCGCCATTGGTCCTTCAGATCGAAAGCTTGGTCATGAAGGCTGCACCATCCGCCGCATCGGCTCCCGCTATGTCCTATTCGGCACAGCCTGGAGTTCTGACAATCCCGACATGGGAACCTACAATCTCTACTATTGCACTTCCGATAAAATCACCGGCCCGTATGGCCCTCGCCAATTCGCAGGCCGCTTCTGCGGTCACGGCACGCCTTTCAAAGACAAGCAGGGCCGCTGGTGGAGCACTGCTTTCCAGAATGGGCAATTCGAATCAGACCTTAGAAAAGGCCAACAACTCTGCGACGCAGGTAAGCCGTGGACATTGAATCCCCAGGGACTCACACTGGTACCACTAGATGTCCAGTCGACCAGTGGTGGCGATGTCGTGATCCGTGCGAAAGCAGCTGGTCACCGCAGCCCCGGCCCGGAAGAGATACAGAAGTTCACGAACTTGGACTAGGCTCACATGTCGATGGAGACATTGAAGAAATCGCGCATCACCTGGATGTAGACTGGTCGTTTGAAGTCAACGACCCAGTCGATCTGAAAATCGGCGGGAGCGATCCATTGCCATGCTTTGAATTCGGGATGCGCTGTATCTAAATCGATCTGAGAATCTTCGCCCGTGAAATTACAGAGAAAATACGTCTGCTCTTGACCGCGGTGCTTCTTCCACCGCTTAAAATCGGCAGGGAAATTGTAGCGATAGCCGCCGCGTTCTTCAGCGATGGTGTAACTGTCAGGGGGCAGGCTCAACTCTTCCTCTACTTCTCGGACAAGGGCATCTCTGGTTGATTCTCCTTTATCGACTCCACCCTGGGGGAATTGCCACGAATTCGCTATTTTAAGACGTTCTGCGACGAGAACTTGTCCAGAACGGTTCACGAGGATTGCGGCAACATTTGGCCTATACTTCTCTGCCATAGATTCGTTTATACTGTAGAAACCATCAACGATCGCAACTTCAAAACGTTTTTCCTCCAATTACCCCGTCCCCTGCTATGATCGAAAAACTCCTTAAACCTCGCTCTCAGGCATTGATCATTTCTTCGATCACTGCACTGGTGGTGCTCTATCATATGGTATTCGAATGGCCATCGAGTATTCAACTGCCCCTGAAGCAGGAGGCCTTTCTCATAGCAATCGAAGAGGGCGACAATTCGGCCTGGGACACGCTGCTGTCGGAATCTTATGAAGATCAATGGGGGTTCTCAAAGTCCGATGCCCTGGTGGCACTTCAGGATGTTCGCTCACAGCTGATCGGCCTTGATGTTGTCTGGACATCAGAAGACACGGTCATTGGTGACGAAGATGGAAAGCTCACCGGCGACATGCATTTTGAAGCGTCCGGCTTTTTCGCCACCGATCTCATTACCAGCCGCCTCAATGGAGTCGACAAGCCGTGGGTGTTTGAATGGAGAAAAGAATCGTGGATTCCCTGGTCATGGAAGCTTGTCCGAATCGAAAACGAGAGCCTCAATATCGGGCGCTACAGGCCGGGTGACCTGAAGCGGAAAATGGGAAAATAGTCCGTCCGCGCCTGACGACGTGACAGCGCGATGTTGTCCATCGGTTACTTCGCCTTTTTCTTCGCGATCACCCGAGCCTTGATCGGAATTCGGATTTGCTTCGGCCAGGCCACCGAATCGTCCAGCGGCTCAATGATGAAATTGGCATAGGAATTTCGAATTCCAACGATCCCGGCTTCGAACTGTGCAGTGACGCGCACTTTATAAACTTTGTTCTCTTCCACTACTTCCACTGGGTCAGACTTAAAGAAACGGATAGGGCTCGATGTCCCGGTAATTTTTGCAGGCAATTCGAGAGTGAGTGTAGAGCGCATAGCTTTGGGAGGCCCACCGGCTTCCACCACTCCAAAGTTCAGAATGGGCGGATTGAATTTAACCCCCACAACGTTCGCCGTAAACGGAATCTTAATGACTGGCTCGCCTGCATCACTGTGCACTTCGAAGTAAGTGGCTACCTTTCCCTTCTGTTGTCCAGGCACAGTGAGTTTGATCGTTACTGCCTGACTGGCACCGGGAGCCAGTGACTTCGGCACGTTCTCAACATTGATTCCTTTGAACCGCTTGATTTCGGCAATGGTCACAGGAAGTTTACCAGGATTTGACAGCGTCAATGTCAACTCGTGCTCCGAGAAAGCCACGACAGTGCCTAGGTCAAGACTTGCTGGGCTACAAGCGAGCTCAGGCGCTTTCTCTCGAGTAAGGCCAAAGTTGTCCGCAAACATTTTGTGATAGTGGCCGGGATTCGTCTTGTTCCCCGTCTCGATCGACTTACCCACCATCATCTGCGGCAGCTTCCCTGATTTCGTAATTTTTCGATTCGTCTCGATGATTTGTTTGCACTCTTCAACGCGTTCTTCCGCCCAGCTGCCGTAGGCTGCAAGGATTTGCTCCAGTCGTTCTGCTCCGAGGCGTTTTTCCAATTCCTGACGCACCCCAACGGCCACTGCAGGAATTTTTTCGGCGTAAAGGTCGTTTCCAAGTGCCTCATAGACTTCGGGCGCCTCCCTGAAAACTGGCAACATCAGCTTTTGAATTTCTCGGCCATTCTGATTGTAGTGCCCCGGCAATTTAATGATCGCCAGCTGGTCGCCGTATTCCTTTGCGACAGGCTTGAGCACTTTCATCAAGTGGCGGCAATGGCTACAGCTGAAGTCGAAGATCCCCACGGCGACATGCTCGGCTGTCTCTGCATCTCCCATCGATGGCAACTCGACTGTGCTGAGTTCATACTGATCGTGCAATGTCAACGATGCACGTTTCTCCTTCTTCACTTCTACCGGAGCAACCTCCGTCTTCGTCGCCACTGCGACTGGCTGCGGATCTGGGGCCTTGATTTGCATGAATGCAGTCACGGCCAGAGCAGCCAGTGCCGCACCTGCAGGGAAAAGACTCGAGGAGAATGGATTCACACTGCGCGGCACGCCAGTCATCAATAAAATCGTTCCCAGAACTGCCAGGGCATGCGTGCTGCAGCACCATGGACAAAATGTTTTGAGAGCAAAAGCCTGCACTCCGGTGAACCACAGTGCTCCACCAATGATCGAGATTGTCAGAAACCATTGCACTCCCTGAAGTCCTCGAACGAACGACGTGCCTAACAATGCCAGATAGGCGACCGCACCAAACGCACCAATGGGCAAGCCAAACAGCTTTGCCCACTTACTAGCCAGAACGGTGTTGCAACTTTCTCCTTCCTCGCATCCGGCCACTTGTCCCTGGGACAACGCTGTCACCGTCAGGTACAGCGCGATCACCGACGCCGCAAATAGCAGAACTCGGCCAACATTTAATAACGCTGAATTGCCAGCAGGCGGTTTCGGTGACGGGACAACGGCGGGCTCAACTTTTGTAGCCGCTTTTGACGTTGCCTGCTTTTTCGATTTCTTTCGGGCAGCCATAATTTTAAAGTTTTACTTTTTTGTGTGAGCTTCAACTTGCTCAGGAAAATACCGCAGCAAGCTGTCGGTCACGTTCGGGGCGGCCATGCCCAAGCCGCAGGCACTAGTCGCACGCATGGCGTCGCCTATGTCGCGAACTTCGTTGAGCCAGTCGCTCATTTGCAATTTCTCCAGGCCACCGTCCAGACGCTCTGTGAGGCGCTGAGTTCCGATGCGACAGGGAAAACACTTGCCGCAAGACTCGTGAGCGAAAAATTCCATGGCACCGTGGGCGATCTCGACCATGTCACGACTGTCATCGAAAACGATAATCCCGCCGGCACCCAGGAATGATCCGAGTGGGCGAATGCAGGCATCATCCAGGGTAATGTTCAAGTCATCGCCCGCTAGAAATCCACCCGATAGTCCGGCCATCGTCACCGCCTGAATGGAGCGTCCATCAGGTGCGCCGCCCGCCCAGTCATTGAGCAATGTCTGCAACGAGAACCCGAACGGCACCTCATAGTTTCCTGGTCGCGCAATGTCGCCAGAGAGACTGATCACTTTTGTCCCGGCATGATCGCCGAGTCCGAGTGAACGGTACCAATCAGCGCCCTTGCGCATGATATGCGCAACAGATGCTAACGTTTCCACATTATTCACCACGGTTGGCTTGTCATTGAAGCCATGCGTCACTGGAAATGGTGGCTTGTTGCGTGGGAATGGATGCTTTCCTTCAAGACTGTTCAGCAGCGAGCCCTCTTCGCCGCAAATGTAGGCACCTGCCCCTCTGCGAACGTATAGATGAAAGTTTACGTCCGTCCCGAGAATGCCGTCCCCTAACAAATTTGCCTTTTGCGCATCGATTATACACTGCTCTAAAGACGCGGCCATCTCCGGATACTCGTAACGAAGATAGATAAATCCAATAGTGGCACCTGTGGCGAACGCAGCCAGCGTCATGCCTTCGATCATCGCATACGGATCATAGTCCATGATGGCGCGGTCTTTGAAACAACCAGGCTCGCCTTCATCAGCATTGCAGACGATCGCTTTCGGTGTGCCGGGAGCATCCCTGACAGCCTGCCATTTGACGCCAGTGGGAAACCCTGCGCCACCACGACCTGCAAGCTTACTGTCAGTCAGCAATTGGATCACCGCTTCCGGTGTCATTTCTGACAGTGCACGCTTCAGGCCAACATAGCCTTCAGTCATTTGATAGCCCTCAAGTGTATTGCGGCCCGGTTCGCGAATTGAAGAAAAGATGCATTCTTCGATGCCACCGGGATTAGCAACAGGAAGGGGCGTTGGCTTGTGCTCAAGTTGATCCGCCTTGAAGCCGACTAACATTTTGTCACCGATTATGACAGGCACCGGTTCATCGCAGCGACCGGAACAGGGCATCGGCGTAGCGCCCTCACTCTTCAATTCCTCCAGCAATTCGTTACCTCCCTTGAGACAACAAACATTTCCCGTGCACACTCGTGGAGCCGACTTGCCAGGAGCCTCACGAGAAAAATGATGATAAAATGTGACCGTCCCCCAGAGTTCCGCCAGCGGGATCCTAAGCCCGGCAGCCACCGCCTTAATCGACACTTCGCTCAAGTAGCCATCGCGATCATGAAACGCGTGCAGCATCGGCAATAGCGGCGCAGGCTCACTTTTCCAATGGGCTACGATTGCAGCATCGGCATCAGTTGTATCAGTTGTATCAGTTGATTCATTAACGGGGGCAACGGCTTGCTTAGTCATTACTGGCACCGTAGTGGACGGGGCAGACAATGAAAAGTGGAAAAGAATCTACACCAAAGTGGGGAAATTATGCTCGATCGCGGCCCAGCGAGCGCAGGTGAATCTGGTGTTTCACTGGACGATTGAAGAGCGATGCGGGCAAATCCGGGAGCGCCTGTCTGGACGCACGCACACCGTGCCTGGCAAGCGCGGCAGTCGCCTCATTTTTAAGATCCTGCCAGCGCTGCCACGGATAATCAGGCGCATGTTGGATGTGGCGCAGGAAACTAAACCACTCGACCAGAGCGCGTTCAATATCTCCCTCGCCCAGAGCCTCATTGCATAGTTGCTTCGCCAAATGTGAATCGCGCAGGACGACCGCGAGCACTTCTGCTGCGCCTTCGCCGTAGCCTGCGGGCAGACCAAGATCGAGATATCCCGTGTGGCTGACTGCTCCGTAAACCTGTCGGCATGCCGCCCCCAGTCGTTCACTTCCGAGAGACTCGACATTTTGCACGTCTGCAAATCGATAGCCGCCACGAATGTTCGCCAGGTGCAAGATTAATTCTCTGATCGAATAGGCCTCATCTTCTAATGCAGCAGCGACCGCCAGGCCATCGCCGTGGTGGAAAAAACTAAAAATCACACCGCGCCGAGTAGGAACACCGTCAGGGCCAATTAGCCCCAGCTTTCTCCAGGCATAGGCAGCAGAGCCGGGCGATGCCTCATGCACATCGCCCGATGGCTCAATCACATTTGCCTCTGCAACCTGCGACAGATGGCGTTCCCGGGGATCGACCAGCAGGGCATCCGTTTGATCACGATAGACCGTGCATTCCACCTTCGTAAAATCCAACGTGAGAATCGCCGTGCCGTTTCTATCCTCGAACCGATTGACTACTCCACCTTCACAGTGAGCCAGTGCCTGGGGCACGATCGACTCCTCCAGCTGTGAAAACGTAAAGCGATCGCGTTTGCCGCGTTTGAGCCACGCGCGCACATTGCGTGTCAGCGTGTAGTCACCACAGTCCTGCCGCACTGCTGCAGCGACTTCACGCCCATAGCAGACGCCACATTCGCTTGTTGCAGCCAACTTCGCCATTCGACCAATGGAGAATCGATCTGCAACGAACGAGAACACCGAAAGCGCGGGCACTGGCCCTTTTTTTGTAACAATGACTGCAGCTCCCAGGTGGGCCGAAGTTGTCCGGTCAGATCGCCACGTTTCCCACTGTTTGCTGGCATTCCAGACTTCACGTCGCGTAGGAACCAATCCGAAAACGGCTTCTGAACTTTCGTTTGTGCGTCCGGTGCCTTCTCGCTCCTTTGAGAATCCCAGTTCAATCTTCTGTTTACTGAAAAGTGAGCGACACAGAACCCGCGCCGCCTCGATGGCGGACTCACCTCTTTCGCCTGCACTGTGCATCACTCGCAGCAGCGTTGGCCAATCGATCTCGTTGGAACGTCGCAATTGCTTCGCAGCAGCATCCGCAAGCCGTGGCGTGCGATCATCGATGATCACATAACCGATTTCATCCAGTCCTCGTCGTCCCGCACGGCCGAACATCTGCAATAGCTCGTCGCTGGCAACATCATGTTGAATCTCGCCATTAAAGAAACGCGTGTCTGACACCAGAACCGAGCGCATGGAAAAATTGATACCGGCAGCCAGTCCCATAGTGGCCACGACCACGCGCAGCTGCCCTGCCTTTGCCAGTGGCTCGACGATTCCCGCGCGTTGAAAATAGGAGAGCCCACTGTGGTGATAAGCCACACGTTTTTCTAACATTGCTGCCAATTCCTTTCCACAAGACTGCTTTTGCTGCTGAGTCAGTGGCAATCGATCATCGGCAGGCAATGCCTTGGACAGCTTTCGTGCAATCTTTTCCGCATTCGCGCGTTGCGGAGCAAAAATAAGCAGCGGCCCTGCTCCGGCAGCCAGGATTTCTAGCGCCAGCCGCGGCCAGTATCCTTTCACGCTTGCAGGAGCACGATATGGTAGCCCCCAGGCCGGCAACTCGTCCAATGGAACCGGTCGTTC